>NZ_JAIHBA010000032.1:0-106371 GCF_019718735.1 Pseudomonas sp. RIT778 | reverse complement strand
TCGACTTGGTCGACAACCGACAATTTAAAAGTCAGCGTGTAATCGCGTTGACTGCGTTTTGCGCCCGAATCCATTGCACACTCCTGATAAGAAGCCAGAAGGTGTAAACCTTATTCAGGACGAGACAGCCGATACAAAAAAGCCCCTGTCACTGACGAAGTGACAGGGGCTTTTTCATGCCCGCCGATCAGGCCCGATCGCGGATCAACAGCGGCTTGAGGTAGTGCCCGGTGTGAGATTGCTTCATCTCGGCCACTTCCTCCGGTGTACCGGTGGCGATGATCTGCCCACCTTTCGAACCACCCTCGGGGCCGAGATCCACCAGCCAGTCGGCCGTCTTGATCACGTCGAGGTTGTGCTCGATCACCACCACGGTGTTGCCGTGGTCGCGCAGGCGATGCAGTACGTCGAGCAATTGCTGGATATCCGCGAAGTGCAGACCGGTGGTCGGCTCGTCGAGGATATACAGGGTCTTGCCGGTATCGCGCTTGGACAGCTCGCGAGACAACTTGACCCGCTGGGCCTCACCACCGGACAGCGTGGTCGCCGACTGCCCGAGCTTGATGTACGACAGGCCCACATCCATCAGCGTTTGCAGCTTGCGCGCCAGCGCTGGCACCGCGTCGAAGAACACCCGCGCTTCCTCGATGGTCATTTCGAGGGTTTCGTGGATGCTCTTGCCCTTGTATTTGATCTCCAGGGTTTCGCGGTTGTAGCGCTTGCTCTTGCACACATCGCACGGAACGTAGATGTCCGGCAGGAAGTGCATTTCCACCTTGATCAGACCGTCGCCCTGGCAGGCTTCGCAACGACCGCCCTTGACGTTGAACGAGAACCGCCCCGGGCCGTAACCACGGGAGCGGGACTCGGGAACCCCGGCAAACAGTTCGCGGATCGGCGTGAACAGCCCGGTATAGGTCGCCGGGTTGGAGCGTGGCGTACGGCCGATCGGGCTCTGGTCGATATCGACGACCTTGTCCAGATGTTCCAGGCCTTTGATGCTGTCGTGGGCTGCGGCTTCCAGGGTGGTCGCGCCATTGAGTGCCGTTGCGCTCAGCGGGAACAGCGTGTTGTTGATCAGCGTCGATTTGCCGGAACCGGAAACACCCGTCACGCAAGTCAGCAGGCCGATCGGGATTTCCAGGTCGACGTTGCGCAGGTTGTTGCCCCGCGCACCCTTGAGCGACAGCACCTGCTTCTTGTTGCGCGGTGTGCGCTTGGCCGGCACTTCAATCTTCACCCGGCCCGACAGGTACTTACCGGTCAGCGAGTCTGGATGCGCCATGACTTCGTCCGGCGTGCCTTCGGCGACGATCTGTCCGCCATGAACGCCGGCGCCCGGGCCGATATCCACTACATAGTCGGCCAGACGGATCGCGTCTTCGTCGTGCTCGACCACAATCACCGTGTTGCCGATGTCGCGCAGGTGTTTGAGGGTGCCGAGCAGGCGATCGTTGTCGCGCTGGTGCAGACCAATGGACGGTTCATCAAGGATATAGAGAACACCCACCAGGCCCGCGCCGATCTGGCTGGCCAGACGAATCCGCTGTGCCTCGCCGCCAGATAGCGTGTCGGCACTACGATCCAGCGACAGATAGTCGAGACCGACATTGACCAGGAATTGCAGGCGCTCGCGGATTTCCTTGAGAATCTTGTCGGCGATCTCGCCACGGCGCCCGGTCATCTTCAGCGCGCCGAAGTAATCGCAGGCGTCGCCGATCGGCAGGTTGGTCACCGCCGGCAGGGTTTTCTCGCCGACCCACACGTGCCGCGCTTCGCGACGCAGGCGGGTGCCACGGCAATCCGGGCAGGACTGAGTGCTGAGGAACTTCGCCAGTTCTTCGCGCACGCTCGCCGATTCGGTTTCGCGGTAGCGGCGCTCGAGGTTCGGCACGATGCCTTCGAACGGGTGCGAGCGTTTGACGATGTCGCCCCGGTCGTTGAGGTATTTGAAGTCGACGTTCTGCGAGCCGCTGCCGTGCAGGATGTACTTCTGCTGATCGGCCGGCAGCTCATTGAACGGCTGCTCCAGGCTGAAACCGTAGTGCGCGGCCAGTGAGCCGAGCATCTGGAAGTAATAGACGTTGCGCCGGTCCCAGCCGCGGATCGCGCCCTCGGCCAAGGTCAGCTCACCGTTGACCAGTCGCTTGATGTCGAAGAACTGCTTCACACCCAGACCGTCGCAGGTCGGGCAGGCGCCGGCCGGGTTGTTGAAGGAAAACAGCTTGGGTTCCAGCTCGCTGATCGCGTGGCCGCAGATCGGGCAGGCGAAGCGCGCGGAGAAAATCATCTCTTCGCCCGGCTCGTCGTCCATCGGCGCTACCAGCGCGATGCCGTCGGCCAGCTTCAGCGCGGTCTCGAAGGACTCCGCCAGACGCTGCTGCAGGTCGGCGCGAACCTTAAAGCGGTCGACCACGACTTCAATCGTGTGCTTCTTCTGTTTATCCAGTTTCGGCAGTTCGTCCAGCTCGCAGAGCCGGCCGTTGACCCGGGCCCGGACGAAGCCTTGGGCGCGCAGCTCTTCGAATACCGACAGGTGCTCGCCCTTGCGCTCGCGAATCACCGGCGCCAGCAGCATCAGCTTGCTGCCTTCCGGCTGGGCCAGCACCAGGTCGACCATCTGGCTGACGGTCTGGGCTTCCAGCGGAATGTCGTGATCCGGGCAGCGCGGCGTACCGACGCGTGCATAAAGCAGACGCAGGTAGTCGTAGATTTCGGTGATGGTGCCGACCGTGGAGCGCGGGTTGTGCGAGGTCGACTTCTGTTCGATGGAGATCGCCGGCGACAGGCCTTCGATGGTGTCGACGTCGGGTTTTTCCATCATCGACAGGAACTGCCGGGCATAGGCCGACAGGGATTCGACATAGCGGCGCTGACCTTCGGCGTACAGCGTGTCGAAGGCCAGGGACGACTTGCCGGATCCGGACAGGCCGGTGATGACGATCAGTTTGTCCCGTGGCAGGGTCAGGTCGATGTTCTTCAGGTTGTGGGTGCGGGCCCCACGAATCAGGATCTTGTCCAAAATGGCCTCGCTCGGCGGGCGTCGAAAACACAGGAGTATACGGCCAAATACTGGATGGATGCACACTATCAAATGAAGGGTTTTTTGCCTTACATGAAGAGAGTTTCATCTGTACGCGTCAAAGCGTCGCGATATACCCCGTCTCTCGATGGGACTGGTAGAATCGCCGCCGGTTCACACGAGGTTTTTCCATGCACGATCCCCACAGCGAACGCATGAGTGGCAGCGAGACCCGCGCGGCGAGCGGTCTGGCCCTGGTGTTCGCCTTCCGTATGCTTGGCATGTTCATGGTGTTGCCGGTACTGGCGACCTACGGCATGGATCTGGCGGGAGCGACCCCGGCCCTGATCGGGCTGGCGATCGGCGCTTACGGCCTGACCCAGGCGATTTTCCAGATTCCGTTCGGGATCATTTCCGACCGCATCGGCCGGCGTCCGGTGATTTACCTTGGGCTGATCGTCTTCGCCCTTGGCAGCGTGCTGGCGGCTCAGGCCGATTCGATCTGGGGCGTGATTGCCGGGCGGATCCTGCAGGGCGCCGGCGCTATTTCCGCAGCGGTCATGGCCTTGCTTTCCGACCTGACCCGCGAACAGCACCGCACCAAAGCCATGGCCATGATCGGCATGACCATCGGCCTGTCGTTCGCCGTGGCGATGGTCGTCGGCCCGCTGCTGACCCGTGCGTTCGGCTTGTCCGGCCTGTTCCTCGCCACCGGGGGCATGGCACTGGTCGGGATCGTGATCGTGATGTTCATGGTGCCGAAATCCACCGGGCCGCTGAGTCATCGGGAGTCCGGCGTCGCGCGCCAGGCGTTGATGCCGACGCTCAAGCACCCGGACCTGCTGCGGCTGGACCTGGGCATTTTTGTGTTACATGCGATGTTGATGTCGAGCTTCGTCGCACTGCCCCTGGCACTGGTTGAAAAAGCCGGTCTGCCCAAGGAGCAACACTGGTGGGTCTACCTCACCGCGCTGCTGATTTCTTTCTTCGCCATGATCCCGTTCATTATCTACGGCGAGAAGAAACGCAAAATGAAACGAGTTTTGCTCGGCGCCGTGATGACGCTGATGCTCACTGAGCTATTCTTCTGGCAGTTCGGTGACAGCCTGCGGGCTCTGGTGATCGGGACGGTGGTGTTCTTCACCGCGTTCAATCTGCTGGAAGCTTCGCTGCCGTCACTGATCAGTAAGGTTTCACCGGCAGGTGGCAAAGGCACGGCCATGGGCGTGTACTCCACCAGTCAGTTCCTCGGTTCGGCACTCGGCGGTATTCTCGGCGGCTGGATGTTCCAGCATGGCGGTCTGTCGGTTGTGTTCCTCGGATGTGCCGGGCTGGCTGCACTTTGGCTGGCCTTTGCTGTTACCATGCGCGAACCTCCCTACGTGACGAGCCTGCGCCTGCCGCTGTCGCCCGAAGCGATCCGCGAAGCGGGTCTGGTCGAGCGTCTCAAGGCCCTCGTAGGGGTAACTGATGCAGTGATAGTCGCTGATGAAGCGGCGATCTACATCAAACTGGACACCGAATTAATGGATCGCACCACTCTCGAACGCCTGGTGAACAACCCGGCGCAGACTGCGTGCGAAGCCTAGGAGAACGTTATGGCCCGTGGGGTTAACAAAGTCATTCTGGTCGGTACTTGCGGCCAGGATCCCGAAGTACGCTACCTGCCCAACGGTAACGCCGTGACCAACCTGAGTCTGGCGACCAGCGAGCAGTGGACCGACAAGCAGACCGGTCAGAAGGTCGAGAAGACCGAGTGGCACCGCGTATCGATGTTCGGCAAGGTTGCCGAGATCGCCGGCGAATACCTGCGCAAGGGTTCGCAGGTGTACATCGAAGGCAAGCTGCAGACCCGTGAGTGGGAAAAAGACGGTATCAAGCGTTACACCACCGAAATCGTGGTCGACATGCAAGGCACCATGCAACTGCTCGGCGGCCGTCCACAACAGGGCGACCAACAAGGCGGTGGCAACAACTATCAGCAGCAGGCGCCACGCCAACAGGCTCCGCGTCCGCAGCAGTCGGCACCTCAGCAGCGTCCGGCCCCGGCTCCACAGCAGGCCGCACCGCAACCGGCTCCGGATTTCGACAGCTTCGATGACGATATTCCGTTCTGATTCGCTGCTGTATCCGCGCTAAATAAAAAAGGCCCGTCGCTTAACACGACGGGCCTTTTTCATGCGCGCAGGTTTTTTCAGTCAAGAATCAGATGCGGCAGAAACCGGCTCGAATCCTTGGTAATCAGACTATTGTCTTCCCGCACACCAATCCCCGCCGCCTGATCACCGATTACCCACGAACCGATCAACGTGTAGCTGTCGTCGAACTTCGGCAAAGGGGCAAATTTCTGCAGGATGAAGGGCGCATCGGTGTAGGGCCCATCCTCTTTGACGATCAGACCTTCGGCGGTCTGCAACTCGATGTTGGCGCCTTCCCGGGAGAAGTACGGTTTGCGTACCCAGCCCTTGGGCACCGCACTGCCCGGGTTCGGATCGAGGTGCGCGGCCAGCAGATTCGGGTGGCCCTTGTGCAACTCCCACAGCAGGGGTAGGGCGCCCTTGTTGGAGAGGATCGACTTCCACGCCGGTTCGAAAAACTGGGTGTCGCATTCGGCAATTGCCGCGCCGAACGGTTCGTGGAAGATGAACTCCCAGGCGTGCAGTTTGAACAGGTGCGGGATCCAGCGATCCTCGAGATCCACGAAACGACCCTCAGCGCTCAGGCCGATGTCTTCGATGTCGATGTGCCGCGATTCGATGCCGACCTTCTCTGCGATCAACCGCAGGTAATCCGTGGTGCCCTTGTCTTCCACCGAGTCTTTCATCGAGGCGAAGTAAAACGGCCGCGTGAGTTTCAGTTGGGCAAAGGCTTCGTGCAGCCGGGTGTCGATGCTGTTGAACTGGTCTGCATGGCGCGGCAGCATCCCGCGCTCGATGCATTGTTCCAGCCAGCCCCACTGGAACGCCGACGCTTCGTAAAGACTGGTCGGCGTGTCGTAGTTGAGTTCGAGCAGCTTCGCCGGGCCGTTGCCGTTGTAGGAGAAGTCCATGCGCCCGTACAGATGCGGATGACCTTCCAGCCAGGACGTTCGGATCATGTCGTAGTACGGCGCCGGAATGCTCAGACGATCCAGCAGTTCTTCGCTGTGCACGACGCGGTCGACCAGGTCCATGCACATCTCATGCAGCTCGGTGGTCGGATCTTCCAGGTCGTTTTCGATCTGCGCGAGCGTGAACTGGTAGTAGGCGCGCTCGTCCCAGTACGGCTCGTCGTCGATGGTGTGAAACAGAAAACCGAGGCTTTCGGCGGTCTGTTTCCAGTCGTGGCGCTCGGCGCAGTGGATCTTCTTCATGGTCAGCTGCTCGAACGGCCCCAGCCGCCCCAACCGCTGCGTGCGCTGGACTGGCTGCCGAAACCGCCACGGGAGGTGGAGGAGGCGACGTTGACCGGTTTGCGGTAATCGCTGTCGTAGTCCCGCTGACTGCGGCTTGGTGCCGACTCGATCCGACGGTTCAGCGTCGAGGTGTCGTAGGTCTGGCGGGTATTGCGCTCGCGATAAACCGGCCGCGAGTCGCTCGCGCGGTTGTTGCTCATGGCATTGCCGATCAGCCATCCGGTGAGCCAGCCGTTGCCTGCACCGCTGGACGAGTGCGAAGTGCTGGTCTGATTGCTCTGTACGGCAGCCGCATCGCCGGCAGGCATCTGCGCATTGGCGATCGCATCGAGGTTCTGCGCCGGCTCACCGTCCTGCGGCACCTTGAAGCCACCGAGTTTCGGCACGAAACGGCCGGCGGAATTTTTCTGACACCAGTCAGCGGCAAAGTCCGCGTCGCAGGCAGCCTTGTCGTCGTAGGCCGGGGAGATCCGCCGGTGTTCGGCCAGGGCCGCGACGTACGCGTTCGAGCAGACATCCGGTGCCAGTTCGGCGTCGACGCATTGTTCGACGCTCTGGAAGTTGCGTTGCTGTTCCTGGGCGGCCACTTCACCGGAAATCGCCAGGGCCACCGAAGCGGCCAGCGACAGTTGAACGTACTTGCTTCGTTTCATCTCAGGCTTCCTGCCGATCAGTAGGACGGGGTCATGCACGCGGCGTTCAGCATGCCGACGCTGATCGCCACCGCCGCCACATAGATGCCCGCAGCGATTTCACCGTTGGCGATGCGCTGGGACGTGCCCTTGAGCACCAGCCCGGTGGCCAGGAAGGCCAACAATTGCACCACCGCTGCGATCACCGCCCAGAGGACGAAGTCGAGGACGTTGATCGAATGGGCGATCACGTTGCTCGCCGGAATCGCGAAACCGATGATTGCGCCGGACAGGGCAATGGCGGCGGCGACGTTGCCGGAACGGATCAGCTCGAATTCCTTGTGTGGCGTGACGCGGGTGTAGACGAACTGAAACAGCATGAACAGCAGCACGGCGCCGATCAGGTAGGCAACGAAACCGACCAGCGCGGCTTTGTTCAGGGAAATGGACAACGCTTCCAGCATGGAAAACTTCCTTTTAAATGGTGCTCAAATCGGTGGTGTACAGCGAGATGCCCAGCGACGTGCTCAGGCTGACAGTGCCTTCCTCGTCCTGTTCGACGGAGAACAGCAAGAGCTCGCGGCGATCGGTCAGGCCGGTCTCGCGGGCGTAGAGCATCGAGTGATGGTTGATGGTGTAGGACTCGTCCGGGTTGATCACCTGTTCGGTGAGCGGCACCAGTTCGGTCTGGCCGCGTTCGGTGCCCCATTCACGGGTGTATTCGACACCTTCGTGGCGATAGGTCGGCAGGCCGATCTGACTGTTCGGGCCGGCCAGGCGCTGCAGTTCGGCGTCACTGTTGACCGTCACGTAGCTGACGTAATTGAACAGCGTCACCGACTCGATCTGGTCGTCGCCCGTGACATGGATCTGTACCCAGAATTCTTCGTCGTTCAGGTAGTAGCGATGCAGTTTGTTCGACTGACCGAGGTCGATCCAGCCGGCGCTCCAGATGGCCTGGGCGTCGGGAACTCGCACCGAGGTGCTGCCGTCGAGCAACAGGCCGAGGGTCGTGTCGAAGCGGATCGCCTTGCCCTGCGCCAGTCCGAGCGGGCCGCCGGCAGACCCGGACGCCGGCGCGGCCGACTGCCAGTTGCTGGTGCCGAGCAAATCTTTGAACCATCCCATGGGTACATTCCTTGAAGCGGGTGGAGATATTCGTTGGCAAAACGCCGCTAGTGTACCGGCCTCGTGACAAACGAGCAGGCAAAAAAGAAGGGCACCCGGTGCCCTTCTTTTTTCTCGCCGCCGTTACTGGGCGGACTTCTGCTTCAGACGCTCAAGGATAGCGTTGGCGCTGCCTTCGTTCGGCGTGATGCCGGCTTCGCGCAGCTTGCGATCCAGGTCGTTGCCGGTCGACGCATCGGCCAGCTCGTCGGCAGCACTCAGCTCGGCAGCGCGTTGCTGCTGCTTGGCTTGCAGACGGTTCAGAGTGCCGACAGCGGTTTCCAGCTTGCCGTTGGCGCCGCCGCTGGCGATCGAGGCGCTGACCTGAGCCTTCTGCACGCTTTCACGGGCCTTGGCCATGTCCACTTGCTGGCGCAGGCTCTTGATTCGCGCTTCGGCCTTGTTGATGTCCTTGCGCATGTTGTCGGCGTAGGTGCCGAACTCGTCGCTCTGCTTCTTCTCGACGCCCAGGTCGTTGGTCAGGGTCGAGATCGCTTCGGCCACTTCCAGCGCCAGGTCTTCACGGCCGGCGTTCAGGGCGGAAACGGCCTTGGCTTCCAGGTCCCTGATCTTGGCTTCGTACTCGCTCACGCGGTCGGCGGAGAGTTTGTGCTTGGCCATGATGGTGACCAGTTCGCGACGGGCGTTGGACAGCGCGCTGTCGGCGTCACGGATTTCCTGATCGAGGATGCGCAGGGCCTGTTGGTCGGCGATCGCTTCGCCGACTTCGTTGGCGCCGCCGCGCAGCGCGGTGAACAACTTGCTCCAGATGGACTGAGTCATTGGATATTCCCTGTTGATTACTTGAAGAAGTGTTCGAAGGCTTCGCTGGCGCGCTGCACGTTGTCGACCAGGGTTTTCACCTCGGTGACCACGTTGGTCAGGCTCGAGTCGGCACTCAGTGCACCGAACATGTTGTAGACGGTCTGGCCGTTGGGCATGGTCTCGATGCCGATCGACGACAGCGGGAACATTTCCCGGCTGCGCAGTACGGCGTCGTTGAACGCGCGCACGTCGGTGATCGAATCGATGTCCACCAGCACGGTGTCGACGATGATCTGCTGACCGGCGAGGGCGATGTGAATCGGCAGACCGCCGAATTCGTTCATTTCCAGCTTGAGGCTGGGTTCGGAGCTCTGGATCAGAGACAGCGTGATCTCTTGCGAAGCCACCTCGTCCAGCGCCTTGAAAGCGTTGTAGAGGCTATCGATGTTCCAGTTGTTGCCTGCGCTCATGTAATTCTCCGACATGAATGAGCCAGCCAGAATCGGTTGGCGTAGCTGTTGCTCCATTTGCTTGAGCAAGCTTCGGTTTTCCGGAAGCACCCAAGTTTCGTGTTTCACATAACCGGCGGCAGCCAGGCCCGCGCGCATCTGCTTCATATAGAAGCTCGACGGTTTTTTTGCGGACGGTGTCGAGCGCACTCCCTTTGGGCTCTCTGACTTAGTGGCAGGGGAGCGGCTTTTCATGGCGATGACTCCGTTATGAACATCTCACGCGTGAGCAACACTACAACCAATTCAAAGTGCCATCAATGGCTCACGCGTGAGATTTTTATGACACGCGAAAAAACGCCCGCAGCGAGGCGGGCGCAGATTTTTCTGGTTGTATCAGAGCAGGGCTTAGCGGCTGGCAGCGAGGAACTCGTCGGTGGACACCACGCTGGCGTAGGCAAACCCCAGCGCCGACATGAATGCCGCATGCACGTGGGCGGCCGGCACGGTCAGGCCGTTGAATTCCAGGTCACGGCTGGCGCAGGCATCGTGAATCACCGTGACGCTGTAGCCCAGATCTGCCGCCGCACGGGTGATGCCGTCGACGCACATGTGGCTCATGCTGCCGACCACCACCAGCTCCTTGATGCCCTGTTCGTCGAGGATCGATTGCAGCTCGGTTTCGCGGAACGAGTTGACGAAATGCTTGAGCACCACCGGCTCGTCGGCGCGGTTGAGCACTTTCGGATGCAGCTTGGCGCCCTCGGAGCCCGGAGTAAAAAACGGCGCTTCGGGCGAGGTGAATTCGTGGCGGATGTGCACCACCGAATCACCGGCCTCGCGGAACGCCGCGATCAGCCGGGCGGCGTTGTCGGCGGCGGCGTCGGCACCGGCCAGCGGCCACTTGCCTTGGGGGAAGTAGTCGTTCTGGATATCGACTACGATGAGCGCTTGCTTGGCCATGGGTGTGTCCTCGAAGTGAACGTTGGGTGTGGGCTCAGTATTGGCGCCGACCACGTTTTCGAGGATTGGCCGCACCGACAATACACAGGGGAAAACTGACAATGGACGCGAAACCGGCAGTCGTCGAACTGGGTGTGCTGATCTATCCCGGCGCGCAGCTGGCGGCGGTGCATGGGTTGACCGACCTGTTCGCGGTGGCCAACCGGGTCGCTGCCGAGCACCAGAGTGCGCAGTTGCCACGCTTGCGGGTCAGCCATTGGCAGGTCGAGGGCGATCAATCGCCGGTGCGGGTCCACGACAGCGACCCTGGCGCCGAAGCGGGTCTGGTGGCGGTCGTGATTCCGCCGTCCATTGGCGGTTTTTCGGCAGCCCAGGTGCCCACCGGGCTGATTCACTGGCTGCGCGAGCAACACGCCCGCGGCGCCACCCTCGGCGGGGTGTGCGTCGGTTCTCTGCTGCTGGCCGAAAGCGGTCTGCTCGACGGTCGCAGCGCCACCACGCACTGGACGTCAGCCAAGGCGTTCGCGGAGCGATATCCACACATTAAACTCAAAGCCGACACACCGATTGTCGATGACGGCGACCTGATCACCACGGCCGGTTTGATGGCCTGGTCGGAACTGGGGCTACGGCTGGTCGATCGTCTGCTCGGGCCGAGCATCGCCAGCGCGACCGCGCGATTCCTGGTGGTGGAACACAGCGACAGCGCCAGTGCCTGCGGCAGCAATTTCGCCCCGATCCTCAATCATGGCGACGGGGCGATTCTCAAGGTTCAGCACTGGCTGCAAGGCAATGGCGCGACCGATGTCTCGCTGACGGCGATGGCCGAACGCGCGGGCCTCGAAGAACGTACTTTCCTGCGCCGTTTCCGCGCGGCGACCGGCCTGAAACCCACCGAATACTGCCAGCACCTGCGGGTCGGCAAGGCCCGGGAAATGCTCGAGTTCACCAACGGCACCATCGACAACATTGCGTGGACGGTGGGCTATCAGGATCCGGGAGCCTTTCGCGCGACGTTCAAGAAAATCACCGGGCTGGCGCCGAGTGAATACCGCACGCGATTCGGCGTCAGTCCGCCGCCGGCCGTGGCGAAGTAGTAAGCACCTGTCGTGCAAAATGCCGGAGCCCACAGTGCAGTCGTGCAGATTGAAACAGGCGCGGTGCCAGCACGGGTTTTTCAAGTGGCTGATTTGCAGGGCGTTTCAGGCAAGCCCCGGTTGGCCTGATCTCTGCACCCTCTGACCTACATTCAACCCGCCGTTGGAAGGGGGACGCATGACCCCGACATCCCGCAGGAAAGTGGTCGTCGCCCACTCGGTTCGACCCGGCGCGCCACAACATGAAGTGCAGACCAACAAAGCCCTCGCGCGATGGCTGGCGCAGATCCTTGGCCTCAAGTTCGGCGGCAGTTACGACGCCGAAAAGCATCGCGGCCGGGATATTTATCTGTTGCCGACCCAGACCCTCGTCGGCGCGGCGGCCCGCGAACTGGGCGTGAGCGGTCCGGATGATTTGTGGGGCGGTTTCGTCGAGCACGATTTCATCTGCACCAAAGCCATCAGCCACGGTTTGCGCAGCCATCAGGCCCATGCGCCGCAAGGCTGGTCGCCGCTGTTTTCCGAGCGGGTGCGCAGCGTGGTGCTGGACGGGCTCAGCGTCTTTGCGCTGGAGGATGCACGGCCCGCCGCCGAACATCTGTTGTACAGCGGACCGATCCGGATCAAGCCGATCCACGCCTGCGCCGGGCGCGGTCAGGAAGTAATCAAGAGCCTGGATGCGTTCGACGAAATCCTCGCCCGACCCGAGGCCGGAGAACTGTTCAGCGATGGCGTGGTGCTGGAGCAGGATTTGAGTCAGGTGGTCACCCACAGCGTCGGCCAGTCGTTCATCGGCGACCGGGTGCTGAGTTACTGCGGTGATCAATACTTGACCAAAGATGCCCACGGCGAGGAAGTGTACGGCGGCTCGAACCTGCTGGTGGTGCAGGGCGGTTATGAGGATCTGCTGACGCTGGATCTGCCCGACGACGTGCGTCTGGCGATCCAGCAGGCGCAGGTCTTCGACCGGGCGGCGGACGAAGCCTATCCGCGTTTTTATGCCTCGCGGCGCAATTACGACATCGCCCAGGGCCTGGACAGCGAAGGCCGGCCGCGCAGTGGCGTGCTCGAACAGTCCTGGCGCATGGGCGGCGCCAGCAGCGCGGAAGTGGCGGCGCTGCAAAGTTTCGTCAACGATCCCTCGATGCGCGCGATCCGCGTGTCGTCGGTGGAAACCTATATCGATCAGGCCCTGCCGGCGGATGCCATCGAGGTGTATCGCGGGCCGGCCGAGAACAGCGACTTTCTCCTCAAATATGTAACGGTTAAATCCTATGACGGCTAGAAGCGAAAGCATTCAAATCGACATTGATGATGAACAGATGAGCGGGACGTTCCTCAGTCCCAAATCGAAAGTCCCCGGCGTGTTGTTCGTGCACGGCTGGGGCGGCAGTCAGGAGCGGGATCTGGAACGGGCCAAAGGCATCGCCGGCCTGGGTTGCGTGTGCCTGACGTTCGACCTGCGCGGGCACACCGGCGGCACCGGCATTCCGCTGAGCCGGGTCACCCGTGAAGATAACTTGCGCGACTTGCTGGCGGCCTACGACCGACTGCTCGCTCATCCGGCGCTGGATACCTCGGCCATTGCGGTGGTGGGCACCAGCTATGGTGGATATCTCGCCTCGATCCTCACCTCGCTGCGCCCGGTGCGTTGGCTGGCGCTGCGGGTGCCGGCGTTGTACCGCGACGAGCAATGGCACACGCCCAAGCGAGATCTGGACAAGGCCGACCTGCGCGATTATCGCGGCACCCTGGTGCGCGCCGACAGCAACCGCGCCTTACACGCCTGCTCGCAATTCACCGGGGACGTGCTGCTGGTGCAATCGGAAACCGATGACTACGTGCCCCACGCGACGATCATGAGTTACCGCGCCGCGTGCCAGCAGACCCACTCGCTGACTCACCGCATCATCGATGGCGCCGACCATGCCCTGAGCGACCCGACCTCGCAGCAGGCCTACACCTCGATCCTGGTCGACTGGATCACCGAGATGGTGGTGGGCGAGCGGTTGAGCATCATTCAGTCGCGCTGATCAGGATTTGGGTTTCTTCTCGATCCGCAACGCCTTGGCCTTGGCTTCCACCACCAGGTACATCAGCACGGTGATCAGCAGCGGCAGCAGGAAATAGATCGCCCGATAGGCCAGCAATCCTGCCACCAGACTGCCCCGGGAAGCCTCGTGTTGCAGTAGCGCCACGAACACCGCTTCCAGCACGCCGAGCCCGGCGGGAATGTGGGTGATGACCCCGGCAATCGCGCTGATCAGCAGCACCCCGAGCACCAGTGGATAGTCGAGCTTGCTCGGCAGCAAGGTGAAAATCACCGCCGCCATCAGCGACCAGTTCAGCGCCCCGAGCAGTAATTGCAGGACCGCCATGCGCAGCGACGGCAGGTTGATTTCTACCCCGCGAATCGACCACTCGCGCCGCCGGGAAAACTGGCAGGCGACCAGATAGCCGACACTGACCAACAGCAGCAACACGCCAATGCCCTGCAACGCACCGCTGCTGATTTTCCAGCCCGGTGGCATCCGCACCAGCCCGCTAGCGAACACCACGCCGGCGATGGTCATGTAGCCGAACCAGTTGGTCGCCAGGCTCAGGCCGAGGATCTTGGCGATGTTGCTTTTGCTCACCCCGAGCCGCGAATACAGGCGATAGCGCATGGCGATCCCGCCGACCCATGCGCTCAAGTTGAGATTGAAGGCGTAGCTGATGACGCCCACCGGCAGAATCTGTTTCCAGGTCAGATCCTGACGAATGTAGGTGCGGCCGATCAGGTCGAAACTGGCGTACACCAGAAAGCTCAGCAGGGTCAGGCTGGAGGCAATGATCAGCGTGCGCACCTTGAAGTCGGCGAGAGTTTGCAGCACCTCGGCCCATTCGATGCGGCTGGCGAACATCGTCAGCAGCACGATCAGCGCGAGGAAAAACAGCAGGGTCAGCGGACGCTTCCAGCGGCTCCAGCGGGACTTGCCCGCCGGTGCCGGATGCACCGCCGCGTGGGCTTCGGATTGGCTCATGACGGATCGCTCCCGGCGGCGTGGGTGAAGGGTTTGAGCCGTGGCTTGTGCGCCGGCAGCCAGCCGGCCATCGCCGGGAAATGCCGCAGGAAGTGAAACACCAGAAAGCCCACGGTCATGTGCCAGATTCGCCCGCGCGGCGACTTCGCGGCGTCCATCGCCTTGCAATGGTTGTGGCTGAGGTCTTCGAGGCGCTCGAACAAGTGGCGATTGAAGGCGCGGTCGCGGATCAGCACGTTGGCTTCCAGGTTCAGCGACAGGCTCAGCGGGTCGAGATTGCTCGAACCGACGGTGCTCCATTCCTCGTCCACCAGCGCCACTTTGCCGTGCAGCGGCCGCTCGCAATATTCGTGAATCTGCACCCCGGCCTTGAGCAGGTAGTCGTAGGTCATGCGCGCGGCGAGTTTGGCCACCAGCATGTCCGGCTGCCCCTGCAGAATCAGCCGCACTTCGACTCCGCGCCGGGCCGCGTTGCGGATTTCGCGCAGCAGGCGATAGCCGGGAAAGAAGTAGGCGTTGGCGATCACCACCCGCCGTTGGGCGCGGCGCAGTACCTGCAAATAAACGTCTTCGATGTCGGTGTTGTGGCGATCATTGTCGCGGAACACCAGACGCACCTGACCGTCGTGGTCATCGAATGCCATCTCGGCGCGCCGCTGTCGACGGCGTTGCCACCAGAACCTCGCCCGCCCCGGACGGCCGCTTTGCAGCAGAGCGAAATGATGGATGTCGGCCACCGCCGGGCCCTGAATTTCCACCGAGTAATCCTGCTTCGCTTCGGGACCGAAATCGGCCAGGTGATCGCCGGAAAAATTGATCCCGCCGATGAACGCAACCAGCCCGTCGACTACCACAATCTTGCGGTGCAAACGGCGGAACCAGTTGGTGCGAATGCCCAAGCGTTTCGGGGCCGGATCGAAGATTTGCAAATGCACGCCGGCATCGCTCAGCGCGGTCAGATAACCGGTGCTCAGTTCGCCACAACCGAAGCCGTCGAGGCTGACGGTGGTGCGCACGCCACGCCGGGCGGCATCGATCAGGATTTCCTGCAATTCCATGCCGACCTTGTCTTCGAAGACGATGAAGGTCTCCAGCAGGATTTCGCTTTTCGCCGCGCGCATCGCTTCGAACACCCGGGGAAAATATTCCTCGCCGTTTTCCAGCAGCTCGAGCCGGTTGTTGCCCTGCCAGCGATACTCGACATCGACGGTGCCCGGCTCGCGCACGGGCGGGGTGATGCTGACTGGTTCCACGGCGGATTTCTCCAACGGTGCACTGCTCATAGTTCAATCTCCACCGATAGCGGTGCGTGGTCGGAAAGGTGTGACCAGGGACGGTTCGCCAGCACTTTGGGTTGACTGGCTTTTAGGTTGCGCACGTAGATCCGGTCCAGGCGCAGCAGCGGCATGCGCGCGGGAAAACTGCGCGCCGGTTTGCCGTGATGCGCCGCAAACACTTCACGCAGGCCACAGGGTTCAAGCAAGGCATCGGCGCGCTGGCGCCAGTCGTTGAAATCGCCGGCGACGATCACCGGCGCGTCACCGGGCAACTCGGAAAGGCGTTCTCGCAGCAAGCCCAGTTGATCGTTGCGATGGCTTTCGCGCAGGCCCAGATGGACGCAGATCGCATGTACTTCACGGTCGTCTCCCGGCAGGCGCAGCACGCAGTGCAACAGGCCGCGGTTTTCATGTCCGCTGATCGAAACGTCGAGGTTGTCATGGCGCACGATCTGGAATTTCGACAGCACTGCATTACCGTGATCGCCGTCCGGATACACCGCGTTGCGCCCATAGGCGAACTGCGGCCAGAGGCTGTCGGCGAGAAACTCATACTGCGGCATCGTCGGCCAGTTTTCGTAACGTTTGGGATGGTGCTCGTGGGTGCCGTGGACTTCCTGAAGAAACACCACATCGGCGGACACGCTGCGCACCGCTTCGCGCAATTCCGGCAGGATGAAACGCCGGTTCAGTGCGGTGAAACCCTTGTGGGTGTTGACCGTCAGCACGGTGAAACGGCGCACCGTGGTGATGACCGTGGACTGCTCGTCGGTGAAGCCGAGCGGCTCGGGAATGCTCATGCGAGTACCCCTTCGTCGGCCGGTTCACCGGGCATGGTTTCGAGGTTTTTATCCTGTTCGAAACGCTGCAACAGGCTGCGGGCATCGAACGGCGCGCGGACCTTGATGTCGTTGTCGAAGTAGCAGAAAACCTCGCGGGATTTACGGGCACGAGGCTTCAAGCGCGGCGCGATCAAATGGGCGTCGCCCGGTTGCCGGCCATGGTGCCAGGCGTCGATCCGTTCGGCCCAGCGTTGCAGCGCGGCACGGGTGTAACCGCTGGCGTAGAGCTCTTCGGCACCGTGCAGGCGCAGGTAGACGAAATCGCTGGTCAGGTCTTCGCGGTACGGCCATTTCCCGGCGGTGTCGGCGATCACCAGAGCGGTGTTGTAGCGTTTGAGCAGGCGCACGAAGTCGGGGTCGATGAAGCTGTCGTTGCGGATTTCCACGGCATGGCGCAGCGGTTTTTTGCCGTAGGCCTTCATGCTGGCGTGGCCGTGCAGGTGTGAATCGTGCTGGCGGGCGAGGGCGGCGGCAGCCTGGGTGTCGTGGGGCAACTGATCGAGAAAAGCTTCGAAACGCTCGGGGTCGAATGTGAAGTTGGGCGGGAACTGCCAGAGGATCGGGCCGAATTTTTCCTTCAATTCCAGCACCCCGGAGGCAAAGAAATTGGCCAGGGGTTTTTCGATATCGCGCAGGCGGCGGATGTGGGTGATGAAGCGCGGCGCCTTGATGCTGAACACGAAGTCGTCCGGTGTTTCGGCGTACCACTGGGCGTAGCGTTCGGGCCGTTGCAGGGCGTAGAACGATCCGTTGATTTCGATGCTGTTGACCGCCCGTGAGGCGAACTGCAATTCGCGTTTCTGCGCCAGCCCCTTGGGGTAAAAGTCCCCGCGCCACGGGGCGTAACGCCAGCCTGAAATACCGATATGAATCGTTGCCATGCCGCCCTCCCGTCGAAAGTCCCCGTACGGCCTCTGTCTGTGGATGACTGCGGGCGGTTCGGGAAAGTTTCGACAGGATTACGGACGGTCGGGTTGCGCCGGATTAGTGCCCGGTGACGATTCGGGTCGAGCCTTCGGCGGGTTCGGCGTACACCGGGCCCAGGCGATCGAGGCGACCGCTCCATACCGTCAGGGCCAATGCCACCAGCACTACCAGGCCGCCGATCCATGCAGTGTGAATCAGGCCGATGTGCTCGACGATCAAACCGCCACCCCACGCACCGCCGGCAATCCCGAGGTTGAACGCGGCAATGTTCAGGCCTGATGCCACGTCCACGGCGTGCGGCGTGTGATGTTCAGCCTGACGCACCACATACACCTGCAAGCCCGGCACATTGCCGAAGGCGACTGCGCCCCAGACCAGCACGGTGGCCAGCGCCAGCCATGGGTTGCCGGCGGTGAAGGTGAGCACGAACAGCACGGCGGCGAGCAGGGCGAAGATGATTTTCAGCGCGCTGATCGGCCCGCGTTTGTCCGCCAGTTTGCCGCCCCAGATGTTGCCGGCGGCCACCGACACGCCGTACACCAGCAACACCAGGCTGACGGTGCCGGCGCTGAAGCCGGAGATGTCCTGAAGGATCGGCGCCAGGAACGTGAAGGCGATGAACGAGCCGCCGTAACCGATGGCGGTCATGGCGTACACCAGCAACAGGCGCGGTTGCTTGAGCACCTGCAATTGCTGCAACAGCGACGCCGGTTTGCTGTGGGCAATGTTGTTCGGCACGTACAGCAGGCTGCCGATGAACGCGATGACACCCAGCGCCGACACGGCGAGGAAGGTTTCACGCCAGCCGAAGTGCTGACCGATGAACGTGCCCAGTGGCACGCCGGTGACCAGCGCCACGGTCAGGCCGGTGAACATGATCGCAATCGCACTGGCGGCTTTTTCCTTGGGCACCAGGCTGGTGGCGATGGTCGAACCGATGGAGAAGAACACGCCATGGGCCAGACCCGTGACGATTCGCGCCAGTACCAGCGATTCATAACTCGGCGCCAGCCAGGCCAGCAGGTTGCCGAGGGTGAACAGCACCATCAGCGACAGCAGCAACAGTTTGCGCGGGACTTTGCCGGTGAGGGCGGTCAGCACTGGCGCACCGATGGCTACGCCGAGGGCATACAGACTGACCAGCAGACCGGCGGACGGCAGGCTGACGCCGAGATCGGCGCCGATGGTGGGAAGCAGGCCAACGATGACGAACTCGGTCGTCCCGATGGCGAAAGCGCTGAGGGTCAGCGCGAGCAGGGCAATGGGCATGACGGCACTCCGGTTGAGGATTGAATGGAGCGCAGTGTCGGGGTTTGGCGGGGGTGGAAAAATACGGGGATGGGCATTTGATATTTGCGTGCGACGCAAATATCAGCCCTAACGCTGATCGTAAGGTGATCGTTCCCACGCTCTGCGTGGGAATGCCTCCGTGGACGCTCTGCGTCCGCTCTTCGAGACGCGGAGCGTCTCTGGCTGCATTCCCACGCGGAGCGTGGGAACGATCAACGAGGGGAGTGGAGCTTGGAAACGATCAACCGCAAAAACCGAACTTGCCGGGCCAAAACCGATCAGTTCCTTACAGGTTCAACCAAGGGAGCTCTGCGTTTTGACCAGGTTCAGGATCGCGATTCTATTGGGGGCATTGCTGTTGTTCGGCGGCAATGCAGTACAAGCCGCCAGCCTGCCGGGCGTTCCGGCGGCCAGTGAAGAGCCGGCCGAGCCGGAACCGATCGTGCAGGGCGGACTGCTCGGCGCCATCAGTTCCAGCATCGACGACGTGCAGGACAAACTCGATCTCAACGAGCATCTGGTCGACGCCTGGCGCCTGCGCGCCGACCGGGCGGCGGATGAAGTCGACAGGCTGGTCAACCAACCCTCGAACCGCTCCGGCTGGAGCGTGGCGGGGGATTTCCTGATGCTCTCCGGCGTGTGGCTGGGCACGTTTGCCGTGTTGACGGTGCTCGGCAGCGTGCTGGGCAAACGTCTGCGGGAAGGGCGCTGGCTGCGCACCCGCCAACGCAGTCAGGACCTGCTCGGTTACCTGTTGCCCTACACGCTGCCCGCGCTGATCTGCCTGCCGTTGACCCTGTACGTCAGCCATTTTCTGTCGGCCTCGGTCGGTCGCGCGCTGGCGCTGTGTTTTGCCTACGCCACCAGCAGCGGGATATTTTCCACGTCGATGCTGTTGTGCGTGGTGGTGATGTTCAACGTCGGCCACAAGCGCCGTGCGGTGCAGATCATCCGCGACTACTGCCCGAAACCGCTGTTCCTGATCGGCTTTCTCGCTGCCCTCAGCGATGCCCTGACCAGCCCGCAGATCGCCCGGCAACTGGGCGGCAACATCACCAGCAGCATCGCGGTGTTCACCGGTCTGCTGGCCTCGATCATCTTCGGTCTGCTGGTGATTCGCCTGCGTCGGCCGGTGGCGCACCTGATCCGCAATCGCCCGCTGGTCCAGCGTCTGAAACAGCCGTCGTTGCAGGAGTCGCTGCGGATTTTTTCCGGGCTCTGGTACTGGCCGATCGTGCTGATGGTGCTGGTCTCGGCGGTCAATCTGATCGGCATCGGCGAGGACAACCAGAAAGCCCTGCGCTGCGCGTTGCTCACCACGGTGTTGCTGATCGGCACGGTGTTTCTGAGCACCGTGCTGCAACACCTGTTCAAGTCGCGCAAGGCCGAGGCGATCCAGCGCAGCAGTGCCTACAAGGAACGCTTTCTCAGCCTGTTGCACGCCTTATTGCGGATCATCATCGCGATCGCGTTCATCGACATTCTCGGGCGGATCTGGGGCGTGTCGCTGCTCGACTTCGCCCAGAGCAGCACGGTCGGCCGGGCGATCAGCAATGCCCTGAGCAGCATCGGCCTGATCTTCCTCGTGACATGGCTGCTGTGGGTGGTGCTCGACACGGCGATTCAGGAAGCACTAAAACCGCCGGTCAGCAAACGCTCGGCGCGCCAGCCCAGCACCCGGGTGAAAACCATCCTGCCGCTGCTGCGCAACGCGATCAAAATCATCCTGGTGGTGATCTGTGCGATCACCACCATGGCCAATCTGGGGATCAACGTCGCGCCGCTGCTGGCCGGTGCCGGGGTGGTCGGCCTGGCCATCGGTTTCGGCTCGCAGCAACTGGTGCAGGACGTGATCACCGGGCTGTTCATCATCATCGAAGACACCCTGTCGATCGGCGATTGGGTGGTGCTCGATTCCGGGCACGCCGGCACGGTCGAAGGCCTGACCATTCGCACCTTGCGCCTGCGCGATGGCAAGGGCTTCGTGCACTCGGTGCCGTTCGGCCAGATCAAGGCGGTGACCAACCAATCGCGGCAGTTTGCGTTCGCGTTTTTCTCGGTGCAGTTCACCTACGACACCGATGTCGACAAGGCCATTGAGCTGATCCGCGAGGCGGGGGATTCGATTCGCGAAGACCCGTTCCTCAAGTACAACCTGCAAGGGCCGCTGGATGTATTTGGCGTAGACAAGATGGACCTGAACGGCGTGGTGCTGACCGCGCAATTTCGCACAGTGTCGGGCGGGCAATATGCGGTGAGCCGCGCGTTCAACCAGCGTTTGAAAAAGCTTGTGGATAACAGCCCGTGGGTGCATTTCGCCCAGACTTATCCACAGCAGGTTTTGCTGCCCAAACGCCAGGAAGAAGAGGTGGCGCCGGTGCATTCGTCGGTAGTGTTGCCGGAGCAATCGCCGACTCAATAGGCGTTCTTGTAGTGCATGTGCCGGCCCTTTCGCGGGCAAGCCCGCTCCCACAGTAATTGGGCGGTGCCTGCTATTTCGGCATCACAAAGAACCCTGTGGGAGCGGGCTTGGTCCGGGCGGCGATCCGACGAAGAGGCCAGACCGGTTTACATCAATGCCGGATCAGTTTGCTGCGCACCTGCTCCATGGAAACCTGATCCAGTTCCACCCAGAATTGCTGCTTGCCCGCGACCTCGGCAGCGACCGGCAGGCCGTCGCGATACACCAGCCGATTGCTCGCCAGCGCCGGCACTTTCGCCCCCGGCAACAAGGTGCCGGCGAGGTTCAGCGGATCGACGCCGCACACCGCAATCAGGCTGCCGTCATGGGGGCGACGGCGGACTTCGCGCAACAGCGGAATCGCCTCGGGCAGGGCGAATTGCTCGCCCGCCAGACCGCTGACAAACCGCCCGCCACGAATCTCGCCCCGGGCTTCCAGCCGATGGAATGTGCGCAGCAGTTCGCGCCAGCTCGGCAGCCAATCAGCCTCACGTTCCAGCAGGCGCCAGAACACCACGCCATAGCGACGCAACAAGGTCATGGCGACGTGTTCAAGCGTTTCGGGCGACGCTGTTTGACGGTTTTCCGCAACCGGCCCGCGACGCAATAACGCCCAGCGCCCGGCATCGTCCATGCCCCCGACAAACGCCCCGCGCCCGCGTCGACTGCTGCGCTGCTGGCGCTTGCTCGCCGGGGTGATCAGCGCCCGCAATCCGGCAAAGCTGTCGGCATTCACCAGGCCGGCGCCGACCAGTTCCTGCAAGGCGATTTCCAGCTCGGTGCGCAGCAGGCGCGCTTCATGGATCAGCTCATCGAAAAACAGCGCGCCGTGCTGGCTCAGTGCGTCGAAAACCTTGCGGGTCTTGGGCGACAGTTCACTGACCGGCGTCTGCTCGGCCAGTGCACTCCACAAGCCAACCTGACTGCGCGGCAACAACACGATCGGCGTGCTGCGCAATGCCGTGCCGCTGATGTTTTGTCGGGCGCTGAGTCGCGTCCACACGAGTTTTCCGCTGCGGCACAGATCATCCAGCCAGCTCGATGAATAGTCCTTGAGCCGCGCGGAAAGGAGGTCGCTATCCCACGCCGAAGCAGCAGCCGGATAGCCTTCGAACTGACCGACAATCGCCGGCAACACAGTGCTGCCCTGACCACGGGTTGACGGGGACAAGTGCTGCCAGTCGAACAGAAACCGCATGAATTCCTGCAACGCCACCGGCTCGATTTCCCGGCGCAGACGCTTGACCGTGTAGCGATGAATGCGCGCCAGCAGATGCCGCTCGCACCATTCCTCAACAGTCGACCCCGGCGTGAACTGGCCGCGCAGTACATAACCTTCGCGCTCCAGATGAGCGAGGGCTTGAAGAGCAGAGGCCGGCATCAAGGCCAGGGGTTCGGCAATCGCCGCCAGCGGTAGCGGACCGAATGCGCCGAGCCGCGCGCGGATCACTTCGATCAGTGCGTCATCGGCCGTCCATGCTTCGTCGAAACCGGGTAACGCGGGGAGTGCCGAATGCGCCTGTGGATAAAGCGCTTGCAGACAGGTCAGGCGTTCTCTTGCCTGCCACAGTGAATGCTCGGGATCGATCTGCAATCGGCAGGCTCGCCCGGTATTGGCCAGAGCATTCAGCCAATCGCGCCACTGCGGATTGGCCTCGACCTCGCGGTCGCTGATGCAGGCCAGGCTCATCAGCGCTTCGTGCATTTCATCGGCGCTGTTTGGTGTCGGCCAGGCTTCTTCGCGCACGGCGTTGATCGCGTCGGCGTCCAGCGCGCCGAGGTCATCAGTGGATTGCGGATCGCTCCAGCGGCGGTTGAGCACGGCCTGGGTGCGACGCTCTTCCAGCGGCGCATCGTCGAGAAAGGTGTAGGGGCGGGCGCTGAGGATTTCCGCCGCCAGCGGCGAGGGCGCCGGAAGGTCACGGGCGATCAGGCGCACTTCGCCGCGCTCCATGCGCCGCAGGAGTTCGAGCCAGCCTTCACTGTCCATCGCCTCGTGCAGGCAATCGTCGAGGGTCTGTTCCACCAGCGGATGCTCGGGGACTTCCCGTTCACCGGCGAGGTTTTCCAGGCAGGCGATCTGATCGGGAAACACGCTGGCGATCAGGTCTTCGCTTTTCATCCGCTGCAATTGCGGCGCGACCTTGCGTCCGCCGGTGTAGCGCGGCAGGGCCAGCGCCACGCCGGCATTCCAGCGCCAGCGCACGCCGAACAGCGGCGCATCCAGCACCGCTTGAATCAGAATGTGCTCGGCGCTGTTGCTGTGCAGGTAACGCCAGACCTCGTCGAGTTCGAAACTGTGGCTGGTGGACAGCGACAGCACGATCGCGTCTTCGCTTGCGGCGGCCTGCAATTCGAAGTTGAAGGTGCGGCAGAAACGCTTGCGCAGGGCCAGGCCCCAGGCGCGATTGATTCGGCTGCCGAACGGCGAATGAATGATCAGCTGGGTGCCGCCGGACTCGTCGAAAAACCGCTCCATCAGCAGCGTGTCGCGCGACGGCAAGGCGCCGAGGGCGAGGCGGGCGCGGGCCAGGTAATCCACCAGTTGTTCGGCGCTGGCCAGGTTCAGACCGAGGGTGTCGGTCAGCCAGTCGAGGGCCGGTTGCAGATTGCCGGGGCTGGCGCTGAGCAATTGATCGAGTTGCGCGTGCAGGCGCGCCACGGCCGCCGACAACTCATCGCTGCGTCCCGGTGCTTCGCCGAGCCAGAACGGAATGGTCGGCGGCTGGCCGTGGGCATCTTCGACCCGCACCTTGCCGGTTTCCACCCGCAGGATGCGATAGGAGGCGTTGCCGAGCTGGAACACGTCGCCGGCAATGCTTTCCACGGCGAAGTCTTCGTTGACGCTGCCGATGTTCAGGCCCTGAGGTTCGAGCAATACGCTGTAGTCGGCGTTGTCGGGGATGGTGCCGCCGCTGGTGACGGCGGTCAGCCGGGCGCCGCGTCGTCCGCGCAGGGTTCGGCTGACGGCGTCGCGGTGCAGGTAGGCGCTGCGGATGCCCTGGCGGCCGTTGTAACCCTCGGCGAGCATGCTCAGCAGCGCCTGATAATGTTTTTCGTCGAGGCGGGCGTAGGGTTCGGCCCGGCGGAACAGCGCGAGCAAATCGTCCTCGGCCCATTCCTGGCAACTGACCTCGGCGATGATCTGCTGCGCCAGCACATCCAGCGGCGCTTCGGGGATGTGCAGCGTATCGAGTTCACCCCGGCGCACGCAGTCGAGCAGCGCGGCGCATTCGATCAGGTCATCGCGGGTAGTGGCGAACAGGCGCCCCTTGGGCGTGCCGCCGACCTGGTGCCCGGAGCGGCCGACCCGTTGCAGAAAACCGGCAATCGAACGCGGCGAGGCGATCTGGCACACCAGGTCGACTTCGCCGATGTCGATCCCCAGTTCCAGCGACGCGGTGGCGATCAGCACTTGTAGCTCGCCACGCTTGAGCCGCTGCTCGGCGTCGAGGCGAAATTCCTTGGCCAGACTGCCGTGGTGTGCCGCCACCGCGTGTTTGCCGAGGCGTTCGCTCAGGTGCCGGCTCAGGCGCTCGGCCAGACGGCGGGTGTTGACGAAAATCAGCGTGGTGCGGTGTTCCCGGGCCAACGTGGCGAGACGGTCGTAGACCAGTTCCCAGACATCATTGGCCATCACCGCCGACAACGGCACCGGCGGTACTTCAATGCCCAGATCCCTTGGGCGCGCGTGGCCGATGTCGATGATTTCGCACGGGCGCTCATGACCCACCAGAAAACGCGCCACCGCATCGATCGGTTTCTGCGTGGCCGAAAGACCGATGCGGGTCAGCGGTTCAGGACACAGCGCCTGCAAGCGTTCGAGGCTCAAGGCCAGGTGACTGCCGCGTTTGCCGGCGGCGATGGCATGGATTTCATCGACGATCACCGTGCGCGTGGTGCCGAGTATTTTTCGGCCGGATTCCGAGCCGAGCAGCACGTAGAGCGATTCCGGGGTGGTCACCAGAATGTGCGGCGCGCTCTTGCGCATGGCGGCGCGGTCTTTCTGCGGGGTGTCGCCGGTGCGCACGGCGGTGGTGATTTCCAGCGCCGGCAGGTCCATTTGGCGTAACTGGTCGGTTATTCCGGCCAGCGGATTTTGCAGGTTGATGCGGATGTCGTTGGACAGCGCCTTGAGCGGCGAAACGTAGACCACCAGGGTTTCGTCCGGCAGACCGTCCGGGGTTTCCAGGCCACGGTGGACCAGATCGTCGAGCACGGCGAGGAATGCGGTGAGGGTTTTCCCAGATCCGGTGGGCGCAGCGATCAGCGTCGAGCGGCGCTGGCGGATCAACGGCCATGCGCGGGCCTGGGCGGCGGTCACCGTCGGGAATGTGCTGCTGAACCAGGCGCTGACGGCGGGGTGAAAGCCTGCCAGCGCCGCGTCCTTGGGGAGGGGCAGATTCATGGCTTCAGTTATGCGGGTGGGCGGGCGAAGTTGCAAGTACCGCTCGGGATCTACACTTTACGGGTGACGGTTGCGCACTAAACCCGCAAAATGCAACGATTCCGGCAATTATCGACGACGCTGTACCAAACATCGTCGCCAAAGCCATCGTTCCAATCAGACTGGGCCTGCTGACTCTATGCGAATGCGCCTTATGTTACTGGGCGGCGGAAATGCCCTTGGGCAGGCGCTGATTCGCCTCGGTGCAGAGGAAGACATCGGTTTCCTCGCCCCCCGCCCGCCCGAAGACGGCTGGGATGCCGCGAGCCTGACTCAACTGCTCGACGACACCCGTCCCGATGCATTGATCAACCTTGCCTACTATTTCGACTGGTTCCAGGCCGAGGCCGTCAGCGAAAGCCGTCTGGCCGGGCAGGAACGCGCCATCGAGCGACTGGCCGAACTGTGCCAGCACCACAACATCGTGCTGGTGCAGCCGTCCAGTTATCGGGTGTTCGACGGTTCCCGCGCCACCGCCTACAGCGAAAAGGACGAACCGGTGCCGTTGGGCCTGCGCGGTCAGGCTCTGTGGCGGATCGAGCAGAGCGTGCGTGCCACCTGCCCGCAACACGTGCTGCTGCGCTTTGGCTGGCTGCTCGACGACAGCCCGGAAGGCACCCTCGGGCGCTTCCTGGCCCGTGCCGAACAACCGGAAGAATTGCTGCTGGCCGATGACCGCCGTGGCAATCCGACCCCGGTCGACGATGCCGCGCGGGTAATCATCTCGGTGCTCAAACAACTCGATTGCGCCGCGCCGCTGTGGGGCACTTACCACTACGCCGGCCACGAGGCGACCACGCCGCTCGCGCTGGGCCAGGCGATTCTCACCGAAGCGCGCGGCCTGCACCCGCTGGCCATCGAAGCGCCGACCGCCCAGGCCCACGCCGCGCGGCCGGATGCCGCCGAAGAACCGCAACACGCGGTGCTCGCCTGCAAGAAAATTCTGCACACCTTCGGGATCAAGCCGCGCGCCTGGCGTGCCGCGCTCCCGGGCTTACTGGATAGGTTTTATCGCCATGGCTGACGGCCCTGTTTTAATCACCGGCGGCGCCGGTTTCATCGGCTCGCACCTGACTGACGCGTTGCTCGCCAACGGCCATTCGGTGCGGATCCTCGATGATCTGTCGACCGGCAAGCGCAGCAACCTGCCGCTGGACAACCCCAAGGTCGAACTGATCGTCGGCGATGTGGCCGACGCCGCTTTGGTCGCGCAGGCGATGCAGGGTTGCAGCGCTGTCGCCCACCTGGCTGCCGTTGCGTCGGTGCAGGCGTCGGTGGACGATCCGGTGAAAACTCACCAAAGCAATTTCATCGGCACGCTGAACGTCTGCGAAGCCATGCGCGAGGCCGGCGTCAAACGTGTGCTGTACGCTTCCAGCGCGGCGGTCTACGGCAACAATGGCGAAGGCGAGTCGATTGACGAAGACACGCCCAAGGCGCCGTTGACGCCTTATGCGTCGGACAAACTGGCCGGCGAGCAGTACTTCGATTTCTATCGCCGCCAGCACGCTCTGGAACCGGCGATCTTCCGTTTCTTCAACATCTTCGGCCCGCGTCAGGATCCGTCCTCGCCGTACTCCGGGGTGATCAGCATCTTCAGCGAACGCGCGCAGAAAGGCCTGCCGATCACCGTGTTCGGCGATGGCGAGCAGACCCGGGATTTCATGTACGTCGAAGATCTGGTCGATGTGCTGGTGCAGGCGATCGAAAAGCCGCAAGTGGACGTCGGTGCGGTGAACGTCGGCTGGAATCAGGCGACCAATCTCAAGCAGATGCTGGCCGCGCTCGAAGCGGTGGTCGGCGAATTGCCGCCCGTCAGCTACGGCCCGGCGCGCTCCGGTGACATCCGTCATTCGCGGGCGAACAACAGCCGGTTGCTTGAGCGATTCAAGTGCCCGACGCCAACACCGATGAACGTCGGCCTGGCCCGTTTGCTCGGCCGCTGAGCTTCTCGCAGACATGAAAAAGGCGCCTTTTGACAGGCGCCTTTTTCACGGCCGGAATTCGGGTTTCACACCGGTTTCCTGTAGCGAGGGAGCTTGCTCCCCGGTCGATGGCGTAACATCGCCGTCAGTTCTGAGCCTGCCCGCTACCAAGCCTCATTCACCACCACGTGAACGTTCTTTGATTGCTGCTTAGAACTTGTAGCCCAGACCGACCATGTACACAAATGGATCGACGTCGACATTCACTTTTGCGCGAGTGCCCGGAGCCACGGCGTTGTTCTCGACGGTGGCGCGGGTATCGATGTCGATGTAGCGCACCTGGGCGTTGAGCATGATATTGTCGGTCAGCATGTAGTCGGCGCCGACCTGCCAGGCCAGGCCCCAGGAGTTTTTCGCCTTGAAGTTGCTGAAGCCGTTGGACTGGGCTTCGCTGCCGACGTGCTCGTCGTAGATCCAGGTGTAGTTGATGCCGCCGCCGATGTACGGCTGGAAGGCCGATTTGGCGTCCAGCGGGTAGTAGACGACGCTCAGGGTCGGCGGCAAGTGTTTCAGAGTGCCGAGCTTGCCGTTGGCGGCTGGCAGGGCAGTGCCTTTGAGCTTCACGTCATGTTCGAACGGGGACGCGGCCAACAGCTCGATACCGATGTTGTTGGTCAGCATGTAAGCGAAGTTCAGACCCAGTTGGGTGTCGCTGCTCATGGTCGCCTTGCCGCCCAGGTTGGTGCCGCTCAACGGACCCTGATCGACCTTGACGCTGGAGCTGTCGGCCTTCGGGTTGACGGTGATCGCACCGGCACGAACGATGATGTCGCCGGCTTCGTGGGCGTGGGCGAGCGGGGCTGCGAGCGCGAGGGCAAACAGCGAGGCGCTGAGCAAGGACTTGTTCATGGAAGCTCCCAAAGGACGTTAAAAATGTTTGATGTCCTATGGTACGAATCCGTCTGATACGGTCTTTTGACTCAGCTCAATGAAACAGTGATGGCGGGTTTATTTGTGGAACCTTTGCCGGCCCCTTCGCGAGCAAGCTCGCTCCCACATTAGAGCTCGGTCAACTGTGGGAGCGAGCTTGCTCGCGAAGACAATGGGCCAAACAGTACAGAATTACCGGAGTTACTCCGGCAGTTCGTAGACGTAAATCTTGTCCGCATCCATCTGATACCCGGCATCGGCCAGTTCGCTGGTGGACTGCTTGACCTGCAATGGCCCCTCCACCCAGTACGGCTGATACAGCTCGTCGAGCTTCACGCCGAGTTCGCTTTTCACGTGCACGATCTGGTTCGACGGCGGTGGCGGCACGTGGATGCAGGCGCCGAAGTACGGCACCAGCAGGAAGTCCGTGGTGCGACCTTCCTCGCTGACTTCCAGCGGCACGATGTAGCCTGGCAGGCGAATGTTCTGGCCGTCGAGGCTTTGCACCACGGGGGCGTTGGGCATGTCCTGCTTGGCTGCCGGCGCCGATTCGGCGGACAGCGCATCGCTCATCTTCGACAGGTCGTGCAGCGGCGTCATGTTCGGCACTTCCGGCGCCGCGTCCGGCGGGATCATCTCCGACCAGGTCAGATCTTTCGGCGCCGCCGCCCACACGGGCAGGGCGACCAGCAACAGCAGCGCAAGCACGGCGCGGGGCATGGTGAACATCCTCATAAACGGATCGACAGGCCATCGGCCAATGATTGGCGATACGCGCGCCAGGCCGGTACGCTGCCCATCAGCAGCGCGGCAGCCAGAATGCCACCGAGCAGCGTCCATTCATACTCGCTTGGCCAGGCCAGCGGCAGATACAGCCCGTAATTGGCCTGCACATAACCCTGAGCAGCGGCGATGCCGAGGTACAGCAACGCCAGCCCGGCGATCACCCCGGTCAGCGCCAGAGCAAATGCTTCCAGCACCAGCAGGCTCGCGATGTGCCACGGCCGCGCGCCTACCGAACGCAGGATCGCCATCTCGCGACGGCGTTCGTTGAGGCTGGTGAGAATCGCCGTGAGCATGCCGATCAACCCGGTCAGCACCACGAACAGCGAGACTACGAACAGCGCTTTTTCGGCGGTGCTCATCAGACTCCAAAGTTCCTGCAGGGCCACGCCCGGCAGGATCGCCAGCATTGGCTCGCCACGGAATTCGTTGATCTCCCGTTGCAGCGCGAAGGTGGAAATCTTGCTGTTGAGGCCAAGCATGAACGCGGTGATCGCTTGCGGCGTCAGGTCCATGTTGCGCGCCTGATCGGCGCTGATCCGTCCGTTGCCACGGGCCGGCACACCGTTGTGCCAGTCGATGTGGATCGCCTCCATGCCGCCGAGGCTGATGTGCAGCGTGCGGTCCACCGGGGTGCCGGTGCGCTTGAGAATCCCGACCACGGTGAACGGTTTGTCATCGTGCTTGACCAGACTGATCGCCGCCACGCCGTGGGCCAGCACCAGTTTGTCGCCGAGCTTGTAATGCAGCGCCTCGGCCACTTCGGCACCGAGCACCACTTCGAACGGATCGGTGGCGAAGGCGCGGCCGTCGGCCAGTTCGAGATGCTGCTGGCGACCGTACTGGTAATGCTCGAAATAGGCTTCGGTGGTGCCCATCACCCGGTAGCCGCGATGGGAGTCGCCGAGGGACATCGGAATCGCCCACTTCACCTTCGGGTTGCTGGCGAAGTGTTCGAAGCTGTCCCAGCGAATGTTGTTGGTGGCGTTGCCTATGCGGAATACCGAGTACAGCAACAGGTTCACCGAACCGGAACGGGCGCCGACGATCAGGTCGGTGCCGCTGATGGTGCTGGCGAAACTGGCCTTGGCTTCGGTGCGCACCCGCTCAACCGCCAGCAGCAGGCAGACGGAAAGCGCGATGGCGAAAGCAGTGAGCAGGGCAGTGAAACGCCGGTTGGCGAGGCTGGCCATGGCCAGACGGAACAGATACATCTCAGACCTCGGCAGACGTGGCGGCGCGATTGAGTTCGGCCAGGGACAGGTGACGGTCGAACAGCGGCGCCAGACTCTGGTCGTGGCTGACGAACAACAGGCTCGAGCCGGCTTCGCGGCACTCGGCGAACAGCAGGCGAATGAAGTTTTCCCGGGCGTCGTAATCCAGTGCCGAGGTCGGTTCGTCGGCGATCACCAGTTCCGGTTGCCCGATCAATGCGCGCGCTGCGGCGACCCGCTGTTGCTGACCGATCGACAGCGAATCGGCGCGGCGACTCAGGATGCTTTCGTCCTTCAAACCCAGGTGGGCGAGCAGGGTGGCGGCAGCCTGATCGACGCTGCCATGACGCTGCTTCGCACGTTCTGCACGCAGCTTCGAAAAGTGGCACGGCAGCTCGACGTTCTCGCGCACCGAGAGAAACGGCAGCAGGTTGAACTGCTGGAAAATGTAGCCGGTGTGATCGACCCGAAAGCGATCACGGGCGCCGGCACCCAGTTCGGTCAGTTCCTGGCCGAGCAGGCGAATGCTGCCGCGACCGGGTTTCTGCACCCCGCCGAGCAGGCCGAGCAGGGTGGTCTTGCCGCTGCCGCTGGGGCCCTTGAGGAACAGGGTTTCGCCGGCTTCCAGGCGAAACGCCGGGATGTCCAGCAGCGGCGGGTGACCGGGCCAGTTGAAGCCCAGGTCGGACAGTTCGATGAGTGCTTGGGTCATGGCGCCGTTTCGTGTCAGAACTTCAGGGCGGCGGCCTTGGCCGTCACTTCCGTGCCTTGCTGGCCGCTCGGGCTGATCAGTTGTACCTGAATTTTCTGGGTGGCCGGGAAGGTATTGAACAGGTTCGCCAGATCCAGGGTTTTCAACGCACCCGGCGCCGCACAGCTGAACTGGTAGTGGGCGTGGATTTCGCTGTGGTCGTGATGATGCTCGTGACCGTCCTTGCCGGCTTCCTCTTCGTCGTGGTCGTCGGCATCCGGCTTGTCGCCGAACAGCGGACTTTCCAGTTCCTGGCTGGTGACCTTGCAACCGGCGGCGGCCGGCAGACTGAACAGCGCCAGCGGTTTTTCCAGCTGAGCACGCGCGGCTGCGACCTTGGCCTTGTCCGCATCGCTGGTGGCGACGTGCTCAAAACCCACGAGGTTCATCGCCGGGCTTTCCAGTTCCAGCTCCAGGGTCTGGCCGTCGAGGGCGGCGTTCAGGCGACCGACGCCATGTTCGTGGGCACCGAGGCTGCCGTGTTCATGATCGTGATCATGCTCATCGGCAGCCTGGGCGATGGCCAGCGGCAACAGGGCAAACGGCAAAGCGAGCAGCAGACGACGCATGGCGGTCTCCGGGAAGTAAAGTGAAGAGTTTGTTATGTAATCTTATAACGAAAGTGCGCAGAGTTTGCCCGCCCGCTTGGCGTTACACAAGTCCCATGGGAGCATGCGGGTCAGAAATGTGCGGGAGCGAAGCTTATGTTGCGGATACGCGGAACCGTCGGCGAGTTGCCGGTGGATTTGACCCTGGAACTGGATGAAAGCGACTGGGCGCGGCTCGGTGCGCAGTTTGGCGTGCAGGTGCAGACGGCCCAGCCGCAAGCAGCAGCGGCGGCGGCGCCGGTGGCGAAACCGGTGAATCAGGATGACGCGTTGTGGCAGGTCGCCAGGGATGTGTTGCGCAAGGCCGGACAGCTCAGCGGGCCGGAATTGCTGGATCAGCTCGAAGGGCTGACCGGCAGCGCGGCGGCGGGCAAGCGCCTGCTGGTGCGCCTGCGTCATTCATCCGATGTGAAAGTGCTGAGCGGCGGGGACACGCCGCTCTACAGCTGGGTCGAGTAGGCGCTTAGTACAGCGCCGCAAACACCTTGCGCCGGTAAGCGGTCACCAGCGGGTGATCGTTGCCCAGCAGTTCGAACACTTGCAGCAAGGTCTTGTGCGGCAGGCCTTCGCCGTAGCTGCGGTTGCGGATGAACAGCTTGAGCAGTGCGTCCAGCGCCGCTTCGTATTGCTGACGGGCCAGTTGCTGGATCGCCAGTTGATACACCGCTTCGTCGTCCTGCGGGTTTTGCGCCAGACGGCTCTTCAGGTCGGCGGCGTCCGGCAGGTCGCGGGCCAGACCAAGGAACTTGATCTGCGCCTTGGCACCGGCCAGTGCAGCCTTGTGCTCGTCGCTCTTGACCGCGTCGAGCACGGTTTGCGCTTCGCCCAGCTCACCGCGTTCGGTCAGGCAGCGAGCGTAGAGGATCAGCGCCTTGGCGTTGGTGTTGTCTTCGCCCAGCAGCGTAACCAGTGTCGCTTCAGCGTCGGCGTAACGGCCTTCGTCAAACAGTGCCTGAGCCTGTTCGAACGGATCGGCGGCGGACGGCGCCGGCATCTGTACATGCGGTTCGAGCAGGGCGCGCACGGCGGATTCCGGTTGCGCACCGGCAAAGCCGTCCACCGGTTGACCATCCTTGAACAGCACTACGGTCGGCAGGCTGCGGATGCCGAAGCGCGCGACGATGTCCTGCTCGATATCGCAATTGACCTTGGCCAGCAGCAACTCGCCCTGATAGCTCTCGGCGATGCCTTGCAGCATCGGCATCAGCGCCTTGCACGGCGCACACCATTCGGCCCAGAAATCCACCAGCACCGGTTTTTGAAAGGAAGCCTCGATCACTGACTGGTCGAAGTCGGCCGTCGTGGCGTCGAAGATGTACGGCGTTTGCTGACTCATGGGGTATCTCGTAAAAGCGTGAATGGGGCAACTATACGGTCAGGCGCGGGCCGCATGGTAGAGGCTGACATGGCGAAACTCTTCGGGCTCGGCCAGATCCGGCAGGGTCATGGCTTCAAGCATTTCGATGCGCCGGTACAGCGGATGACGGAAATCCCGGACCCGCGAATCCGCCACCAGCGCTTCGCGGCCACGGCTCAGGAAGGCGTCGAGCAGCGGCAGGTTTTCCCGGTCGTACAGAACGTCGGCCACCAGGATCAGATCGAAGCGATCCGCTTCGGCGAAGAAGTCCGTGGAATAGCTCATCTGCACATCATTGAGTTCGGCATTCGCCCGACAGGCGGCAATCGCCAGCGGGTCGAGGTCGCAGGCCACCACTTCCAGCGCTCCGGCTTTCACCGCCGCGATGCCAGCGATCCCGGAACCGGCGCCGAAATCCAGCACCCGCTTGCCTCGAACCCACTCGGGAAACTCCGCCAGATAGCGCGCCACCGCCAGACCGCTGGCCCAGCAGAAACTCCAGTACGGCGGTTCATGCAGGATTCGTTGGGTTTCTTCCTGGCTGAATTCGCGCGCCATGTTGTCGCCGTCGATCAGCCACAGCCGCAAATCGGTGTCCGGCAACGCACAGGCTTTCAGTCGAGCGTCGCCGAGCAATTCGCCCAGCGACTGTTGCAGGTCTGACGGTGCATTCATGGGGCTTTGACAAATTGCAGCTGGCCCAGCGCCTGGGTGGTCGGCTGAGTGATGGTCTGCGATGGCAGGTGCAGGATCAACTGGCCGGACTGGCTGGCGCGGCCGCGCAGTTCAACCCGCGCGCCCACCGGGAAGGATTCGGGGTTGAAGCGCAGGTGAAACGGCAGAATCTGGTTGTTGCCGATCAGGCTGGAACTGGCGAGCAATTGTTGCGGGCGGTCTTTTGCGTCGATCACCAGCAGTGCCAGTTCGACTTCGGCACCGGCCGGCACGCCTTGCAGGGTGCCGCTCAGTTCGCGCTGATAGGCCGGCAGCGGGCCGAGGTCGGCGGCTTCGCGGGCTTTTTTCTGCGCCTGTTGCGGCGCCGGGCCCGGCGTGGGCGGCTGAGGCTTGGGCGCATCGCTGCCACAGGCCACCAGCAGGCTGAAAACACTGAGCAAAACGAGCGGTCGTAGGGACATTGGCGGCTCCAGCAAAATGAAATCCATGGATCAAACGATCATGGCAGTCTGTATACCGCAAAGCCTATGGCTTGTCTTGCCACCGGGATGCGCTACCATGGCCCTCCCTTTTTTTGTTGCCAGCCACCATGCACTGTCCCTTCTGCGGTGCCAACGACACCAAGGTCATCGACTCGCGTCTGGTCGCCGAGGGCGAACAGGTGCGCCGCCGGCGTGAATGCCTGGCCTGCGGCGAGCGTTTCACGACGTTCGAGACGGCCGAACTGGTGTTGCCGCGCCTGATCAAAACCGACGGCAGCCGCCAACCGTTCGACGAAGAAAAACTCCGCGCCGGCATGCAACGCGCCCTGGAGAAACGTCCGGTGAGCGTCGAGCGCCTCGAATCCTCGCTGGTCCATATCAAACACAAGCTGCGCGCCACCGGCGAGCGCGAGGTCAAGTCTCTCGTGGTCGGCGAACTCGTGATGGCCGAGCTGCAAAAGCTCGATGAAGTCGCCTACATCCGTTTCGCTTCCGTGTACCGCCGCTTCCAGGACCTCAACGAATTCCGCGAAGAGATCGACCGCCTCGCCCGCGAACCGGTGAAAGAATGACCACCGCCGCCGAGCAGGCCATTCTCGACGCCCACTTCATGGCTCGGGCCCTGGAGCTGGCGCGCAAGGGGCATTACACGACGCACCCCAATCCACGGGTCGGCTGCGTGATCGTGCGCGACGGGCAGATTGTCGGCGAAGGCTGGCATGAACGCGCCGGCGAACCCCACGCCGAAGTCCACGCCCTGCGCGCCGCCGGTGAACTGGTCCGGGGCGCCACGGCTTACGTGACCCTCGAACCTTGCAGCCACCACGGCCGCACACCGCCGTGCGCCGATGCGCTGGTGAATGCCGGTGTCGGTCGGGTGGTCGCGGCGATGCGTGATCCGAATCCACAAGTCGCCGGACGCGGTCTGCAGCGCTTGAGCGATGCCGGCATCGCCACCGAAAGCGGCGTGCTGGAAGCTGAGGCGCGCAAGCTCAATCAAGGTTTTCTGAAGCGCATGGAACACGGCTTGCCGTTCGTGCGGGTCAAGTTGGCCATGAGCCTCGACGGCCGCACGGCGATGGAAAGCGGCGAGAGCCAATGGATCACCGGCCCTGCCGCGCGTTCGGCGGTGCAGCGTCTGCGCGCCCAGGCCAGCGTCGTGCTGACCGGCGCCGATACAGTGCTGGCCGATGGCGCACGCCTGACCGTTCGCGGCGATGAGCTGGGACTGGATGCCGAACAAACCGCGCTGGCCCTGAGCCGTCCGCCGCTGCGGGTGCTGATCGACGGACGTCTGCGAGTGCCGCTGGATGCGCCGTTCTTCAAGGCCGGCCCGGCGCTCGTCGCCACCTGCGTGGCCATCGAAGAACAGTACGCCCACGGTCCGGAATGCCTGATCGTGCCGGGCGATGACGGTCAGGTCGATCTGCACCAGTTGCTGATCGAACTGGCCAACCGTGGCGTCAACGAAGTGCTGGTCGAGGCCGGTCCGCGACTGGCCGGCGCGTTTGCCCAGCTCGGTCTGGTCGACGAGTTCGTGATCTTCATTGCCGGCAAGTTCCTCGGCTCCACGGCGCGTCCGCTTCTGGACTGGCCGCTGGCCTATATGAAGGATGCGCCGGAGCTGAAAATCACTGAAATTCGCGCGGTTGGCGATGACTGGCGAGTCACTGCAATCCCTGTCCCATCGGCGAGCGTATAATTCCCGGCCATCGCGTTAGCGCTGGCTTCGTTCTCAAGGAGAACCCCATGTTTACCGGCATCATCGAATCCATCGGCAGTATCCGCGCACTGACCCCAAAGGGCGGTGATGTGCGGGTGCATGTCGAAACCGGCAAGCTCGACCTGAGCGACGTCAAACTCGGCGACAGCATTGCAGTCAACGGCGTGTGCCTGACCGCGGTTGAACTGCCGGGCAACGGCTTCGCCGCCGACGTCAGTCGCGAAACCCTCGACTGCACCGCCATGAATGACCTGAAAAGCGGCAGCCCGGTCAACCTGGAAAAAGCCCTGACCCCGACCACCCGTCTCGGTGGCCATCTGGTCAGCGGTCACGTCGACGGTGTCGGCGAAGTGGTTTCGCGCAGCGACAATGCCCGCGCCGTGGAATTTCGCATCCGCGCGCCGAAGGAGCTGGCCAAGTACATCGCCCATAAAGGCTCGATCACCGTCGACGGCACCAGCCTGACCGTGAACGCGGTCGATGGCGCCGAATTCCTGCTGACGATCATTCCGCACACCCTGAGCGAAACCATCATGGCGTCCTACAAGCCAGGTCGCCGGGTGAACCTGGAAGTCGACCTGCTGGCGCGTTATCTGGAGCGTCTGCTTCTGGGCGACAGGGCCGCTGAGCCTGACTCTTCACAAAAGCCTGGCGGTGGCATCACTGAAAGCTTTCTGGCCGCCAACGGCTACCTCAAATCCTGACTGAAGGGGGTGCCTTGTGGCGCTCAATAGCATCGAAGAACTGGTTGAAGACATCCGCCAAGGCAAGATGGTCATCCTCATGGATGACGAAGACCGCGAGAACGAAGGCGACCTGATCATGGCCGCCGAATGCTGCAAGGCCGAGCACATCAACTTCATGGCCAAGCACGCCCGTGGCCTGATCTGCATGCCGATGAGCCGCGAGCGCTGCGAAACCCTGAAGCTGCCGCTGATGGCGCCACGCAACGGTTCCGGTTTCGGCACCAAGTTCACCGTCTCGATCGAAGCCGCCGAAGGCGTGACCACCGGCATCTCCGCCGCTGACCGCGCACGCACCGTGCAAGCGGCCGCTGCGAAGGACGCGAAAGCCGAAGACATCGTCAGCCCGGGCCACATTTTCCCGCTGATGGCCCAGGCCGGTGGCACCCTGGCCCGCGCCGGTCACACCGAAGCTGCCTGCGACCTGGCGCGCATGGCCGGTTTCGAGCCGAGTGGCGTGATCTGCGAAGTGATGAACGATGACGGCACCATGTCCCGTCGCGCCGAGCTGGAAGCTTTCGCGGCTGAACACAACATCAAGATCGGCACCATCGCCGACCTGATTCACTACCGGATGATCCACGAACGTACCGTTCAGCGGATTGCCGAGCAGCCGCTGGACAGCGAACTGGGCCAATTCAACCTGGTGACCTATCGTGATTCCGTGGAAGGCGACGTGCACATGGCACTGACCCTGGGCACCGTTTGCGCCGAAGAACCGACTCTGGTTCGCGTGCACAACATGGACCCGCTGCGCGACCTGCTGATGGTCAAGCAACCGGGCCGCTGGAGCCTGCGCGCCGCCATGGCTGCGGTCGCCGAGGCCGGCAGCGGTGTGGTGCTGTTGCTCGGTCACCCGCTGGATGGCGACGTGTTGCTGGCGCACATCCGCGAAACCGGCGATCAGGCGGCGGTGAAAAAACCGACCACCTACAGCATTGTCGGTGCCGGTTCGCAGATCCTGCGTGACCTCGGCGTGCGCAAAATGCGCTTGATGTCTGCGCCGATGAAGTTCAATGCGATATCCGGTTTCGATCTGGAAGTTGTAGAATACGTGCCCTCCGAATAATGACCGGTTGTTTCCGGCTCCGAATTCGCGGCAAATAAATCACTGAGGGACGCGAAACAGACGCGTCCCGGCTCTTTAAGAGATCTGACGAATGACCCTGAAGACCATCGAAGGTACCTTCATCGCCCCTAAAGGCCGCTACGCTTTGGTAGTGGGCCGCTTCAACAGCTTCGTGGTTGAAAGCCTGGTCAGCGGTGCAGTTGATGCCCTGGTTCGCCACGGCGTGAGCGAAAGCGACATCACCATCATCCGCGCACCTGGCGCCTTCGAAATCCCGCTGGTTGCGCAGAAAGTCGCCCAGAAAGGCGAGTTCGCAGCAATCATCGCCCTGGGCGCGGTCATTCGTGGCGGTACTCCGCACTTCGAATACGTGGCTGGCGAGTGCACCAAGGGCCTGGCCCAGGTGTCCATGGAGTTCGGCGTACCGGTCGCTTTCGGCGTCCTGACCGTTGATTCCATCGAGCAAGCCATCGAACGTTCCGGCACCAAGGCCGGCAACAAAGGTGCTGAAGCTGCCCTGTCCGCTCTGGAAATGGTCAGCCTGCTGGCGCAGTTGGAGGCCAAGTGATTAGCGACGAAAGCGATCGTTTCAACCCGCGCGATCCGAAACCTGCGGATGCCGGCAAGCCATCGAAAAGCGCCAAGCGCCGCGAAGCCCGTCAGCTCGCGACCCAGGCCCTGTATCAGTGGCACATGGCTCGGCAGTCGTTGAACGAGATCGAAGCGCAGTTCCGGGTCGATAACGATTTCACCGATGTCGACGGTGCTTACTTCCGCGAAATCCTGCACGGGGTTCCGCAGTTCAAGACCGAAATCGACAACGCGCTCACGCCTTGCCTGGACCTGGCGATCGAAGAGCTGGACCCGGTTGAACTGGCGGTTCTGCGCCTGTCGACCTGGGAACTGCTCAAGCGCGTCGACGTGCCGTACCGCGTTGTGATCAACGAAGGTATCGAACTGGCCAAAGTGTTCGGTTCGACCGACGGCCACAAGTTCGTCAACGGCGTGCTCGACAAGCTGGCTCCGCGCCTGCGTGAAGCTGAAGTGAAGGCGTTCAAGCGCTGATCCGCGCTTGAATACTTTTTCTCGGCCATGGGCGAGTTTGAGCTGATCCGCAATTTCTTCGCCGCCGCGCCTTGTGCGCAGGGCGGTGAAGGCGTTGCACTGGGGATCGGCGATGACTGCGCCTTGCTGGCGGTTCCTTCCGGGGAACAGCTGGCGGTTTCCACCGATACGCTGGTGGCCGGCGTGCATTTCGCCGATCCTTGCGATCCGTTTCTGCTCGGTCAGCGCTCGCTGGCCGTGGCGGTCAGCGACCTCGCTGCCATGGGCGCCACGCCCGTCGCCTTTACCCTTGCCCTGACTCTGCCGACGGTGACTGCCGATTGGCTGCAAGCCTATGCCCGCGGTTTGAACCGCATGGCGCAGGGCTGCGGCGTGGCACTGGTCGGCGGCGATACGACGCGCGGGCCGTTGAGCCTGACCGTCACCGTGTTCGGCCGCGTCCCGGCCGGCAAAGCGTTGACCCGCAGCGGCGCACAACCGGGCGATCTGCTGTGTGTCGGCGGCGAACTGGGCAATGCCGCCGGCGCTTTGCCGCTGGTGCTGGGCCAGCGTGACGCCGAACCCCATATCGCCCAGCCGCTGCTCGATCATTACTGGTCGCCGCAACCGCAACTCGCCCTCGGTCAGGCCCTGCGTGGCAAGGCCACCTCGGCGCTGGACATCTCCGATGGCCTGCTCGCCGATTGCGGTCACATCGCACTGGGTTCGAAGGTTCGCCTCGAAGTCGAGCGCGAGCGTGTTCCGCTGTCGGATGCGCTGGTGGCGTTTCTCGGTCAGCGCGGTGCCGAACGTGCGGCGTTGAGCGGTGGCGATGATTACGTGCTGGCCTTCACTCTGCCGTCCGTCGAGTTGCCGGCGCTGCTCGCCGACGGCTGGCCGATCCATGTGATCGGCCGCGTGACGCAGGGCCAGGGCGTGGTGCTGCTGGATCGCGACGGGCACGACATCACCCCGCAAATCCGGGGTTATCAACATTTTCAGGAGTCACCGTGACAGATCACCCGAAACAGGTTCCGGCCGAATTCGTTCCGCCGTCGGTCTGGCGCAATCCCTGGCATTTCCTCGCGTTCGGCTTCGGCTCGGGCACCTTGCCCAAGGCGCCGGGCACCTGGGGCTCGTTAGTTGCGCTACCCTTTATCCCGTTGTGGCAGATGCTGCCCGACTGGGGGTACTGGCTGATGCTCGGAATCACCATGCTGTTCGGCTTCTGGCTGTGCGGCAAAGTGGCCGACGATCTGCGGGTGCACGACCACGAAGGCATCGTCTGGGACGAAATGGTCGGGATGTGGATCACCCTGTGGCTGGTGCCGGAAGGCTGGTACTGGTTGCTCGCCGGGTTCCTGGTATTCCGCTTCTTCGACATTCTCAAGCCGTGGCCGATCCGCTGGATCGACCGGCATGTTCACGGCGGCGTCGGCATCATGCTCGACGACGTGCTGGCCGGCGTGTTCGCCTGGCTGGCAATGCAGGGACTGGTGTGGATTTTCGCCTGATTTCCAGGCGTGGATGAGGGACACAGGGATGACTCGACGCTGGTTGGCGATAGTGGCTTTGACCTTGCTTGGCGCCGTGGCCCAGGCACAGGACGCACCGCCGTCGGTCATTCACCTGGCCAGCGAAGACTGGGAAGACTACACCGCCGCCGATGGCCATGGCCTGGGCTGGGACGTGTTGCGCAAAGTCTTCGAGCCGGCCGGCGTGACCCTGGATATTCGCACCGTGCCCTACACCCGCTCGGTCGGGCTGGTGCAGTTGAAGGAAGCAGACGCACTGGTCGGTTCCTATCGCGGTGAAGCCGAGCAGGTGCTGTACCCGAAATGGAATTTCGATTCCGACCACATCTACGCGCTCGGCCTGGCCAGCAATCCTTCGCCGACCCAGGCGACGCTGGGCAAATACCGACTGGCCTGGGTGCGCGGCTATCGCTACGAAACCTACCTGCCGAACGTCAAACGCTTCAATCAGATCGAGCGCCGCACCGGCATCCTGTCGATGCTCAAGCAGGGGCGGGCGGATTACTACATCGATGCGCTGACGGAAATCGAAGCGGTGGTGAGAAACGCCGCCGACCCGTCGCAGTACCGTTATTCGCATCTGGCGGAATTGCCGCTGTACCTCGGTTTCGCCGACACCCCGCAAGCCCGCGCACTGATGTCGATCTACGACCAGCGCATGGAGCAGTTGGTGAAAAGCGGCGAGTTGAAGCCGATCTTCGAGCGCTGGAAACAACCATATCCCTTCGAATGAACGCGATAAGGGCGAGCCTGTTATCAAACTTTTTGATCGTTATGGCCGATAATTCAGCCTAAGCGCCTGCGGGAACCTGCTGTTACAATGCCGCCCAGCGAATCTTCAGACTTTTCAGATCAGGAGCACACCGGTGCCTGTCGTTTTTGTCGCCGCTTCCAAGCTGCCAACGCCTTTTGCGCAATTCACCATGCACGGTTTTCTCGATGAAGCCACCGGCCGCGAGCACGTCGTGCTGAGCCTGGGTGAGATTGCCGATGGTGCCCCGGTACTCGGCCGTCTGCACTCCGAATGCCTGACCGGCGATGCCTTGTTCAGCCAGCGTTGCGACTGCGGTTCGCAACTTGAGGGCGCCCTCAAAGCCATCGCTCGCGAAGGTCGTGGCGTGTTGCTGTACCTGCGTCAGGAAGGACGCGGCATCGGTCTTTTGAACAAGATCCGTGCCTACGAATTGCAGGACGGCGGCGCCGACACCGTGGAAGCCAACGAGCGTCTGGGCTTTGCCGCCGACCAGCGTGACTACGCCATGTGCCTGCCGATGCTGGAGCATCTGGGCGTCAAATCCCTGCGTCTGATGACCAACAACCCGCGCAAGGTCAAAGCCTTGACCGACATGGGTATCGTCGTCGCCGAGCGCGTGCCGTTGCACACCGGCCACAACCCGCACAACAAACTCTATCTGGCGACCAAGGCCAGCAAGCTCGACCACATGATGGGCAACGAGCATCAGGGCGAGGTAGACCGGGCGTGACCCGCGGGCAAGTGCGGCGCCGTCTGTCGATCGCCTGGTGGAAATACCTGGCGCTGGCGCTGGTGCCGCTGTTCGTGATCAACGCTGTGTTCGGCCAGGGCGAGGCGATTCTGCCGGTGCTGGCGATGCCTTTCTTTATCGCTGGCGTGGCCTCGATGTTTGTCAGCCTGAAGTTTTTCGGGCGCTACAAACATGCGCTGATCGCCACGCAAAAAGCCCTCGATACCCCTGAAGAACCCGCTGCCTGGATCGCCCTGGCGGCCTGCCTTCGCAGTGCATTCGTGGTCGCGGCGCTGCCGGCATGGATTGGCGCGCTGGCGGTGTTCGTCGGCCTTGAAGCGGTGCCGCTGATGTTGCTGGCGCTGTCCACGGCGGTGCTGTTCTACCTCTACCGTATCCCGCGTCAACTCGCTTGATGCGGCGTCTCTGGCTGGCGGTTCTGCTGCTGGCCGTCAGCGGTGAAACGCTGGCCGCCCTGCGGGTGGTCAGCCTCGCGCCATCCCTGTCTGAAATCGTGGTTGAACTGGATTCGGCGGATCTGCTGGTCGGCGTGCTGGATGCCGGTGAGCGCCCGTCTGCAATCAAGGACGTGCCTTCGGTGGGCCGTTACGGCCAGCTCGACATGGAACGGTTGCTGAGCCTCAAACCTGACTTGTTGCTGTTGTGGCCCGGCAGCGTCGGCCCGGCCCAGCGCGATCAGCTCAAGCGTTTGAACATCCCGACGTTCGTTGCCGAGCCCCACAGTCTCGAACAGCTGACTGCGCAGATTGAGGCCATCGCGACACAGCTCGGTCGTCCTGAGCGTGGGATCGAACGAGCTAGTGAGTTGCGACAAAACCTCTATGAGCTGCGCCAGCGCTACCGCCGTGAAGCGCCGCTGCGGGTGTTTTATCAGGTCTGGGACAAGCCGCTGTACACCGTCGGCGGCGGGCAGATCATCAGCGATGCGCTTGAAGTGTGCGGCGCGCGCAATGTGTTTGCCGACCTGAGCCTGCCGGCGCCGCAGGTGAGCATCGAAGCGGTTTTACAGCGTGATCCCGAGGTAATTCTGGCCAGCGATCAGCCGCAACTGGATGCGTGGCGCGCGTGGCCGCAGGTGGCAGCGGTCAAACACGGGCAATTGCTGCTGGTCACCGATAAAGGCCTGGAGCGCCCCAGCGGGCAGATGATCGAGGCGACCGCCAAGCTCTGCCAGCTGATTGCGCCAGATCGTTAGAGCTGCGGCGTCCAGGTCACGCCGAACATGAACGCCCGACCTTCCTCGCGATAGCCATACTGACTGCCGTCATGGCTGTACAGCGCCCGGCTGTAACCCTTGTCCAGCAGGTTATCGACCTTGAAATCCAGTTTGATTTCACGGTTCAGCGCCCAGCTGCTGCGCAGTCCGAGCAGCGCATAACCACCCAATGGTTGTTGATTGTTCAGATCGTCGTAACTGCTGCTGACGGCCTGCCAGCTGGCGCCGAGGCCAAGGCGATCGAACTGTCGATCCAGATCCCAACTCAAGGTGCGCCGGGCACGCCGCGCCAAAGTGTGGCCGGTGTCGCGGTCGCGAGGATCGATGATCGCCACGCCGAGGTTGCTCTGCCAGCCGAACAGCTCCTGTTTCAGCGCTGCTTCGAAGCCGTTGATTCGCGCCGAGGCGACGTTTTCCGGGCGTGAGTTGCTGCCGAAGATGATCGCGTCTTCCAGATCGGTCCGGTACAGCGAGGCTTCGAGGCGAGTGCTGTCGCTCAACTGGCTGCGCCATTGCAGCTCGTAGCTTTTCGAGGTTTCCGGTTTCAGGTCGGGGTTGCTGAAGTCCGGGTAATACAGATCGTTGAAGGTCGGCGCGCGGAAGCCTTCGCTGTAGCTGAGCAGCAGATCGTTGTCCGGGTTGACCGGCAATGTCAGCGTGCCGCTCCAGCTGTTCTGGCCGCCGAACTGCTGGTTGTCATCGCGACGCAGACCCAGTTCGGTGGAGAAACTGTCGGCCTGGAAGCGATGCTGGATGAAGGCTGCGCGGTTCCAGCGACTGTCTTCGTCGAACGCGGTGCTGCTGTTGATGCGGTCTTCGTACCAGTCGCCACCAAGGATCAGGCTGTTGCGCGCATCGAGGGTCAGGTCGTTCTGCCAAGTCACCGAGTCGCGATAGGTGTTGAACACCGAGCGTTCGTCGCTGAGCTTGTCGAAGGACCTCTCGCGGTTTTCGCTGTGGCCGAGTTCCAGGCGCGACTTCCAGCGCTCGTTGATCCGCGCATCGATGTAGCTGCTGAAACTGCTGACGGTGAAATCGCTGTAGGGCTGCTGCTGAATGGAGTCGAAGGTCACCGGGTCGAAGCGCCCGAACGGGTTGTCGAACTCGCTTTTGCCACGGTTATCCAGCAGGTTGGCGCCGACTTCGATGTCATCGCTCAGCGCATGGCTGAGGCTCAGGCTGATGGATTTATTGCGGTAGGCATCGTGGTCGCTGTCGCTGGGATACGACTCGTGGGTGCGGTCGATCCCAGCGGTTTCATCGAGGCTGGCGCCGAGGTTGAAACGGGTTTTCTCATCGCCGCCGGACAGGCCGACACTGCGCTCCCAGGTCTGATTGCTGCCGAAACCCCCATGCATCCGGGGCTGCAAGCCTTGTTCGTCGCCGCGCCGGGTGAAGATCTGAATCACCCCGCCAATTGCATCGCTGCCATAAATCACCGAACGCGAACCGCGCAGCACTTCAATCCGTTCGATCTGCTCGATGTTCAGGTGTTGCAGGTTGCTGTCGCCGGAGGTGGAGTTGCCGATGCGCTGACCGTCGACCAGCACCAGGCTCTGTGCCGATTGCGTGCCGCGAATGTAGATTCCCGGCAGGCTGCCGCGTCCGCCGGTTTGTGCGACTTGTACGCCTGGTACCCGTTGCAGCAGATCGGTGACGCTGCGCGGTTGCAGACGCTCGATGTCTTCGCGGGTGAACACGGTGTTGGCGGCGCTGCTGTCGTTGCGCGCTTCGACCTGGCGGTTGGCGCTGATCAGCACGTCCGGCAGCTTCAGGGCCTGATCGCGTTCGAAGGTGTCGGCGAAGGTGTTGGCGGATGGCAGCAGCAGGAGGGGCAGGGCGAGGCGCGAGAGGTTCATCGGTATTCCGTAGGTCTTTCAGGTGTACACAAATCAAATGTGGGAGCGAGCCTGCTCGCGATTGCGGTGTTTCAGTCGGCATTTAAGTGACTGACAGTGCGCTATCGCGAGCAGGCTCGCTCCCACATGGGCATTGCGTTTTACTTGTTAAGCAGTTCCAGGCGCTCCCGCACCGCCGCTTCGATCCCGACTTCATCCAGCCTGCACTCGGCCAGCATCTGCGCCGGTTTGGCGTGCTCGACGTAAACGTCCGGCAAGCCCAGGTGCAGCACCGACTTGAGGATGTTCTCGCGGGCGAGGAATTCGCTGACTGCGCCACCGGCGCCGCCCATGATCGCGTTCTCTTCGATGGTCACCAGCAGGTCGTGGCTGCTGGCGATCTCGCGTACCAGCGCTTCGTCCATCGGTTTGACGAAACGCATGTCGACCACGGTCGCGTCCAGCGTCTCGGCGACTTTCAGGGCTTCGGCCATTTGCACGCCGAACACCAGCAGGGCGGCCTTGCTGCCCTGACGACGGACCACACCCTTGCCGATCTCGATCGGTTCGAGGTCTTTCTCGATGGTCGCGTTCGGGCCGGTGCCGCGCGGGTAACGCACCGCCGCCGGGCCGTTGTACAGGTGGCCGGTGGTGAGCATTTTGCGCAATTCGTTCTCATCGCTCGGGGTCATGATGACCATGCCCGGGATGCAGCGCAGGAACGACAGGTCGAAGCTGCCGGCGTGGGTCGGGCCGTCTTCGCCCACCAGACCGGCACGGTCGATGGCGAACAGCACATCGAGGTTCTGCACCGCGACGTCATGCACCAACTGGTCGTAACCGCGTTGCAGGAACGTCGAGTAGATCGCCACCACCGGTTTTGCGCCTTCGCAGGCCATGCCGGCAGCGAGGGTCACGGCGTGTTGCTCGGCAATCGCCACGTCGAAGTAGCGCAGCGGGAAACGTTCGCTGAACGCCACCAGATCCGAGCCTTCCTTCATCGCCGGGGTGATGCCCACCAGACGCGGGTCGGCAGCGGCCATGTCGCACAGCCATTCACCGAACACGCCGGAATACTTCGGCCCGCCGGCCTTTTTCGGCGCAGCGGCCGGGGCGTCCAGCGGTTCAAGCTTGGTGATGGCGTGGTAACCGATCGGGTCGACTTCCGCCGGGGCGAAGCCTTTGCCCTTCTTGGTGACGATGTGCAGGAACTGCGGGCCTTTCAGATCGCGCATGTTGCGCAAGGTGGCAATCAGGGTCGGCAGATCATGGCCGTCGATCGGGCCGATGTAGTTCCAGCCCAGTTCTTCGAACAGGGTGCCTGGAACCAGCATGCCTTTTGCGTATTCTTCGGTGCGACGAGCGATTTCCCAGGCGCCAGGCAGGCGCGACAGCACTTTCTTGCTGCCTTCACGCATGCTCGCGTAAGTGCGGCTGGAAAGGATCTTCGCCAGATAGTTCGACAGCCCGCCGACGTTGCGCGAGATCGACATGTCGTTGTCGTTGAGGATCACCAGCATGTTGGCGTCGACTTCCGGCGCGTGGTTCAGCGCCTCGAACGCCATGCCGGCGGTCAGAGCGCCGTCGCCGATCACCGCAATCGCCTTGCGATCACTGTTCTGCAGGCGGGCGGCGATAGCCATGCCCAGCGCGGCACTGATCGAGGTGCTGGAGTGGCCGACGCCGAAGGTGTCGTACTCGCTCTCGGAACGGCGCGGGAAAGCCGCGATGCCGTCCTTCTGGCGCAAGGATTCCATGCGCTCGCGACGACCGGTGAGGATCTTGTGCGGGTAGGCCTGATGACCGACGTCCCACACCAGCCGGTCGTCCGGGGTGTCGAAGACGTAATGCAACGCGATGGTCAGCTCGATGACGCCCAGGCCGGCACCGAAATGCCCACCGGTCTGGCCGACCGTGTAGAGCAATTCCAGGCGCAACTCATCAGCCAGGGTTTCCAGCTCGGCTTCGCCTAACCGGCGCAGGCCGTCCGGCGTGTTCGCGCGGTCGAGCAGGGGCGTGGTCGGGCGCTTGCGGGGAATCTCATGAAACGTCGTGGGCATCAGGCGAATCGTTATAGGTATAAAAGATGCGGCAGTTTACCTGATGCATCGCCCCCTGCCCACGCGTTGGTCTTTTTTGGCTGATTAGCCTTCAGTTACGCCGATCGACGATATACCGGGCCAGATCGCGCAACGGCTCGGCAGCCGCGTCAAACGGTCGCAGCGCGTGCAGGGCCTGATCGCGCAGTTCCAGCGCGTAAGCCTTGGCCGCGTCCAGACCGAGCAGCGCCGGGTAGGTTGGCTTGTCGCGGGCAATGTCGGCGCCCTGGCGTTTGCCGAGGGTTTCGGTATCGCTTTCGACGTCGAGAATGTCGTCTTGGACCTGGAATGCCAGGCCGATGGCCTGTGCATAAGTCTGCAGGGACTTGAGTTCATCCTTCTCCGCACGGCCGCTGGCCAGGGCGCCGAGCTTGACGCTGACTTCGATCAGCGCGCCGGTCTTGTGCCGGTGCATCTGTTCCAGCGCTTTCTGATCAAGCTTGAGGCCGACCGAACCGAGGTCGATGGCCTGACCGCCGACCATGCCGGCCGGGCCCGCCGCGTGCGCCAGCGCCGTGACCTGTTGCAGGCGGATGTCCGCACTCAGGTCGCTCAGGCGCGGGTCGAGCAGGGCGCTGAACGCCAGGCTCTGCAAGCCGTCGCCGGCCAGAATCGCGCAAGCTTCATCGAATTTCTTGTGAGTGGTCGGCTGGCCGCGACGCAGATCGTCGTCGTCCATCGCCGGCAAATCGTCGTGCACCAGCGAATACGCGTGGATCAGCTCAACCGCACACGCCGCGCCGTTGGCCTGTTCGGCCTTGCCGCCAAGGGCTTCGCACGCCGCGTAGGCCAGCAGCGGACGCACGCGTTTGCCGCCGTTCATCACGCTGTAGCGCATGGCTTCATAGAGGCGCGCCAGTTCTGGCAGCGGGGCGTTGAACAGGGTTTCCAGTGCCGCGTTGACCCGCGCCTGGCTGGTGGCCGAATACGCTGCAATCATTCTGGCTGATCCGCGTCGAAGGGGTCCTCGGCGAGTTCGCCATCGCGCTCCAGCAACACCTGGACCTTCTGCTCGGCCTGGGCCAGCGCCGCCTGGCAGTCACGGGTCAGGCCGATGCCCTGCTCGAAAGCGGTCAGCGAGTCTTCCAGCGACAATTCACCGTTCTCCAGACGCTCCACCAGCGTTTGCAGGTCGGCGAGGGACTGTTCGAAATCCAGTGCAGCTTTTTTGCGGGCCATGGCGGCTAATTCCGGTTGACGTTAAACCGGCGCGACACTAGCAGATAGGGGGGGTATGGGCAAATGAGCGGGGCTTGGATCACTCTACGGATTTGCCTGGAAAACTGATCTGATAGCGCGTGCTGCGCCCACCGCCGGGCAGGCGTTCGAGACAACCTTTTTCCAGCAGCTCCGCCAGATGTCGGGTCGCCGTCGCCTTGGAGACTTTTGCCACGGCCTGATACTGCGCCGCACTGATACCGTGCTCGAAACCACGCTCACCACCGTCGAGCAAGCGGTTGAGCACTTTGATCTGCTCCACTGACAGCTCGGATTCCCGGTGCGTTTGCCAGAAGCGTGACTTGCCCAGTACGCCTTCAATCCGCGCAATCGCCTGTTGCAGGCTGCGCAGCAGGGTTTGCAGGAACCATGTGAGCCAGTCAGTGATGTCCAGCGTGGCTTTCTGACTGGATTCTAGAATCCGGTAGTAGCCCGCGCGGTCATCGAGAATGCTGGCCGACATCGCATAAAAACGAATCGCCTGCGCTTCGCCTTGAGCCAATGCCAGATCGGTGAGGGTGCGAGTCAGGCGCCCGTTGCCGTCGTCGAACGGATGCAAGGTGACGAACCAGAAATGCGCGATACCTGCTCGCAGTAAAGGATCGAGGCCTGCCTGATGCTGACTGGCGTCGAACCACTTGAGAAAACTGTCGAGTTGTCGCTCAAGCCCTTGTCGCGGTGGCGCCTCGAAGTGCACGGTCGGGCGGTCGATTCGCCCGGAAACCACCTGCATCGGCTCATCGCCGCGTAAAGCGCCGACATTGATCGCGCGTGAAAAGAATCCGCTCTCCTGTTCCGGAAACAGCCACGAATGCCATTCCAGCAATCGCTCCAGCGTCAGCGGTTCGGCGAAGCGCCGGGTCGCATCAAGCATGAGCTGCGCCAGCCCCTCGCTGCGTTGACTGACTTTGTCGTCATCAGGGGATTCCAGCCCCAGGCGCCGTGCCAGCGAAGATCGCACGGATCCGACATTCAACTGCTCACCCTCGATGGCCGAGGAGGTCACGATGTTTTGCAGCAAAGCGTCCAGCTCTGTCTGCGCACTCAGTGAATGGCTCACGGATCCCGCCATGCCCATCAATTGACCTTGTGCCTGAACACACTGGCGCAACAACGGTGTCAGACGTTCCGCCTGCCAGTTGAAGTCGGGCCAATCAGGTTGCTGCCAGATCCAGTGAGTCGCCATTGATTGCTGATCCTGAGTGCGTGAGCCGATTAAAACCGCTATTCGGCTCATTTCGTGAGCCGAATATGACGCCTATTCGGCTCATCGTCCACTGGACGCCGTGATTCCCACCGCAAATCCAGATGTATCCGATTGTTAAAAAACTGCCGAATCGCTAACCTTCGCGCCTTCTACGACCCGACAGTCACGGGTCTTTCAGACGAAACGCAGTTTTCACCGCTGTGAAGTACCGAGGATCGGGTGCAAGGTTTCGTTCAGGCATGGCAGGAGGCATCACATGCGTTCACTTCTTTTGCTGCTGATCGGGTTGGCCTGCGCGCCCGCGCTGCTGGCGGCGCCGAGCGCGGAGCTGTCGGAGCCGGTGGGCGGCTGGCGCTATCACGGGCTGCTCGATCGCACGGAAAACCCGCAAGTCGCTTATCCCACGCCGCCCATCGATCGCGGCATCCAGCGCAATCGCACGATGATCGAGGGTCAGCTCAAGGCCATCGGGCATCTGCGCCCGCCTCATAGCCTGGCGGTGAATGGCAATCCACTGAATCTGTACACCGACGACCAGGGCCGTTTCGCCCGGCCGTATGCGTTCGGCGCCGGTTCCAACAGCGTCGAGGTGATCAGCGCCGACGGCCAGTCGCTCAAGCGCGTTCAATTCTACGAAGCCAACAATTTGCGCACGCCGGCGCGGATTCGCGTGGTGCTCGGTTGGGACGACCCTAAAGCCGAACTCGACCTGCACGTCATTACGCCTGACGGCCAGCACGCCTTCTGGGCGCGTCCGGCGATGAGCAACGGCGGCGGCCTCGATCCGGACGGCGTCGATGGCCCAGGCCCGGAAATGTTCACCATGACTGCGCCGCTGCACGGCACCTATCTGGTTTACGTCAACTATTGGGGCAACTTCGGTAACGGCGGCTATAACTTCGAGGAGACCAGCAACCAGAACGAGGTCATCACCTCGCAGATCACGCTGGTGCTCAACGAAAACACCGTCGACGAAAAACGCGAAACGTTCATCGTGCCCCTGCGGGCCATCGGTGATCTGCTGCTGGTCAAGACTTTCAACTATTAAGCATCCCGCCACGGATGAACTCGGGTTCTGGAAAGATGAGCGATAACACTGCTACACCGGCCGCCGTAACACCTGCGGGCAAACCTTCCCGGCGCTGGCCGTTGCTGGCGGTCGGGCTGTGCCTTGTGGCCGGCGTGGCGGGCGGGCTCGGCTGGCTGATGCACAAACCGAAGGCGCCGCCGGCGGAATTGGCCAGCGACAAGCTCGGCCTCAGCCGCCCGGACGCGCTGCTGGAAACCCGCTCCCTGGGCCAGTTGCCCAAGGACCTGCTGACGGTGCCGTTCCTCAAGGCCACGCTCACCGAGGATTTCGTCTTCTATTACGAAACCCACGCCGACCGACTCGGGTTGATCGGCAGTTTGCGACGGATCATCTACGAGCATGACCTGAAGCTGCAGGACAGCCTGATCGAGCAGCTCTTCGATCAACCGGCGGACGTAGCGTTGTGGCGTGGCGCCGATGGTCGGCTGAAGGATTTTCTGTTGGTGATGGATCGCGGCGGGCTGGCCAAAGTGCTGGAGCCGCTGGCGAAAGTCGCGCTGGATGATTCGCAGTTGAGCGTGTTCAGCACCCTGAAAGTCGGCGGCGATGAAGTGCCGCTCTATCAATTGACCTACAACGCCGGCAAATCCCTGTTGTTTGCCTCCCGTGGCGACAAACTGGTGGTGCTGTCCAACCCGACCAAATTCTACGACCCGGAAAGTGGCGCTTCCGAAGAGTCCGGCCATGTTTCGCCGCAAGCGCTGGCGGCGCTGCTCAACGGCGAAAAACTGTTCCCCGAAGCATTCGGGCTCACGGCCAAGACACCTGAAACCAAACAGCGTCTGTCGGTCAACTCCAGCGTTCTGGCCATGGGTTACCAGCGTTTCATCCCGAACTTCGCCGGCCTGCGTTTCGACATGGACGACAAGGGCTGGCACAGCTATCTCGCCATGGATGAGCTGGAGAATCAGCCGGACTTCGATTTCAAACCGGTCTGGCAAGCCATGCCGCTGGGCGCCAGTGCCTGTGTGACCTTGCCGGTGGCGGCCGAGCCGCAAAAAACGCTGCTGGTGAAACTCGGCGCCGAAGAAGCCGTGGCGCAGAAACTCACCGAACACGTGGCCGGCGCGGCGGGCCTGTGCTGGTACGCCGATTCGCGGCTGTACACGCCATTGCTGGTGGCCAGTCTGAACGACGAAGACAACGGCAAACTCGACGCTGATATCGGCACGCTGTTCGATTCGATGGTCGGCGCCTACGAAGGCAAGGTCGACGAACACGCGTTCCCGGTGGTCGAGAAACAGGAAGGCCAGAGCCACCTCTGGCAGCGTCAGGTCAGCTCCAACTTCGGCCCGTACGCGGCCAAGGATGCCGAGAATCCGGACGCGATCACCGGCCGCGCCTTCATGAAGGTCAGCCTGGCGCGCCACGGCTCGACGCTGCTGTTTTCCCTCGACGACAAACTGGTCGACAAGGCCCTCGGCACCCTCGACAAGCGCTTCCCGCCGATGGCTGACGTACTGCCGAAAGACGTGCTGATGCCGATCTACTTCGGCCCGGATTCGATGGCGCAACTGATCCAGCAGGAAACCCTCGACAGCCTGCCGCAGGACATGGAGCCGGTGTTCTACAACGCCGCGCAAACCTACCTGATCCCGAAACTGCGCACCCTCGGCGGCATGGGCAAATACGCCCTGACTTTGCCTGAAGGCAGCGAGCCTGACGGTCACTGGCAATGGCTGCCACTGGAGTGGAAAGCGCTGTGACCGGACTGATTCGCAGCCTTGGCCTTCTGGCGCTGTTGCTCAGCGCCGGTGCCCGAGCCGTTGAGGCGCCGGCCCTCGATCCGCAGCAATCCCAGGTGTTTCGCGCCTGGTTCGTGCGCATCGCTCAGGAGCAATTGAGCAAAGGCCCGAGCCCGCGCTGGTATCAGCAGGACTGCGCGGGGCTGGTGCGCTTCGCCGCCAACGAAGCGCTGAAAGTCCACGACGATAAATGGCTGCGCAGCAATGGCGTGTCCAACCGCTACCTGCCGCCGGAGCTGGACCTGAGCGCCGATCAGCGCAAGCTCGCCCAGCAATGGCAGCAGGGCGGCGGCAAGGTCGGGCCCTACGTCAACGCGATCAAACTGATTCAGTTCAACAGCCATCTGATCGGCCGCGACGTGTCCCAGGCACGGCCCGGCGATCTGATGTTTTTCGATCAGGGCGACGACCAGCACCTGATGATCTGGATGGGCCGCTACATCGCCTATCACACCGGCACGACCACCCCAACCGACAACGGCATGCGTTCGGCAAGCCTGCAGCAACTCATGACATGGAAGGACACCCGATGGATACCCGACGCAGCCAACCCCAACTTCATCGGCGTCTATCGACTGAACTTTCTCTCCCAATGACCGGTGCCCGCATGCTGCGTTTACTGCCTTTTCTGTTGCTGTTAGCCCTGCCGTTTTCGGCCGTGAATGCCGAAGATACCGTGGAGCCAAGCGGCTACACGCCGGTCTCCGGTGAGAGCTTTTTCCTGCTGGCCGACAGCAGTTTCGCCGCCGACGAACAGGCGGTGGTGCGCCTCGAAGCACCGGGCCGCGACTACCGTCGTTTCCGTATGGAACCGTACGGCGGCGCCGACATCCGCGTGTACAAGATCGACAAGCCGCTGGACTTCCTCAAGCGCCAGAAAAACCTGCACCGCGTGGTCAGTGACGGCCAGTTCAAGGGCGAAGGCCTGTCGAACACCCTCGCGTACCTGTGGGACAACTGGTACCGCAAATCCCGTCGCGTAATGCAGCGTGCGTTCTCCTACGAGTCACGTCAGCAAGTCACCGAAGAAGTGCCGGAACTGAAGATGGGCAACGCCATCGCCGCACCGACACCGTACGACGCGCAACCGCAGTTCGCCCTGATTCCGGGCCTGCCGGTGGTCAGCCAGTTCCGCTATCCGCTGTGGCAGGCCAAGCCGATCCAGCCGCCGACAGGCGTCAATCTGGCCGGGTCTTCCAGCGAGTTTGTCAGCGTTGCGCCGGGGAATGTCTACATCCCGCTGGGCAATCTGAAACCGGGCCTCTATCTGGTCGAAGCGCTGATCGGCAAGTACCGCGCAACCACCATGGTGTTCGTTTCCAACACCGTCGCGGTGAGCAAGATTGCCGGTGATGAATTGCTGGTGTGGGCTGCGCGCAAGCACGAAGGCAGCTCGGTGCCGAAGGTCAATGTGCTGTGGACCGACGGCCTCGGCGTGATGAGCAGCGGCGCCACCGACACCGATGGTCTGCTGCGCCTGAAACACGTCAGCCCGGAGCGTTCGTTCGTGATCGGCGAGGACGAAGAGGGCGGTGTATTCGTCTCGGAAAACTTCTATTACGACAGCGAAATCTACGACACCAAACTCTACGCCTTCACCGACCGGCCGCTGTATCGCCCGGGCGATTGGGTGTCGCTGAAAATCGTCGGTCGCGAGTTCAAGAACGCGCGTGATTCGGTGCTGCCGGGCGCGGCGGACGTCAATGTCAGCGTGCTCGATGCGACCGGCACCGAGCTGCAGCGGCTTGATTTGAAACTTGATTCGAAGGCCGGCACCCAGGGCCGTTTCCAGTTGCCGGACAACGCGGTGGCCGGTGGTTATGAGCTGCGTTTCAACTACAAGGATCAGGCCTACAGCAGCGCGTTCCGTGTGGCGGAGTACATCAAGCCGCACTTCGAAATCTCGCTGAACCTGGCCAAGCAGGATTACCGCACTGGCGAGCCGGTGAAGGGCAGCCTGGTGCTGCTGTACCCGGACGGAAAACCGGTGGCCAACGCCAAACTGACCCTGAGCCTGCGCGCCCAGCAACTGTCGATGGTCGACAACGAGCTGCAATACCTCGGGCAATTCCCGGTGGAGCTGACCAGCACCGAACTGACCACCGACAGCAAGGGCAACGCGACCCTCGACCTGCCGGCCGCCGACAAGCCGAGCCGCTACATGCTCACCGTGTTCGCCAGCGATGGCGCTGCGTATCGGGTCAAGACCACCAAGGAAATCCTCATCGACCGGGGCGCCGCCAGCTTCCGCCTGACCGCGCCGCAGCGTTTCAGCGCAGTCGGTGACAAGGTCGCGTTCAGCTACGCCAACGAGGGCGGCAGCCAACAGGCGCAGGCCGTTGTGCCGAGCAGCTACAGCTGGGTCCGTCTGGAAGACCAGACCACCGGCGAAGGCAAACTGACAGCGAAAGACAAAGGCTTCAGCGTGGCCTTCGAGCGTCCGGGCACCTACAACCTGTCGCTGAAAGATCAGCACGGCCGGGTGCTTGGTGCGACCGGTCATTCGGTCACCGGCGACGGCGTCAAGGCTGTGCCGGGTACCGTGGAAATCGTCCTCGACAAACCCGAGTACAAGGCCGGCGACGAAGCGCTGGCGCTGATCACGTTCCCGGAGCCTGTCAGCGATGCACTGCTGTCGCTGGAGCGCGACAAGGTCGAAGCCACCGCGCTGCTGGCCAAGGGCGGCGACTGGCTGAAACTGGAAAAACTCAGCGAAACCCAATACCGCGCACGCATCCCGGTGAAGGACAACTTCGCGCCGAACCTGACGTTCTCTGTGCTGTTCACCAAGGGCGGTCAGTACAGCTTCCAGAATGCCGGGATCAAGGTCGTCGCGCCGCAGATCGACGTGGCGATCAAGACCGACAAAGACACCTATCAGCCGGGCGATACCGTGACGGTCGACCTGACCACGCAGTTCGCCGGCAAGGCTGTGCCGGCGCACCTGACGGTCAGCGTCGTGGATGAAATGGTTTACGCGCTGCAACCGGAAGTCGCGCCGACCATCGACCAGTTCTTCTACCACCCGCGCCGCAACAACGTGCGCACCAGCGCCAGCCTGTCGTTCATCAGCTACGACGTGGCATTGCCCGGCAGCTCCGGCGCACCGGGCAAGGCCAACCGCAGCGAACGCGGGGTGAAAGTGCTGGAGCGGCCGCGTCGCGAAGACGTCGACACCGCCGCGTGGCAGCCAGAATTGCTGACCGATGCCGACGGCAAAACCCGCTTCACCTTCAAGATGCCGGACTCGCTGACCCGCTGGCGCATCACTGCGCGGGCGATTGCCGATTACGGTCAGGTCGGGCAGAAGAAACAGTTCGTGCGCTCGGAAAAACCGCTGTACCTGAAGTGGAGCGGGCCGAGCAAATTCCGCAAGGGCGATCAGCCGCAGCTCGGCGTATTCGCCTTCAGCCAGGCCGAGAAACCGGTCAAGGCTGAACTGGTGACGCACTACGCCGGCGCCGAACAGCGCCTGCCGGTGACGCTCAACAACGGCATCAACTACCTGCCGCTTCCGGCCTTCGCATTGACCACCGGCGAATGGACCGCCGAGCTGGTGCAGGACGGCAAGACCGCCGACGCCCTCGCTGTGCGCCTGACCGCAACCGGCGAAGGCTGGCAAGTGACGCAGACCCAGAGCCTTGATGTGGCCAACGGCGACACACCGCTGAGCCTGCCGGCAGACGCCACCGACATTCGCCTGCGTCTGGATGACAGCCCGCAAGCGCTGTTCCGTTCGGCCCTCGACGATCTGCTCAGCTATCCGTACGGCGGCGTCGAGCAGACCGCCAGCCGTTTGCTGCCGCTGAGCATCGCTTATCCGTCGCTGGCGTCGAGCCCGCAGATCCGCGACCGCTTGCGCCTGATCATGCAGAACAGCCGTCTGCGGCTGGTGCAAATGGCCGGGCCGTCAGCGAGCTTCACCTGGTGGGGCTTTGATGGTGAGCCGGATGCGTTCCTCACCGCTTACGCCTATTACGCCGACTGGAACGCCAGCCAGGTGCTGGATCTGACTCTGCCGCCGGAGCATTGGCAGCGGGTGCTGGAGGTCTACGCCAAGCAGGCGCCGAACACGCCGTTGCTGCAACGGGCGCTGATTCTGTCATTCGCCAAGCAAATGCATCTGCCGGTTAACACGCTGCTCAGCGGCTTGATGGAGGATCTGGCCAAGGCCGGGGAAGGCAATGCCGAAACCCTGATGGACGATGGCGAAGACAGTCTGGTGATGGGCGATCCGGATTCGGCGCTCGGTCTCGCGGCGGCGCGGGTCTTGACCGCATCGTTGGCCACCCAGTCGAAAGTCGCTTTGCCGGATGCATTCAATCGTCAGCTGGGCGCTGCGCAACAGCGCTTGTCGGTCAGTTCGCAGCCGTTTGCCGAAGCGCTGAACCTGTCGCTGCAACCGTTCGATCAGGCTCGCGCGACAGCGTTGTTGCAACGTCTGTTGCCGCAGCAATCTACCCTCGAGCGTGCACTGGCGCTGACCTGGCTGCAACGCAGCATCGCTCAGGCGTCGCCGACCATCGCGCTGGCACCGGGTGAAGGCTGGAAGAAAAACTACGGCGCGACCGGCGAGATGTTCTGGACGTGGCAAGGTGCTGCGCCGGTGCCGAGCGTGTTGACGGTGTCGGGCACTCAGGAGCGTCCGTTGCGTGCCGCGCTGAGCTTCCAGACCCAGCAACCGGCGGTCGATCCGATGGCGGTGACCATCACTCGTCGCCTGTCGCGTCTGGTGCCGGGTGACGAAGCCTTCACCTTCAAACTGGAACCGGTCGGCACTAAACCACTGTCCAGCGACAGCCTGTACTTGGACGAAGTGATCCTCACCAGCAAGGCACCGAAACCGCTGCGCTACGGCATGCTCGAAGTGTCGCTGCCGCCGGGTGCGGATGTCGAGCGCACCACGTGGGGCATCAAGTTGCAGGGCAAGGACGGCACTGAGCCGACTGCGCTGGAGAAGGCGCGTTTCGAACCGGGTCAACTGGCCTACGCGGTGCCGGTGGATGCGTTGAGCGGTGAATTGCGTCTGCGGCATCTGGTGCGCTTCTCGCAGAAGGGCCAGTTCAACCTGCCGCCGGTGCGTTTCACTCAGGTCTACGCGCCGCAGCATCAGGCCCGGGAAGCGAAGGCCGCCCTTGGTCAGGTCACGGTCAACTGACATGACCCGGCCGCTGGTCTGGCTGCTGATGTGTGTGATTCCTGCGCTGGCGACGGCGCAGGATGAACCGTTGCGCGTGGCCTACAAGGGCGAATTGCTGTCGCTGAACACCACGCAACTGACCGCCCGCGAGCCATTGCCTTCGTCGCTTGATACGCCGCTGGGCAGTTTGTGGAAGGTGTTCGTCTACGCGTGGCTGGTGGATACCGGCGCGCAGGAACCGGCTTATGAATGTCGCGGGCAGTCGAAGGAAGAGGTTTATTGCTGCACGGCGGGCGGGAGGATCGAGCGTGATCAGGCGCTGGTAAAATCCTGCGGGCTGTATTTCGAGCCGGCGCGGTTGGGCATAACCGCTGGCGATTGGAAAACCTATTGGCAGGCGCGACAGGCGCCGTCGTGGTTGCTGGATTTGCCATCGGTGCAACCGGCTACTCGGGTTTCCGTGGCTGACTTGTTGAAAGTTTTATCTTGGCTGCCGGCTCAGGATCAGATGCGCCGTGTGCTGCTTGATGTCGTTCTGAACGCGGCAGACGGCAATGTCGTCGGTGAACTTGGCGGACGCTTGCGGGTGAAAACCTGGAGCTGGCTCGGTGATCAGGACCCGCAATCACGACAGGGCGGATTCGCTGGCTGGACGGCGGACGGCTCGCCGATCTGGGCCGGTGGCCGGGGTACCAGTCAGATGGTTTTGCGGCATTACGGTTCGGCGTTGGCGACGGTGTTGCCTGCATCCTGGCCGGCGGAGGCTGGGCGATGCGTTGAGGTCGGATTGTTCTCGCGTTATCCGGTTTCGCGGGTTCTGTCGGGTGAGCGCGTTGCCGGTTCCGGCCCGTTGCAGGGCGATTTCCGTGTCGAATTCGCCAATGGCAATGCGCTGGATATCCACAGCGATGGCGAACTGTTTCTGCTCAACGACAAACTGGTCGCCCGGCTGGATCGCGAAGAGTACGTCGCCCGTGTGCTGGAGCGTGAAGCCAAACCCGAACCTGCCGAAGCCGCCAAAGCGTTGGCCGTGGCGATCCGGACGTACCTGCTGCAAAACGCCACGCGCAACGGCGAATGTTTGAGCATCGATGACAGCAGCACCCGCCAGCGCGTCGCCCCGCGTCCGGCCTCCGCCGAATCCCGCAACATAGCGGCGTGGACGGCGGATCTGGTGTTGGCCGGCAGCACCGTCACCTATCACTCCGATCAACCCGGGCCCGACAAACTCGCCTGGCAACAAGCCGTCGAACAAGCCAATGCCGGCCAGCGTTACGACGCGATTCTGCTGCACGCTTATCCACGCGCCAGCCTCAGTCGCTGGGACAACCCGGTGGCGTCCTGCGAAGCGCTACCCGCCGCGCAAGATTGGCTGCAAAAGCAGCGGCGCGGCTGGCGTCCGAGGCTGGAAAGCGAAACCGGCTACAACGAAGTCAGCACGTTCGCCGTCTGCAAACTCGCCTTCGGCCGCCCCTTCGTCGACCGCGAACGCCAGCGCATCTATGTGCGCGGCGTGCTGTCCTTGCAGGACCGCCTCGACCTGACTCACGAATACCTGCACCTGGCCTTTGAAGCACATCCCAACGGCCAGGATGAAACCTATATCGAAGGGCTCGCCCGTCACCTTTTGCTGGAATAGACCATGACACTCCGTTATCCACAGGTCTTGCTGTTGCTCTGCGCGCTTAATGCATTGCCAATGGCGATGGCCGCCGACAGCGTCAAACTCGACACCCCGGTCGGCGGCTGGCGCAGCGGCGCGCCTGAAGGCGAGGGCGAAAGCTTCCGCCAGACCGTCAACTACCCGGCCTCCTCGGTAAACACCCCGCTCGGCCAGGCCAACACCGCCCGCATCAGCGGCGAAATCAAAGCCACCCCGAAAAACAAAGAGCCCGGCCGCCTGATCGTCAACGGCGTCAGCATGCCGCTGAAAATCGACGAAAGCGGTCGTTTCGATCGCCCTTTCTCGTTCCCCAACGGCAGCAACAGCGTCGAAGTCCGCAGCCCGGACGGCCAGCAACGGCACCGCACGCAGTTTCTCAACACCAGCGGCGGCGCTACTCCGGCGAAACTGCGGGTGTTGCTGGCGTGGGACAGCGATGGCACTGACCTCGACCTGCACCTGATCACACCCGACGGCGCGCACATCTGGTACGGCGATCGCGTCGCGCCCAATGGCGCGGCTTTGGATGTCGACGTGACCACAGGCTACGGCCCGGAAATCTTCGCCATGCCGGCGCCGATCAAGGGGCAGTATCTGGTGTATGTGAACTACTTCGGCGGTGGTTATCGCGGGGATGATGAGGGTGGGGAAGAGGCGGTGCAGCCGTTGACCACGGCGCAGGTTACGGTGATTACGGAAGAGGGGACGCCTAGCGAGAAGATGGAGACTTTCATCGTGCCGATGCGGGCGGTGGGGGAGTTGACGTTGGTGAAGTCGTTTAGTTATCCCTGAGCAGAAGCCTGCTCAGGGTTGCATTAGAAGCCGGGTGGAATATAGCCGGGCACGAACGGGACGTTGATGCACTTCCCGTGAATGATCTTCCCGTCTTCAATCCTGAACAGCACGATCTTCTTGGCTTTATTGACGGTGGCCTCCAGTTTGCAATCCGAACTGTGACCGACTGTCTCGTAGTACTCGGTGTAAACCATGCCGTTGCCGGTATGGTTCATTGAAGTCCCGGCCGCTTCTGTAGTGGTCCAGCTGGAGGATTTGAACCAGGTGAGAACCGCCAGATTCTCACCGTTGGCACCGGTCTGTTTTTTCATCGAGTCGGGTTTGCCGAATAAATCGAGTGCTTCCTGGACATCGCGCCCTTCCCATCGAGACTGAGCAATCAGGTGGCAGCCATGCAGTAGCAATAGTGTAGGTGTCAGCAGGACCGCCAGTAACGTTTTAGTCCATTGATTCATCATGCGTTCCGCCGCTTACTTGTTACCGAGGATCGAATCCAGGTTGTCCATCATCTGCCCCTTTTCCTGAATCGGTGCCAGCTTGAAGAACATCTGCTGCATGCCCTGAATCATCTGCAAGGGCTCCATCTTGCCCAGCGCGATCATGTCTTTCTTGGCGGGGGAGCAAACAAACTCGGCGGCGCGCTGTACCCAGAACTCCTTCGGCTGCTGCCATTGGTCGTTAACTTTCAGGTGCCGCATCATGTAGGCAATGCGATCTATAGATTGCCCATTAAGAAAGCGGACCTTGTTCGTGGTGCACTGCACTTCGAGGTTGTAGGCATCGATCATCGGTTTGCCGGGTTCTTCATACACCAGCGTCACGGCTACCAATTTCGCACCCTTGGTATGGTTCGACGGCACGACTGAAGTGCTGTCGGCTACATACATGATGTTCTTGTTGGGAATGCCGTTGCCGTAAATGATCCACCAGTCACCGACGGGGTTCGGTTCTTCTGCCTGCGCGCAAGTGGTGGCGGTCAGAAGTGCGGTTACTAGAACAAGGGATTGTTTGAGTTTGAAAAACGACGACATGGTGTTGCTCCATTCCTTGGTGCTTTTGCAATGCACAAAAACAGAATGGAAATTTAGTGGCGAGGTTGGGTGAGGGGCAATTAGGGCGGATGTGCTAATGGCTTATTGCGATGGTTGAATAATCAAATGAAAGTGTTGGGAAGGGAAAGGGTAAACCGCTTCGTCGTGGTCGCCATCACTCCGGAAAAACGCCGCAAAGCGCGTTGCCTTGGTAACCGTGGACGATCGGTCCCAACATCATGAATGGGCCACAAGCGTATAGCGGAGATGACACTTTTTGTTGTGTGTTGAGCAGAACGGCTTCGTTCCCGAACTCGTCTTTGCCGAAGGATTGCTCGGAGTACGACGTGCACACCGGCAGCTTCAATGGCACCGGAACTACCAGCGCCCAGACAGTAATTCCGCACCATTCTCGGACGGGTGTCGATTTTGCTGTTCTGGTGATCTGTGGGGGAGTCGAGCGGTAGCTTTGTGCTTTGTATGCGTCGGTTTTGAGTGTGGTTTTTTCAGGGAGGGAAACGCCTACTCCCACGCATGCTGTCAGGCAGAGGCTTATGGTCGAAACCAGTCCGACGGATTTCAGGCTTGAATTCAGGGCAGATGGGAGCAATCTAGAACGTCCTTGTAGTGCTTTAAGCATCGAAATTGCCAAGAGCTTTTTTGCTGAACAATTGTGCAAGTAGCGCCTGCACAATTTGTGTGATCATCAGCAATTGGCTGAACGGCTCTCGAAAACCATTTTTCCGACAGGCATTAAAAAGCCGGCTTGTGGCCGGCTTCTCGGGGACTGGCTTGGTTTATTTTTGGTAAACCGCGCCAGCCTTCAAAACGTACATCCGGATCTTGCGTCCGGCTGTGGGACTTGGTCAGACAGTGGTCTGCCGCGTCAGGCGTCATCTGGGCCGCTTGGCGGGTCGATGCGCGAATGTGGGGCGCAGGATACTGAGTTTTGTTGGGGATTCCCAGTCTCAAGTGCGGAATAGAGCGATTTCTGCGGCAGAAAGCAGGGATTTGTACCGGGTATCCGGGCCTCTTCGTCGAATCGCCGCCCGGACCAAGCCCGCTCCCTCCAAGTTCTGTGCAGGGGCCGGGAGTGACGGCGGCTCAGAGAAACGGCACCACCGGCCGCCGCTTGCCCAGCGTCGACCACCAGAACACCCACCCCAATACATGAATCCTCTGCTCTTCAATTTGCGAGGCCCGGAAGATCTCGTCCGGGTATTCGGCGCTGTTGTGGCTGCGCAGGCGCAGGGCGTTGCCTGGCATGCGATGCAGGTATTTGATGCGCAGCATGCCGTCGTGTTCGATGGCGTAGATTTCGCCGTCCACCACCTGCGTGAGGCCGCGGTCGATGGCGAGGGTGGAGCCGTCTTCGATTTTCTCGGCCATGCTGTTGCCGATCATGTGGGTGCAGATGGCGTCAGTGTGGCGGATTTCCAGTGTTTCGAGGTGGCTGCGGGGCAGGCGGATGGTTTGTTCCGGGTCCTTGATGACGTGGGTCTTGCCGGAGCCGGGGGCGGTCGGGGTTTCCTTGTAGAGGGGCAGTTCGATGTCGTTGGTGTCTAGCACCGTGTACACGCCGCGAATGGCATGGGCATCGAGGATGTCGCCCGACTCTGTATGCAGGTGCGGGGCGTCTTTCGGGCCTTCGCCGGTCTTCAGCCATTGGCTGTTGACGGACAGCAGGCGCGCAACTTCTTCCATGCGGTACGCGGGTACGCCCCGGGTGTACCAGTTATGAACGTTTTGGGCTTCCGTGCCCCAGAACTTTGCGAATCCCGTGGTGGTGATGTTCGCAGCTTCCAGGAGTGCCTTGAATCTTGGACCGCTAGTGTTCTTTCTCATAAACACGAGTCTACGGCCGGCCTAGAGCGGTTTGAATAAACCTTGCGTTCAAAATCAGGGCAAATTTTGCGACGGGATGTAAGACGTCCTTGTGGGAAATTACACACACCAAAACTTTTCTGTAGGTCGCTATAAACAAGCTGTTTAAGCACCTATCGGGCAGGCACAAAAAACCCCGGATCAACCGGGGTTTTCTTCAAGCGTGTCGCAGGTCGCGAGGCTTAGCCTTTGTAGGCAGCAACCGACTTGGTGATCGCTTCGCGGGCGGCGTCTGCACCGGCCCAGCCTTCGATTTTCACCCATTTGCCTTTTTCGAGATCTTTGTAGTTCGCGAAGAAGTGCTCGATCTGCTGGATCAGCAGGGCTGGCAGGTCAGTGTATTCCTTCACGTCCACGTACAGCTGGGACAGCTTGTCGTGTGGGACTGCGATGACTTTGGCATCGCCGCCGCCGTCGTCGGTCATGTTCAGGATGCCGACCGGACGCGCGCGGATCACCGAACCTGGAGCAACCGGGTAAGGGGTTACAACCAGCACGTCGAGGGGATCACCGTCGTCAGCCAGGGTGTTCGGGATGTAACCGTAGTTGGCCGGGTAGAACATCGGGGTGGCCATGAAACGGTCAACGAACAGGCAATCGCTGTCTTTGTCGATTTCGTATTTGATCGGCGCGTGGTTGGCCGGGATCTCGATCGCGACGTAGATGTCGTTCGGCAGGTCTTTGCCAGCCGGAATCTTGCTGTAGCTCATTGGGCGTTGCCCCCGTTAGTTGACCAAAAACACTTGGCCGGATTGACCAAAAAGTGGCGGCGATTATAGGCATATTCTGCCGTGGACGCCACGTACCGGAAGTCGTGCAGACCTTTACTCGTGAGCCTGATAGACCGGGTCGGTGGCCTGAAGTTGCTTCAGGCGCGCCAACGGATCCTGGCGGTAGAAAAGCTGCAACTGCGCATACACCTGTGGATAAGCCTCGTGCAGCAGATCCGGAGCGCTGAAGAAGTACTCGCTGGTGACGGCGAAGAACTCGGCCGGGTTCTCGGCGGCATAGGGATCGATGGCGGTTTCCGCCTCCGGGTTGCGGTCGAGCTGGCGGTTGAGATCGTCGTACGCCGCCTGCATCACCTCGGCCCAGTCGCTGACCCGCATGTCGGCGTGCAGCGGCGGCAGGCCGTTGGCGTCGCCGTTGAGCATGTCGAGCTTGTGCGCCAGTTCGTGGATCACCAGGTTGTAGCCTTCCCAGCCACCACTGGCCATCACGCCGGGCCAGGCGAGGATGATCGGCCCTTGCTGCCACGCCTCGCCGCTGTGTTCGCCGTCCCACTCATGTTCGACGCCGCTGGCATCGCGATGGCGCTGGGGACTGAGGAAGTCGTCGGGGTAGAGGACGATTTCATGAAAACCCTGATACCAGTTCAGATCGCCGAGATGCAAAAGCGGCAGTTGCGCCTGGGCGGCGAGCATCAGGCGTTGTTCCTGATGCAATTCGACACCGGGCAGGGCGGTCAGGTGTTTGTCTTCGAGGAACAGCACGCTGGCTTCGCGCAGCCACTGGTCTTCAGTGGCACTGATGCCATCGAGAAAACTCAGATGATGGCGCACCCGCTGCCACAGTTCGTCGGCAATCGGGTGCCGGGCCAGAATGCGCCGGCGGCGCCAGGCGCTCAGCGACCACATCGGCTTAATGCGATTGGGCTTTGGCGCCGCCGAAACGGCTGCGAACTACGCCGATGATCATCGGGATCAGCGACAGCAGGATGATGCCCACCACCAGCAGCGACAGGTTCTTCTTGATGAATGGCACGTTGCCGAAGAAATAGCCCAGCGTCACCAGACCGCCGACCCACAGGACGGTGCCAAAAACGCTGAACCCGAAGAAGCGCGGGTAAGGCATTTTCGCGACACCGGCCACGAACGGAGCAAAGGTGCGGATGATCGGCAGGAAGCGCGCCAGGGTCACGGTTTTGCCGCCGTGCTTGTCGTAGAAATCGTGAGTCTGTTGCAGGTAATCGCGGCGGAAGATTTTCGAGTTCGGGTTGCTGAACAGCTTCTCGCCCGCCGTTCGTCCGATCACATAGTTGGTGCTGTCGCCGAGGATCGCCGCCAGCATCAGCAGGCCCGCCAGCAACACCGGGTCCATGCCGCCGCCCGCGGCCACTGCACCGGCGATGAACAGCAAGGAATCACCCGGCAGGAATGGCATCACCACCAGACCGGTTTCGCAGAAGATCACCAGAAACAGGATGGCGTAGATCCATGGCCCGTAATTATTTACCAGCAGGTCGAGGTAAACGTCGAGATGCAGGACAAGATCGAGCGGGTTGAAATCCATGGAGGCACCTGTGGTGACGGCCTGACTCGGCAGACCTGTGCGGATGACTTCGTGTAAGCCTACAAGCGTGTGTAGTTTTTCTTACAAGCCGGAAAGATCGGGATTATACGGGCTGAGGGGTGAAAAGCGCGTTGGTTTTGTAGCGGGGGATGTCGGTGTGAACAAATGTCGGGTTGGCATTCATTTTGGGGAGGGAGTCTGCTCCCTCCCCGCAAGGCACTCCGCAATCAGAGCTCGTCGCTGATCGGCAGCACGTAGTTCTTGAACTCGGTATCTTCCTTGAATCCGATGGATTCGTAGGTTTTCTGCGCCACTTCGTTGTCGGCACTGGTGGAGACGCGCATGCGCACGGCCTGGGTTTCTTTGGCCATTTTCTTGGCGGTGCGGATCAGGTTGTCGGCTACCAACTGGCGGCGGGCGTCTTCGGCGACGTAGATGTCGTTGAGGATCCACACGCGCTTGAGCGACAGGGAGGAAAAGCTCGGGTAGAGCTGGCAGAAACCCATGAGCTTCTTGTCGTCGTCATCGGCCAGGGCCAGGTAGATCACCGATTCCTTGCGTCGCAGGCGCTTTTCGAGAAAGGCCCGGGACGAGTCCGGATAGGGCAGGGAGCCGTAGAACTCGCGGTACTTAACGAACAACGGGGTCAGCAAATCCAGGTGTTCGAGGGTCGCTTGGATAATCCGCATGGTAGGTCTCGTCCTTCAATTGGCTGTCTTCACGTGGGGCTGACGGCATCGGGAAACCTTGGGCGGCCGTTCGTCGATCCTGCCTCAAACCGGCGCAGAAAGGCAATGCGGAAACGGTTCAGGCTGGGGGCGGATCGAGTAGGAAATTACTCTTCATGTCTGCACCGGCTTCCGATTCCAGCGTCTGAACCTGCGCTTCATCCTTCAGATTGACGCCCGACAGCTGGCGCCGACAGGCTTCGCGCATCAGATACAGCAAGCGATGCGCCGCCATGCCGTAGCTGAGCCCTTCCAGCCGCACATTGGAGATGCAATTGCGGTACGCATCCGTGAGGCCGACTTTTGGATTGTAGGTGAAATATAAACCCAGGCTGTCCGGCGAACTGAGGCCCGGACGCTCTCCAATCAGCATCACAACCATTTTGGCGCCCAGCAACTGGCCGATTTCATCGCCAATTGCCACTCGACCCTGTTCCACCAGCACTACAGGTGCGATCGACCATTCGTCGGCGCTCATCTGTTCTTCCAGACGGGTGAGAAACGGCAGGGTATGCCGATGCACCGCCAGCGCCGAGAGACCGTCCGCCACCACAATCACCAGATCCACGCCGCCCGGATGCGCCTGAGCGTATTCGCGCAGGGCCTGCGCCGATTGATCGCTCAACTTGCGCCCCAGATCCGGGCGTTGCAGATAGCTGTTGCGATCCACCGCCGCGCTGTGCAGCAGCAGACTGTCGCGCTGGCGCTCGGTCAGTTGGGCGCTGAGCCCGGCGTGATCGAACGGCAAATGCACCGCGTCCCGGGCCTGGGCGTGGGCGTACTGGAAGTCCAGCTGTGCGCTGGTCGGCAGGCTGGTGCCGGTGCGGCCGAGGGCAATGCGCGCCGGGGTCAGACGACGCAGCTCCAGCCATGGGTTTTGTGGATCGACGGGCGGTTTTTCCATCTGACTCATCCCAGTTGGGCCAAGGCCTGGCGGAAGGCCGGCGGCAGATTGTTGCCGAAGCGGACCTTGCCGTCCGCCTGGGTGAAGATGCCCATGTTCGCCAGCCACTGCTCGAACTCCGGCGCCGGTTTCAGGCCCAGAGTCTGCCGCGCGTAGAGTGCGTCGTGGAACGAAGTGGTCTGGTAGTTGAGCATGATGTCGTCGGAACCGGGGATGCCCATGATGAAGTTGATCCCGGCCACGCCGAGCAGGGTCAGCAGGGTGTCCATGTCGTCCTGGTCGGCCTCGGCGTGGTTGGTGTAGCAGATGTCGCAGCCCATCGGCACGCCGAGCAACTTGCCGCAGAAATGATCTTCGAGGCCGGCGCGGATGATCTGTTTGCCGTTGTAGAGGTATTCCGGGCCGATAAATCCTACGACGGTGTTCACCAGAAACGGCTTGAAATGGCGCGCCACGGCGTAGGCCCTTGTCTCGCAGGTCTGTTGATCGACGCCGTGGTGGGCGTTGGCTGACAGCGCACTGCCCTGGCCGGTTTCGAAATACATCAGGTTCTGCCCAAGCGTGCCGCGATTGAGGCTCAGGCCCGCTTCATAACCTTCCTGCAAGATGTTCAGGTTGATGCCGAAACTGGCGTTGGCCGCTTCGGTGCCGGCAATCGACTGGAACACCAGATCCAGCGGTACTCCACGGTTGATCGCTTCTATAGAGGTGGTGACGTGGGTCAGCACGCAGGCCTGGGTCGGAATGTCGTAGCGCTGGATGATCGCGTCGAGCATTTCCAGCATCGCGCAGATCGAGGCGATGCTGTCGGTGGCCGGGTTGATGCCGATCATCGCGTCGCCGTTGCCGTACAGCAGACCGTCGAGAATGCTCGCGGCGATGCCGGACGGTTCGTCGGTCGGGTGATTGGGTTGCAGCCTTGTGGATAACCGCCCACGCAGGCCGAGGGTGCCGCGAAACTTTGTGACGACGCGGATCTTCTGCGCCACCAGCACCAGATCCTGCACGCGCATGATCTTCGACACGGCCGCGACCATTTCCGGCGTCAGACCGGGGGCGAGGGCGCGCAGGTTGGACTCGTCGGCCGCTTCGCTCAGAAGCCAGTCGCGAAAGCCGCCAACCGTAAGATGGCTGACGACCGCAAAGGCCTGTTTGTCATGGCTGTCGATGATCAGCCGGGTGACTTCATCGGATTCGTAGGGGATCAGCGCTTCCTGCAGGAAATGCGTGAGCGGGATGTCGGCCAGCGCCATTTGCGCGGCCACCCGCTCGCCATCGTTGAGCGCGGCGACGCCGGCCAGGAAGTCCCCGGAACGCGCGGGGCTGGCCTTGGCCATCACGTCCTTGAGGCTGTCGAAGCGGTAGGTCTGGGCGCCGACGGTATGGGCAAATGCGGCCATGGGGCGCGTTCCTCCTGAATGAATGCTTTTAGTGCGGGCACCGAGCCCGAGGCCCGATGCCGGTGCAGCTCAGTTAGCGTTTAGATACCTTCGAGCATAGCGTCTGCCGGGGCTTCGGAGCGTTGCTTGGCGGTCAGCTGGAAGTACAGGTAGCCGGCGGCCATGAAACCGAGGAACACACAGCCGATCAGCGTGTTGAACCAGGCCATCGCCACCAGGCACACCACCGCCAGAAACAGCGCGATGGCCGGCACCACCGGATAGCCCGGCGCGCGGAAGGTGCGCTCCAGATTCGGCTCGGTTTTGCGCAGTTTGAACAGGCTGAGCATGCTGATGATGTACATCACGATGGCGCCGAACACCGACATGGTGATCATCGCCGCCGTCAGGGTCATGCCTTGCAGATTGACCAGTCCGTCGCTGTAGATCGCCGCGATGCCAATTACGCCGCCGGCCAGGATCGCCCGGTGCGGGGTCTGGAAGCGCGAGAGTTTGGCCAGGCCTTTCGGCAGATAACCGGCCCGGGCCAGGGCGAAGAACTGCCGCGAGTACCCGAGGATGATCCCGTGGAAACTCGCCACCAGCCCGAACAGGCCGATCCACACCAGCATGTGCATCCAGGTCGAATTGTTGCCGACCACCGCTTTCATCGCCTGTGGCAGCGGGTCGTTGATGTTCGACAGTTGACGCCAGTCGCCGACGCCGCCGGCCATCACCATCACACCGATGGCCAGGAACACCAGGGTCAGGATGCCGCTGACGTAGGCCCGTGGAATCGTGCGTTTCGGATCTTTGGCTTCCTCGGCCGCCATGGCCGCGCCTTCGATGGCGAGGAAGAACCAGATCGCGAAGGGAATCGCCGCGAAAATGCCCGGAATCGAGCCCATCGTGAACTCATTGGCGCCCGACCAGCCATTGAGTACGAAGTTGCTGAAGCTGAAGCCCGGCGCGACCACGCCCATGAACACCAGCAGTTCGGCGACGGCGAGCACGGTGACCACCAGCTCGAAGGTTGCGGCGATGCTGACGCCAAGGATGTTCAGGGTCATGAACACGAAATACGCGCCGACCGCTGCGAGTTTGGGGTCGAGTCCCGGATATTGCACATTCAGATAGGCGCCGATGGCCATGGCAATGGCCGGCGGGGCGAACACGAATTCGATCAGCGTGGCGATGCCGGCGATCAGTCCGCCTTTCTCGCCGAACGCCCGACGGCTGTAGGCAAACGGCCCGCCCGCGTGAGGAATCGCGGTGGTCAGTTCGGTGAAACTGAAGATGAAGCAGGTGTACATGGTCGCGACCATCAGTGCCGTGACCAGGAAACCCAGGGTTCCCGCCGTGCCCCAGCCGTAACTCCAGCCGAAGTATTCGCCGGAAATCACCAGGCCGACGGCAATGCCCCAGAGGTGCAGGGTGCCGAGTGTGGGTTTGAGCTGTGTGGTGGAAGTCATAAGTCCTCTCTGTCTTTTTTATTGTTCGATCTGTTGGACTTTCGGGTGCAGCGGTTGAGTGGGTGGATGCTGTTCACGCAGCGGCAGTGTTCACGCAAATCCTGAATGACGGGTACGCAAGGCCCGTGCCAGAGCGGCCAGGCTTTGTGTCGTGTCATTAAGGACGCCTTCGCGAGCAAGCCCGCTCCCACATTGGATTTGTGCAGAATCCAATAATGTGGGCCGACGCAAGTCCCTGTGGGAGCGGGCTTGCTCGCGAAGGCCATTGAACAGGCAACACAGAATCATCTGTGTTGCCCCGAGGTTTTAGAAGAAGCCCAGCGGGTTGATGTCGTAGCTCACCAGCAGGTTCTTGGTCTGCTGGTAGTGGTCGAGCATCATCTTGTGGGTTTCACGGCCGACGCCGGATTTCTTGTACCCGCCGAACGCGGCGTGCGCCGGGTACAGGTGGTAGCAGTTGGTCCATACACGGCCGGCCTTGATGGCGCGGCCCATGCGATAGGCGCGGTTGATGTCGCGGGTCCAGAGGCCGGCGCCGAGGCCGAACTCGGTGTCGTTGGCAATCGCCAGGGCTTCGGCTTCGTCCTTGAAGGTGGTGATGCTCACCACCGGGCCGAAGATTTCTTCCTGGAACACACGCATCTTGTTGGTGCCCTTGAGCAGCGTCGGCTGGATGTAATACCCGGTCGCCAGGCTGCCCTCGAGTTTTTCCACCTTGCCGCCGGTCAGCAGCTCAGCGCCTTCGCCCTTGGCGATTTCCAGGTACGACAGGATCTTGTCGAATTGCTGCTCGGACGCCTGGGCGCCGACCATGGTGTCGGTGTCGAGCGGGTCGCCACGTTTGATCTGGCTGACTTTCTTCATCACCGCTTCCATGAACTGCGGATAGATCGACTCCTGGACCAGTGCACGGGACGGGCAGGTGCAGACTTCGCCCTGGTTGAAGAACGCCAGTACCAGGCCTTCGGCGGCTTTTTCAATGAAGCTTGGCTCGGCCTGCATGATGTCTTCGAAGAAGATGTTCGGCGACTTGCCGCCCAGTTCAACGGTGGACGGAATGATGTTTTCGGCGGCGCATTTCATGATGTGCGAGCCGACCGGGGTCGAGCCGGTGAAGGCGATCTTGGCGATGCGCTTGCTGGTGGCCAGGGCTTCGCCGGCTTCTTTGCCGAACCCTTGCACCACGTTGAGCACGCCCGGCGGCAGCAGGTCGCCGATCAGTTCCAGCAGCACGCTGATGCCCAGCGGGGTTTGCTCGGCAGGTTTGAGTACCACGCAGTTGCCGGCGGCAAGAGCTGGCGCGAGTTTCCACGCAGCCATCAGGATCGGGAAGTTCCACGGGATGATCTGGCCGACCACGCCCAGCGGTTCATGGATGTGATAAGCGACGGTGTTGCCGTCGATCTCGGCGGCGCTGCCTTCCTGGGCGCGCAGGCAACCGGCGAAATAGCGGAAGTGGTCAGCGGCCAGCGGGATGTCGGCGTTGAGGGTTTCGCGGATGGCTTTGCCGTTGTCCCAGGTTTCGGTGATCGCCAGGGTTTCGAGGTTCTGTTCGATGCGGTCGGCAATTTTCAGCAGGACCAGCGAGCGCGCCTGGGCGGAAGTGGAACCCCAGGCATCGGCAGCGGCGTGGGCGGCGTCCAGGGCTTTTTCGATGTCTTCGGCCGTGGAACGCGGGAATTCGGCAATCGGTTGGCCATTTACTGGCGAGGTGTTGGTGAAGTACTGACCTTTGACAGGCGCGACGAACTCGCCGCCGATGTAGTTACCGTACTTGCTCTTGAACGAGACTTTGGCGCCTTCAGTACCGGGGTGAGCGTAACGCATGATGTTCTCCTTGGCTGTTGTACTTATCAGAGAGACGCGCATGAGCGCTTGCTATAAGCGTAGAGCAAAGGTCGGGCCACTGCCGTGCAGGTCAGGCAAATCAAGGCCTTGCGTGATTTCCGTCGGACAAATGGCAAGCGTCTGTGACGGTATCGGTACAGCCCGGGTGACAGTTTGTACCGCTTCTGGCACAACCCGTGACCGGGCGGTCTTGCCAGCATTGCAAAGACCGGTTGGCTGGAGGATGCTGGGCACCACTTCACGCATGGGCCGATGAGCCTCGGGGAGAATAATAAGAAATGCACGACAACCATTTGAGTCGCCATGCCCAACAGGTACTCACCGTCACCCAGGGCAAGCCGCACCTGCATGGCCCCGGTGCCGACCCGTCGATCGCCCGCTCGTGGCTGCGTTGTCTTGAGGACTATCACCTCGACCCGGCCCTGACCATGGCGCCGACCGTGCTCGAACACGGTCGAGTTCTCGAAAGCCGCGAACGGCTGCAACAGGTGTTGCAGATCGCCGGCAATGAAATGAGCAGCCTGCATCAACAACTCTCCGGCGCCGGCCACGCGGTTTTGCTGACCGACGCGCGCGGGGTGATCCTCAACTGCGTCACCGCACCCGCCGAACGCAAGATTTTTGAACGCGCCGGCCTGTGGCTGGGCTCCGACTGGAGCGAGGCCTGCGAAGGCACCAACGGCATCGGCACCTGCCTGGTGGAACGTCAGGCCCTGACGATTCATCAAGACGAACACTTTCGCGGCCGCCACACCGGCCTGACCTGCTCGGCGAGCCCGGTGTTCGACCCGCACGGCGAACTGCTGGCGGTGCTCGACGTTTCTTCGGCTCGGCATGACGTCTCGCGCCAGAGCCAGTTCCACACCATGGCGCTGGTCAATCTGTCGGCGAAGATGATCGAGAGCTGCTATTTCCTGCGTTGCTTCGATAACCAATGGTTGTTGCGTTTCCATCTCCAGGCCGAGTCCGTCGGGCTGTTCAGCGAAGGGCTGCTGGCGTTTGACGGGGAAGGGCGTATCAGTGCGGTCAACCAGAGCGCCTTGAACCTGCTCGGGCACATTCGTGGCGGCTTGCTCGGTAAACCGGTTGAGGCATTTTTCGATTGTTCGCTGGATGAGTTGCTCGGGCGCGCCAGTGCCAATGCCAGCGCCAGTTGGCCGCTGCGTACTCGCGATGGGCGGCATCTGTTTGCGGTGCTGCGCGGCGAAACCCGTCGGCCGCTGCCAGCAGTACCGGCTCCGGCGCCTGTGGAAGCGCCGCGTCTTGCGGGCATTTGCCTTGGTGATGCGGCGTTGCAGGCGGATTTCCGTAAGTCATTGCGAGTGTTCGAGCGTGACGTGCCGCTGCTGATCAACGGCGAAACCGGCTCCGGCAAGGAAGCATTCGCCAAGGCTGTGCACAATGCCAGTCAGCGCGCCGGCAAAGCATTCGTTGCTCTCAACTGCGCGGCAATTCCCGAAAGCCTGATCGAGAGCGAACTGTTCGGTTATCGCGGCGGCAGTTTCACCGGTGCGCGCAAGGACGGCATGCGCGGCAAGTTGCAGCAGGCCGATGGCGGCACGCTGTTCCTCGATGAAATCGGCGACATGCCGCTGGCACTGCAAACCCGGCTTTTGCGGGTGCTCGAAGACCGGCAAGTGGTGCCGATCGGCGGCGAGCCGGAAGCGGTCAACGTGCGGATCATCAGTGCCACCCACCGCAATTTGCTGGAGCGGGTCGGCGATGGCAGTTTCCGTGAAGACCTTTATTACCGGCTCAACGGGCTGGAAGTGGCGCTGCCGCCGTTGCGCGAGCGCAGTGACAAGTCGCAGCTGCTGGATTTCCTGCTGGCCGAAGAGGCGGGCGGGGAAACGATCCTGATCGACGAACCGGCGCGTCAGGCGTTGCTCGGGTTCAACTGGCCGGGCAATGTGCGGCAGATGCGCAATGTGCTGCGCACGCTGGCGGCGTTGTGCGATGAAGGGCGGATCGGGCTGGATGATCTGCCGGCGATGTTTCGGCAGGTGCAGCCGTTGCTGGTAAAAACCGATGAATCGTCATCTGAACATCCGCTGGAAGATGCCGAGCGGCTGACTTTGCTCAATGCGCTGGAACACGCGCGCTGGCACATGACCCACACGGCGCAGCAACTGGGTGTCAGTCGCAATACGCTTTATAGAAAACTGCGCAAGCACGGGATTGCCCGAACCGCCTGAATACTCCTGCCGATCGTTCCCACGCTCTGCGTGGGAACGCCTCCCCGGACGCTCCGCGTCCGCTTTTGGACGCAGAGCGTCCTGTGCTGCATTCCCACGCAGAGCGTGGGAACGATCATGTCGTGTGATCAGCTAAAGAGTGCGATTTCCCCCTCCCTGCGCTAACCTGCGGCCATGTTTTACGAGGTCGACTATGCACATTCATATTCTGGGTATCTGCGGGACTTTCATGGGCTCGATGGCGGTTCTGGCCAAAGAGCTGGGCCATCACGTGACTGGCTCCGATGCCAACGTCTATCCGCCGATGAGCACCCAGCTCGAAGCCCAGGGCATTCAGCTGACCCAGGGTTACGACCCGGCGCAGCTTGATCCGGCACCGGATCTGGTGGTGATCGGCAACGCCATGTCCCGCGGCAACCCGGCAGTGGAATATGTGCTGAACAAAGGCCTGCCGTACGTTTCCGGCCCGCAATGGCTGGCCGACCATGTGCTGCAAGGTCGCTGGGTGCTGGCGGTTGCCGGTACGCACGGCAAGACCACCACCAGCAGCATGCTCGCCTGGGTGCTGGAACATGCCGGCATGAGCCCGGGTTTCCTGATCGGCGGCGTGCCGCAGAATTTCTCGGTGTCGGCACGTCTGGGCGGCACGCCGTTCTTCGTGATTGAGGCCGACGAATACGACAGTGCGTTCTTCGACAAGCGTTCGAAGTTCGTCCACTACCGTCCGCGTACCGCGATCCTCAACAACCTTGAGTTCGATCACGCTGACATATTCCCCGATCTGCCGGCCATCGAACGGCAGTTCCATCACTTGGTGCGAACCATCCCGAGCGAAGGCCTGGTGATTCATCCGACCACCGAACCGGCCTTGCAGCGTGTGATCGAGATGGGCTGCTGGACCCCGGTGCAAACCACCGGTGCCGGCGGTCAGTGGCAGGTCAAGTTGCTGAAAGACGACGGCTCGGCATTCGAAGTGATGTTCGAAGGCGTGTCCCAAGGTGTGGTCGAGTGGGAACTGACCGGTCAGCACAACGTTGCCAACGCCTTGGCGACTTTGGCCGCCGCGCGTCACGTCGGTGTTGTACCGTCGATGGGCATCGCCGGGTTGAGCGCGTTCAAGAGCGTGAAGCGCCGGATGGAGAAAGTCGCTGAAGTGCGCGGCATCACCATTTACGACGATTTCGCCCACCACCCGACCGCGATTGCCACCACCCTCGACGGCCTGCGCAAGCGCATCGGCGATGCGCCGCTGATCGCGATCATCGAGCCGCGCTCCAACTCGATGAAGCTAGGCGCCCACCGTGACGGTCTGCCGGACAGCGTGGTCGATGCCGATCAGGTGATCTGGTACGCCCCGGCCAACCTCGGTTGGGATCTGGCAGGCACCGCCGCGTTGTGCACCGTGCCATCGATCGTCAGCGATTCGCTGGAAGGCATCATCGAACGCGTGAAGAGCCAGGCTCAGCCCGGCACCCACGTGGTGATCATGAGCAACGGCGGCTTCGGCGGCCTGCACGGCAAACTCGCCGAGGCGCTGAAATGAACACGCGTCTGGCGAGCAATGGCCCGGAACGCATCACGCTGGCGATGACTGGCGCGTCCGGCGCCCAGTACGGCTTGCGCCTGCTGGATTGTCTGGTGCGCGAGGATCGCGAGGTGCACTTTCTGATCTCCAAGGCCGCGCAACTGGTGATGGCCACCGAGACGGACGTGTCGCTGCCGGCCAAGCCGCAAATGATGCAGGCGTTCCTCACCGAATACACCGGCGCGTCCGCCGGGCAAATCCGCGTGTACGGCAAGGAAGACTGGATGTCGCCGGTGGCCTCGGGCTCCGGTGCTCCGGCCGCGATGGTGGTGGTGCCGTGCTCGACCGGCACCTTGTCGGCCATTGCCACCGGCGCCTGCAACAACCTGATCGAACGGGCGGCGGACGTCACCTTGAAGGAACGTCGCCAGTTGATTCTGGTGCCGCGCGAAGCGCCGTATTCGAGCATTCACCTGGAGCACATGCTCAAGTTGTCGAACATGGGCGTGACCATCCTGCCGGCCTCGCCAGGCTTTTATCACCAGCCGCAGACCATCGATGACCTGATCGATTTCGTGGTGGCGCGGATTCTCAATCTGTTGGGCATTCCCCAGGACATGCTGCCGCGCTGGGGCGAACACCATCTGAGCAGCGATGAATAAGCTGCTGGCGATCCTGCTGGCGCTGCAACTGACCGGCTGCGCCACGGCGCGCACGCTGGATGCCGCCAAGCCCGGCGCGCCGGTGGTGTATTCCGGCACCCGGCTGGATCTGTATGCGATGAATGGCGGATGTTGCGCGATGGATCGATTCGGCGCCGAGGCACCGAGCTATCCCGGTGTGGATCTGCCGGCCAGCGCATTGCTCGATACGCTGCTGTTGCCGTTGTCGTTGCTGACGGTGATCGGTGTAGGGTTTCAGGCGACGGGCGGGTTATGAAAATCAATGGCACGACCCCGCAGGGGCGTGCCATTGAAGTTCCCTACAACGTGATCGTTTCGGGCGGAAAGACGATGTCGTCGGAGAATATGTCCTGTCCTGCCGGCAATTCGATAACGCGTTTGCCGGCATTCGCCACTTCATCGATCAACCCGTCATATTCGTCCCGGTTCAATTCTCCTGCCCGTGTGCGGGCTTCGATGACGTCGGCAGGGTTCTGATCTGATCCCGTGGCGTGTGTCAGCGCCTGCAAATGGATATCTTCCACTGTCGCCGCGCGGGTCATGCCTGAGTTGACCAGCCAGACGCGCCTCGACGTGAAACCGATCGATGACATCGAAACATGCCCCTCCATTTTCATGCTCGGGAACCACGTTTTGCCGTCCGCGGGGCTTCGTTCGAGCCGCGTCGGGTTGTAGACGCGATTGTCCTGTCCCGCAACGACTTCCACATTGCGGGTATCGAGCAGGTAGCAAAACCGGATGCGTTGAGCGGGGGGCGTCGAAGTGCCGCGGGTTGTCTGGTGCGCCTCTATGCCCGTCACTCCTCTGGTTTCATTCGCAAAATCCATGGCGGTCTTCAGGCTGAACATTGCACTGACGGGTGTCTCACTTGTGGCGCCCACGGCCGATACCACGCGTGGGACCATGGCCCCGGGCCGGGCTATTTCGAAAGGTGTCCGGTCATCCACTTTGAACACGGCAGGAATGTCGGTTCTGTACAGATAATTGTGCGTGTTGCACTTGAAGCCGCTGAGCCGCAACAGCTCCTGAAAGAAGGGTTCGGTCAGACTCGCCTTCAGCAGGCTGGTGCCTTCTCCCTGATTTCTCAGCTGGATGATTTCAGCATCGATTTCCGGCAGAAACGGTTCGAAGAGTTTTTCGTTGGTTACCAGCCGGGTGCGTTCCTGATAGGTTTTGACCCATCCAGGCATTTCGTCATTGATCAGGTTCTTGAACTGCCCTGTCGGCGACAGCTCTTTGCACAGTCGTATTAGTTGCTGGACGGAAAGATTGTAGGGCTGGAACCGGGCGAGGATTTGCTCTCGTGTTTTGAGCGGAGAATCAGGGTTGGTCCACAGCCGCAGGTAGTCGATCAGTTGTTCACGCTGGGAAGGGTATTCCCGTTGTTTGACCCAGGCAGGCGGTTTCTGATGGAGCGCAACCTCCCGACGAAAGCGCACGATGTCGGGTCCTTCGATCCTGTAAAGATTCCAGATGTCGATGTCCCGCCAGAACGGGCGCAGAACATTCTCTTTGTAGATCGGATAATCGGTGGCTTTGACGACAATCAGGCTGGCGCCTTCACGAAACGCCAGTTGGGTGAGAGGTCCATGATTGTCATTCAGGCCAGGCTTGCGCTGCATTTCGACATAACCATGGAAATTCGACTTGTCGAGATCCCAGGTGTAGTGGCGCTGATCACCGTAGGCAAGCGTGGCGTCCGCAGTCCTGGACGTGTCGGGTGTTGATGGGCGTGTAGAGGGCGAGTCGGGTTCCGGCGGGCTTGGCAACGGCGTTTGCGGGCCAGATGGGCTGCGGTGCAAGGTGACGGACTGGAGGTGTTCTGCCCATTGGGCTGGCGTGCGGTTCTGATGGTTCAGGAGGCTGTTGAACAGGTCGCGATCCATGTCCATGCCAGACCAGCGGTACAGCTCGTCAAACAGGTAGGCGTTTTCCATCCGTTGTGTCCGAACGGTAGCCCATAGAGGTTTCTTGCCGGTGCTGTGCGCTTCGCTGCGGAAACGGGTGATTTCTGCGCCCTGTATCCCGTAGAGATCCCAGATATCGCGGTCTGTCCAGGCTGTCAACAGTTCGGCTGGCTGATCGATTCGCGAGGCGGAAGGCTCGACACTGACAAACGAGCCGCTTTCGCCCATGAATGCATGATGCAGCGGCGGCCCGACCTCGTCGGTCCGGCGCATTTTTCGGTGCAGGACCACATAGCCATGGTGATTGTTGGCCTTCTCGTTCCATACGTAATGTTGGGTGTCGACGTAAATCGGTGCAGTGTTCGGCTGCGTCCTGGCCGGTCCCGGCAGGTGGGGCTGTGCTGCGTTATCGTCGGTATTGTCTGCCTGCCGGTGTACCGTGGACTCGAGGGGCTGACTGATAATCCGCGGCTCAGCGACCCGCCAGGTATTGCTTTCGGAGTCGAATTGCAGGACGGGGCCCGAGGGCTGCGCTTCCTGTGACCGCATGGCTCGGTAGGTGCCGAGGCCTTCGTCCCAGGCCACCATGACCGTCGTGGTCGTGGTGTATTGCACCTCGGCATAAATGCGCCCCCTGTGAACCCGCAACCCTTCGGTGTTGACGGCAGGCAATAGCGTTCGCAATTGCGTCGGCAACTCGTACTGACGGATCGATCCGCTCGCGTGTGGGTTGCTGGGTGATCCTCCTTCGGTGTCTCCAGCCGGGTGGGTCAGATCCTGAATCTGTATCGCGGGCAATGTGTCACTTGAAGAGTGGGGTGCAGGCGCCTCCGTGGGGCGGCTGACGCTGTCTGTTTCCGGGAATCGAATCGAACCCGGGAAATCATGACGCTGAGTCAACGACGTTTCCGGAGTCCTGTCGAGGGTGGGGGTATTTTTGCTGGTGCCTTTCGACGTTTTTGTTTGCGGTGCCATCAAGGAATCCTTTCATTGATTGCCTGACGTGCTGTGGTGTCATCCCGTGGCGGAATGGCCGTAGACGCAGGTGTGCTGGAGGGCACGTTATCCATGAAAGGGAAGGGGCACGTAGTAGATAGTTACTACACGCGGGTTGATTCGATTCACTTCATTTCGAATGTCGGCCAGTTCACGCAAGATCCTCGGGCTTCATTGGAAATGGTTACCCGGGACCCGCGTTGAACCGCTGTGGCGAGTGAGCTTACTTGCCGAGTTTTCTCAGTTCGTCCGACTCGACAATCCGCACGCCATCCTGCTCCTCCAGCGCCAGGCGCCACATGGCACGGGCCAGTTGGCAGGCTTCGATGCCACGGTATTTGCCGGGAATCAATTTAGAGAATGGCGCGGCGAGCTGTTCGCCCAGGCGGGGCTCGCTGCGTTCGCCGAGCAACAGCGATGGCCGGCAAATGGTCAGTTGCGGCCAGTCCTGCGCGCGCAATGCGTATTCCATCTCGCCTTTGACCCGGTTGTAGAACACCGAGGACCGGCGATCGGCCCCCAGGGCGCTGATCACGATCAGGTGCCGTGCGCCCATCTCCCGGGCGCGCTTGGCGAACGCCACCACCATGTCCAGATCCACGGCGCGAAACGCCTCTTCGGAGCCGGCCTGTTTGATCGTGGTGCCGAGGCAGCAATAGGCGATGTCGACCCGACCGGCCAGTTGCGGCAGGAAGGTCTGCGGATCACCGACCGGGTTTTCCAGATGCGGGTGTTCAGCCAGCGGCCGGCGTGAGGGGGCAAGGACGCGGCTGATCGTCGGCTCGTTGAGCAGGCGGTCGAGCAGATGTTCACCGGTCAATCCGGTGGCTCCGGCAAGCAAGACATGCTGAGGCGTCAAGTACATAGTGTCTCTCCCTTGATACTGTTCAGCTTAGTTGCTCTTTGTCGCTCCGTCGTTCAACGCAGTACTTTGCAATGCTTTTCTCGCTTGCTGTTTACGCAGCAATTGCCAGTGCGCAAGCACGGTTTTCGGCGCCCAGATCTGCGGTTCAGAGGCTTCGAAATTGTCCGCCAGTTCGCGCTCGGCGACGGTGGCCTTGGCCAGTTTGAAGGCTTGTTCCAGGTCGTCGGTCTGGTTCAGCGCCTGTGCAAACAGGGCGTCGCCGAAGTAGGTGAAGTTGGCCTCCTCGGAGCATCCGAACGACACTCGATCGGCGCGCGAGGCGGTCATGATCAGCGTGCGTTCATCCTTCAACGCCGGAATGAAGCCCCCGGAATAGCACGAGGAAATGACAATGATCTTGTCGCGATTCTTCAGCGGCGCGAGCACGGCGGCGAGTTCGTCGGCGGGCAGGTCGGCCAGTTCCATGCGCGGCTGGTCGAGCACCAGCTCGTGTTCGGCAGTGCCGTGGCTGGTCAGGTAGATGAACACCAGATCTTCCGGGCCACTGCGTTCGGCGAGGGTCAGGGCTGCGCGGCGCAGGTTTTCGCGGGTGGCCATCGGCCGGTCGCCGAGGTGGTCGCGATGGTTGACCAGGCGGATCTGGCCAAACGCGCCGAAACGGCTGGTGAGCATGTTGGCCACGTAATCGGATTCACGCAGGAAAACGCTCTGTTTGCCGTCGCCGCCGAGGGTCAGGGTGTACAGCTCCACCGCCGGGGTCGAGGCCGGCACATTCGCCAGTGCCTCGTCGAGCAGGCGACCCTGGGCCAGCAGGCCGAGTTCGAGGGTGTCCGGCAGCAACTTGCCGTCGGCATCGCGTACGCGCTGGCCGTTGATCCAGGTACCGCTGAGCACGCTGCCATCGGTGAGCACCAGGGTGCCGCGTCCGGAATAACTGTCGCTGTCGAATCCACCGACGTAGAAGCTGCCATCGGACAGGTTCAGGCGTCCCTGACCGCTGAAGCGCCAGTCATTGAAATAGCCGATGTAGTGGCTGCCGTCGGCGCCGATCAGTTCGCCCTTGCCGGTCAGCGCGCCTTCCTTGAACTGCCCGAGCCAGACATCGCCATCGGCGTTTTCGTAGCGACCCTTGCCGTGCAGTTGATTGTTCTTGAAGCCGCCGACGTAGATGTCGCCGTCGGCACTGTTGAAGGTGCCGTTGCCTTCGAGCTGGCCGTTGACGAAGTGGCCGGTGAACTGATTGCCGCTGGCATCGCCGCGCTGGCCTTCGCCGTTGGGTTTGCCGTGGGCGAACTGGCCCTGGTAGGAGCTGCCGTCGTCCAGCTCGAGGCGACCGAGCCCGGAATACTGGTCGGCCTTGAATTCGCCGCGATAGGTCATCGCGTTTTCTTTGAGGGTGCCTTCGCCGTCGCGCCGGCCCAGCTTGAAGCCGCCGGAGTAGCTGCCGGCCGTGGTGGTCAACGTGCCCTGGCCGTCGAACAGCCCTTGCTGGAAGTTGCCGCGATAGACCTCGCCATTGCTGCCGTGCCATTCGCCCTGGCCATGCCATTGCCCCTTGTCGAACGCCCCGGCGTACCAGCTGCCGTTGGGGTAGTCGACCCGCCCCTGGCCTTGCAGCAAGCCATCGACCAGTTCACCGCGATAGCGGCCGCCGTCGGGCAGGCGCGCATCCGGCGGCAACAGCGATTCGCCGTCGCCACACGCGGCCAGCAACAGGGTCAAGGCAAGGGGAGCAAGAGGAGCGAATGAGCGCATAGCGGGATCCGGGCAATTAGGCGACCGAGTATGCCGCAGCTATGTGACCTTATACAGCCGGCAGGGAGGAGCGGATGCGAAACAGCGTGAGCCGCTTCGCATCCAGGCGCTTAAACGAAGCAGAGCGACAGCGGTTCGGCGATGTAGGCCGGTTTGTCCGAGCCTTCGATCTCCAGGGTGGCGGTGGCCTTGAGCAGCCACTGGCCAGGCTTTTTCTCGGTCACTTCACCGAGGTCGACCTTGAGCCGGACCTTGGAATTGACCTTGACCGGCTGGATGAAACGCACGCTGTCCAGGCCGTAGTTGACCACCATCTTCACGCCTTGCGGCAGGATCAGGATGTCTTCCATCAGTTTTGGGATCAGCGACAACGACAGGAAACCGTGTGCAATGGTGCTGCCAAATGGCGTTTGCGCGGCTTTGACCGGGTCGACATGGATGAACTGGTAATCCCCGGTGGCTTCGGCGAACAGGTTGATGCGCTCCTGATCGATGGTGAGCCATTCGGAACGTCCGAGTTCCTTGCCGACATAATCTTTGAGCTCTGCAACTGGAACATAGGGCATTGAGACTCTCCTTGGGTTCATCGGTTTTATAGTTTTTCAGGTGGGGGATTTGACCGCCCTGCGAACCACTGTAGATCATCATGGCGATTTGCTCAGGTCAACCGACCATGCTTTTGGCGAATGCCGATCCATAGCGCAGGCGTGCTTATAATGCCCGGCCCGTGCTTGTCGGGAAGTCGGACGGAGATGACGGATGTTGCTACGCGGCCTGACCATGCTGGTGCTGTTTCAATTGCTCGGCACGGCCCTCAATCATTTGCTGTTGCCGGTACTGCCGGGGCCGATCATCGGCCTTTTGCTGTTGCTGGTATTTCTGATCGTGCGCGGTGAAGTCGGCGAGCCGTTGAACCTCGCCGCCGGCAGTCTGCTGCGTTATCTGCCATTGCTGCTGGTGCCGCCGGCGGTGGGCGTGATGGTCTACGCCACGGCGATAGCCGCGGATTTCTGGGCCATCGTCGGTGCGCTGGTGGTCTCGCTGATTCTATCGATGGCCTTCGCCGGCGTGCTGATGCAACGGCTGGTCAAGCGTCACGCGCCGCATTCGGAGGAGTCCTGATGCTGTTCGACTGGCAAGGTGCCTGGGCGTCGGTGATTCACCATCCGCTGTTCGGCATCGGCATCACCCTCGGGGCTTATCAACTAGTGCTGGCGGCGTTCGAGAAAACCCGCTGGATCTTTCTGCAACCGGTGCTGGTCTCGATGCTGTTGGTGATCGGCGTGCTGGTCGGCTGCGGCCTGACCTACGCCGAGTACCGCAAGAGCACCGAGATCCTCAGCATTCTGCTGGGCCCGGCGACCGTTGCGCTGGCGGTGCCGCTGTATCTGAATCTGCGACGCATCCGCCAATTGTTCTGGCCGATTTTTACTACGCTGGTGATAGGCGGCGTGGTTGCCACGGGCATGGGCGTGGCGCTGGGCTGGTGGTTCGGTGCCGATCACATGATCCTGATGACCATGGCGCCCAAATCGGTGACCTCGCCGATCGCCATGCTGGTGGCCGAGCAGATCGGCGGTGTCGCAGCATTGGCGGCGGTGTTTGTGTTGATCACCGGGGTGATCGGAGCGATCTTCGGTCCGGCGCTGCTGACCCGCCTCGGCGTGCACAGCCCGGAGGCGCGCGGCATGGCGCTGGGCATGACGGCGCATGCGGTCGGCACGTCGGTGGCGTTGCAGGAAAGCGATGAGTGCGGCGCCTTCGCGGCGCTGGCGATGAGTCTGATGGGCGTGGCCACGGCGGTGTTCCTGCCGTTGGCGGTGTCGATGGTGGTGTAAGGAAATGTCTATGAGTCTGCCGCTTTTTCCGCTGAACACGGTGCTGTTTCCCGGCTGCAATCTGGATTTGCAGATCTTCGAGGCGCGCTACCTGGACATGATCGGCCGCTGCATGAAACAGGGCGGCGGGTTCGGCGTGGTGTGCATCCTTGAGGGCAGCGAAGTCGGCGTCGCGCCGGAAGGTTTCGCCATGGTCGGCTGCGAAGCGAGGATCACCGATTTCCAGCAGCAGGACAACGGACTGCTGGGTATCCGGGTGCAGGGCGGGCGCCGGTTCATCGTGCAGCGCACCGACGTGCAACGCGATCAACTGATCATGGCCGAGGTCGAGTGGCTCGACGAAGAACCCGAGCAACCGCTGCAGGATGAAGACGCCGATCTGGTGGCGTTGCTCAAGGCCCTGGCCGAACACCCGATGGTCGAGGCGCTGAACATGGGCATCGAAGCAGCGGGGCAGCAATCGCTGGCCAATCAGCTGGCGTATCTGCTGCCGTTCGCCGAGGAAGACAAGATCGATTTGCTGCAACTCGACGACCCGCAGCAGCGACTGGATGCGATCCAGGCGCTGCTCGATGAGTTGCAGGGCGAGTTGTTCGCTTAAGACTCAGCCCGGTTATTCCGGCCAGACGATGTCGTTGGCGAACCAGTCCTTGCCGCTCGGCAATGAAAGGATCGGCTTGCCGGCCTTGGCCACCGCATCGATCAAAGCGTCGTATTCATGTTGATTGGAAACGCCACTGTGGGTCCGCGCTTCGATGTCATTGCCGATGTAGCTGCTTTGAGCGAGGGCGGCAACGTCGTCGACCTTCGCGGCGCGGGTGAACGTCGAGTCGAGCAGCCACAGGAGTTCTGATTCGATGCCTCGCCTGGACGTTGAAATCAGGGCTTCGAGTTCGTCCTCGGGAAACCAGGCGTTCTTTTCCCGTGCCGCCAGATTGAGCAAATGGTTCTCTTCATTGAGGACCACCTCCATCCTTCGCGTATCGATGACGTAAGAGAAGATGAACTGCTGATCGTGGCGGATCGTCTCGTAATTGCGTTCGGTGTCCAGTTCCACGTCCGATGCATCGGACCAGTCGTTGTCGGAGTTCCCCGACTCGTTGTCCGATTCACCCGGTTTTTTGCCGGGGTATTTGTTTCTCTGACTGTTGTAGCGCAGGTACTCCGGATCGGGAGCCTTGGTGCCCCTGGCGCCATACCTCTTGACCAGCTTGTGGCTGACCGTGGCACTGATCGGTTTTTCGGTCGTTGCGCCGCGCGGGTGTTTCAAGCGCGGCAGCATGCGTCCGTCGTTGTAGAGCTCGAAAGGCGTGCGTTCATCGGCCCTGAACAGGCCCGGAATATCCGTGCGGTACAGGCAGTCGCTGCTGTTGCGCAGGTAACCGAGTCGGGTCAGAAAAGCATCGAGAAATTCGCGGGTGACGCTTTTGTCGAAGTCGACCAGATCGCTGCGCAGTGTTCCGTTCCTCACGGGTAGGAGCAGTGGTTCGATTTCCTCCTGCAGTTGATCGAAGCGGGTCGGATCGTTCTCGTCCCGGGAGCGTAAGTGATGCTGCTCGGCCCACTCCGGCATCACCCGGGGATTGGCGGTCAGATCACTGTGCAACCGGATGTGTTGGCGTGGCGACAGGTTATAGGCGCGCAAAAATTCGACGCGCTGGCCGAACGTCATCAGCGGATACATCTTGAGCAGTGAGTCGTTCAGCAATCGGGTAGTGGCTTCATGTGCCGACAGTGGCGAAGTCAGCGGATGTTTGGCTGGTACGTGTGTATCGGTGTCACCGGCCTGTGGGTAGGGGCGTTTCACGGGGTTGTTTGAGGCCGGGCTCCAGGTCGATTCACCGGTATTTCTGTAGAGCGCCGGCCCGGGAGACAACTTTTTGTACAGATCCATTACCCGATAGGTGCCCAGGTTCGCATCGAACTCCACATAGACCGTGCCGCTGTCTTTCACATCGACGAATGCGCGTCCGACGATGTAGCGCAGACCCTCCTCGTTGGCCGGTTGCAGGTTGCGCAGCAATCCGGAGTTCAAACGGTAACTGTCCAGTCCGGTCGACGTTTCACGAGAAGCGACCGGCAGGTCAGACACTTCGATTTTCGGCAATCCGGGTGTGTCCGCGAGAGGCGGGGTGTGTCCCGGGTTTCGTTGATGCGCGGCCGTCTGGTCTGGCAACGAATGCGGTAGCTGCGGGTCTGGAGCTTGCGGTCGCAATCGTGTGAGTTCAGCGAGCGAGTCAGCGGCCGTATTACCTTTGGAAAAACCTGGCGGCGAGGGTGTTTTTGGTCGCATGGTGTCATTCCTTGATGATGATCAGGTGCTCGGCAGATATCGAGCGGAACGCAGTGGTTTCGCTGCTCCAGACGTTGGTGGCAACGTTGTAGGAGATCTTGCCGGCAGCGGTTTCGCTCAGGCGAATGTGGTGAACCGACACTTCGTCGGACTCAAGCTCTTCACGCCGTTGATGCTCATGAACGTCCTGGGCGATGGCCTGAACCGATGGGTAGGCTCGGGCATCGATGGCGCACAGACCGATCACCTCGAACAGTGCATTGATCCGATAACGGTTTCCCGAGGAGACCACGACTTCAATGGTTTCCAGTGGCAGCAGCGGATCGTTGCTATCCGGCAGTTGAATCCGGATGCTGCCGATTCTGAGCAGGTTGTCTTTGATGGCGAGGTCGCGGTGGCTGATCTGCTCCTCCAGATGTTGTGTGTGAATGAGCCAGGTGGAAGAACCCGAGATCTGGGCATCTGCGTCTGCGGTGGACAGCCGGATGGACGTTGCGCTGGCGGGAAACAGTTCATAGCTGGACGATCGTCCCTCCAGCCAGTAGGTCGCGTTGTGCTCGGCTGCCTGAAAGTCGACCCGCTGCGGGGTTGCCTTCAACGTGCGTTTCTCCACAGAGGGTCGGACGAACATATACCGACCGGCTCGCTCGCGCAGCGCGGTGCGGCTTTGCACAACCGTATAACCCGGGTTCCTTGCGTCGTTTAGATACGCGGGACGTGGAAAGTCGAGGTGATAGGAAATCCCGTCTCGCATGACCAGCGTCATCGGATGAATCATCTGCCAGCCAGAGGCCAGGATTCCGGCTCCCATGTCGCGTTTCTTGCCCGGAGTTTCTCTTGCAGCACCGTGCAACGAGAGCAGGCCACCACCTTCGTGGAACGTGAGGGTGTGGTGAATGTCCGTGTAGCTGAGCTGCGTGAATGCATTTGGCCGTGTTTTTGTAACGGTATAAATCGCCCGGACTTCATCGATCTCCGTGCTGTCGCGGTCGACGTACAGAGTGCTTCGGGTCGGATTTTCGTGTGGTGTTGCCATCAGGATTGCGTGACGGATCTGGCGCGAGATGAAGTAATACGAGTGCGGTTTGTTCGAGATCCTGAAGGGATGATCGTTGACCGGCACCGGCGAGGTTTTCGTCGTGCCGACGGTCAGAACGGTAACTTTCACGGTCAGGTCGGCCAGGTCCGGGGTATCGGCAGGCCACGCCGGCTGCAAGTGGTAGCCGTCCTGTGTAATGAATGTCCATTTGTCGTTGCGCAGGGTGCGTTTGCCATCGACCGTCCGGTACACCGCCTCCAGCACCAGTTCCCGCCTTGGCGACCGGATGTCGTCGTCGCGCAGGGATTCAATGACCAGCGCGTCATTGCGTACGTACCAGCGCTGGATGGCTTCGAGTGTCACGCCCAGATAGACCTTGCTCGGCTCCTGGCCATCTTCGTGGAGGGAGACCTTGAGACAGTCAGGGGCAATTTCATAGGTATCGCTACCGCTGCCGCCATCGACCGTGCCATGAAGTCCACGGACAGAGATGCGGTCATCGCCGGCCCCGGCATCGACGCGGTCATCGCCATTGGCGGCAATGGTGTCGGCGCGATCGGAACCGGTCACGCGGTTGAGCGCGCCGGCCAGTGTCTCGACCTTTTCGATGGACCTGAAGGTTGAATGCAGCACCGGCTCACGCGACGGGTCCACAGGGCGCACTGCCAGCCTGCCGCTTTTAAGGTCGACATCAAAACCGATATGGCGCGGCGGGTTGGCAACAGGGTCTTGGTTTTTGTGTTTGCCTTGCAGCCAGAGCAGATCGGTGCCGTCACCGCCGGACAGCTCACTGACGGTGGTCGGGTCGTCAGACAGCGCGTCTGATGCCGACTGAAACAGAAAGGAGTCATCCTTGTTGCCACCGTCCAGGGTTTTGCGGCCGCTGGCATAGCTGAAGAAATTCGGCTTGTCCTCGACGCCTTGAACCGTGTCGTGGCCGCCGCCCAGGTTCCAGAAGACCCCTTTCGCCGGGGCGCTTTTCGCACTGGCGATGACAGCGTCCGAGTCGGGTAATCCCTTCCTGGCGTCGTAGGTGTCATCCGTATCGCTGATGACAGGGCGGTTTTCGCTGGTATAGGGCGTTTCGCCTTTGCTTTCATCCCATTGGAAACGATAGAGGCGAGTCGGCTGCAACGTAACCTCGAAACGGCCATTGACGATCACGTCGACACTTTCCTTGAATTCATTGTCGAGCCAGCCAAGGCTGCGGGTTTTCAAGGCTTTGGCATAATCGCCCGTGGTCTTTGCAACCAGGTAGCGATCCATCAGCGCCTTGTCCTGGCTTTGTCCGGTGAACGCGAACCAGCCGGCACGCCAGCGTTCGTGCACGGTCAGCTCGATGTAATCGTCGATGTCGTCGACCATGCGCGCGGCACCGTAGATTCGGGCACCGACAATCATGATCGCCGCCGCTGCAATCCCCACCGGGCCCGCCGCCTGAAAACCCATCAGGGCTGCGCAGCCAAGGGCAATGGACAATGCGCCGCTGAACACGCTCAAGCCGCCGGTGACGTACAGATCCTGAGCTTCCTTGCCTTGGGCCTTGGCGGCATCGTTGAAGGATTTGATGGCGGTGTAGATGTCGAAGGGCAGCGTCAGCACGCTGGCGATCAGACCCGCGCCCCGGCTCAGCCATTTGCCCATGGTGGTCTTGCCGAATTGTTCGAGGGCCATGGATCCCTGACGGATCATCTGTTCGCCGGTCTTGTTCAGCGCGTATTCGAGGCCCAGTGAAGTGATCTCGGCGAGAGCACCCCCCGCATTGATCAGCAATTCGCCCATCTGACCTTTCTTGAGGCCGTCGATGGCGCCCATGTAGGCGCTGTACAAACCGTAGGCCTGCAGCCCGGCGCCCATACTGGTCATGCCGCGACTTTTAGCCTTGTCTACCCAGCCCGGCAGGTGTTCGGGCAGCGGGCTTCTGTGGATATCCAGCTGTTGAGTGGCGGTCAGCAGTTTGCCGATTTTCTGCAGGGGATGCTCAGCATCACTGGCGGATATTTCGCGCAGAAGCGGTGCTGCTTCGGGGGAGCGCAGAGTGACGATTTCGTAGAGTAATTCCGGTACATGTTGGTGCTCCTGACCATCGACTGACTTGATCCGCTGCTCAACCTGGGCGGGATCGAATTGCAGCCCATCGATAAAGGCCTGATCGGGCTCGGGGAAGTACGTGTTGGCCGCTGTAATGGCCTCGCCGTTGACCCGGGCACCCAGCGCCTGAAGTGTCTGGCGGCTCACGGTCAGTTCGCCAAATCGCATGGGCCCGAACAGTTTGTCCAGGTGATTCAGGTCGGGAACTTTGCCGGGCGTTGTATCGGTTTCGGCCGTCGTTGAATTTGATGGAATGTTAATGTCGGAAATTGTTATGGGGGCTGTAAGAATAGTTTCAGGATTGATGTTAAAAGGTTTGGCCAAAATCAATGCTCGCTTGTGAAGTGTCGAAAGACTTTGGCATGGCGGGTGGTTGTGTTCAGTTGTTATTGTTTTGCCGATTGTATTGTTGTTTTTTGTATTGCCTTTGAAGTGGTCTGTCGGGTGTTTTTGATTTAGCGTTGAATCCGACTCGCAGGAAGCGGGCTTCATGAACAAGGAGAACGGTATGACAATTTATGAAGATGAGTGGGCGTTCTGGGATGATATTGCCGGAAAGTATATTTTCAAACATGCGGGCGTTGATCTGAATACCGAGATTGTCCTGAAGGCTGCCGGTTACTACGCGGATTCCATGGTGCTTGAGCGCCGCAAGCGCAAACGTGTGAAGAACGAGCCGGCCCAGGCTGCCGATAAATGAAATCCTGTCTGTTGTTCAGTCCGTTCTTAACAAGAAGAGAATCTGCACATGTCTGATGCCAATAATATTACCTTCACGGGGCAACTGTTCGCGGATGGACTTCCGCTGGTGCTCAATTATCAAGTCATGGAGCAGCGTTTGAAGCAACCGCGAATCACCACTGGGCAGAGGTTGAATGCGGAGATTTCCCTGAATGATGAAATCAGTTCGCCAATCGTGACGCTTGCGGATCATGATGATGCCGAGCCGCTGTTATTGGAGTTTGTTCCGGATTATCAGGGACGATATGCCCTTAATGTCAAAACGGCCGGTCGTTACTTTAATTGGCAGCTGCGACTTGATCAAAGTACAAGGCATCTTCTGGCCGCGAAAAGTGGCGGCAGTTACTTTGAGCTGGAAACGTATGCCGGAAAGCTCAAGTCGTTTGGTGACCTGCCGTCCAATCCGGTTTCTGTGGCGCTTTTCAGCGTAGAGAAGAAGATGCGCCTGTTTCAGCATGAGACAAAGGAAGGGCTCACCTACTTCCTGGACAAGAATCCGAACGACACCGGGCACAATGCCTACAACCCTTCGTCGGTATCGTTCGTCTTGAGGACCAATCCTTCGCTGCTGTCTGCCGTCGCCTAGTACGAGTAGCGCAGCAGGGTATGCGGCAAGTGTCGCAGCACGAAGAAACCGAACAGGGCGATCAGCGCTGGCAACACCAGCCACCAGACTCTCTGCGGCATGGCGCCGAGCGGTGATTGCCGCTGGCTGAGCCAGAGCCCGGCGGCGCACACGCACGCGGCGAGCATGGCGCCGGCCAGCACATCCGTCGGCCAGTGTGCGCCCAGATACACTCGCGACAAGGCAATCGCCAGTGCCGGAATGCAGCCGATCAGCAACCAGGTCAGTCGCAGCCTCGGCGGTTGCCCGCGTCCGGCGAGTACGGCCAAGGTCAGGAACAGCGCGAACGATCCCGACGCATGACCGCTGGGCATGCTGTAACTGGTGAGCGGATCGGTCAGCACTTCCGGGCGCACCCGGGCGAAAAACATTTTGGTGCCGGTGTTGGCCAGGGCCGTGACGAGCAGCGTGCCGCCCACGAAGATCGCGTGGCGCCACTGACGGCACAGCAACAGCAGCGCAGTCAGCAGGGCACTGAACAGCAGCATGTTGCGGAACTCACCGATCAGGGTGAAGACCACTGCCACCTCATCCAGTGCCGGGCGGCGGTGTTCCTGCACCAGGGTCATGACGCCCTGATCGAGGGCGGTCAGGTACGGGTAACCGATGAACAGGCCGATCAGGATCAGCAGGCTCATGCTGCTGATCCAGATCGTCGCCCGGCGATGGCGGCGCAGGCTGCTGTTGGCGCTCAGGCCGACCATCACCGCAATGCTGCCGGCGACGATCCCGGCCTGCAGCCAGAAACCCTCCGGCAACGGCAGTCGAATCGCCGCCCCGGTGGCCCAGCCCGGCAGCAGGTACGCGAGGCTCCAGCCGGCCGCTGCCAGCAGACTCACGGCGGCGAAGCGCGGGAAGGGCATGTCGCACATCCCGGCGACCATCGGCAGCATCGGCCGCAACGGGCCGATGAAGCGTCCGACCAGCAGGCTGGCGATGCCATAACGCTGGAAGTAGGTTTCCGCGCCGGCCATCCATTCCGGGTGATGGCGCAACCCCGGCAGACGCCGGATGTTCTGGTGGAAGTGGCGGCCGAGGAAATACGAAATCACATCGCCGAGAATCCCGCCGAGGAAACCCAGCAACAGGGTTTCACTCAGCGACAGGGCGCCGCTGCCGGCCAGCACCGCCACGGCAAACAGCAGCACCGTGCCGGGCACGATCAAACCGGCAATCGCCAGGCATTCCACGCAGGCCACGACAAACACTGCAGCGGCCAGCCACTGCGGATTGGCGGCCAGCCACCCGGTCACGCTATCGAGCCATGGGCCCATACAAACCACTCCATTTCATTGATGTCCCTGATCGGCGAGCCGAAGGGTGTGCATTCACAGCAGAAAATAATCGCGACCTTCGACCTGACCCCTGCGCAGCGGGTTCCGCGTGCACCACTGGGCATAGGCGGCATCGACAAAGCGATACATCAAGTGTTCGTCACGGCCATGGGGAATGCCCAGGCGGGTGGTCTGAATCACATGAGTTGGCGCAGGGCCGGTGTCTTCCACCAGCAGAATTTCGTGGTCGAAGCGCTTGGCATCCCACACCGGCACTTTCAGCCCCAGCGCCTTGCACAGCAGCGTCTGCCCTGCACAGAGTTTCTGCGACGGGCGCGGTCGGCCTTGGGCGTCGGGGTTGTTCAACAGCATCTGCGCCAGACTGGCCGGGCCGCTGATCTCGTCGACCCACGGATAGGCCGATTTGATCAGCACCGCATTGCCCGGACCCTGTGCGCTGAAGTTCAGCGAATCGCCGCCACGGGCGTAGTACATATAGATGTGGCCGCCGTCCAGAAACAAAGCCTTACGCTTTTCTGTGTAGCCGAGGGACGCGTGGCTGCCTTTTTCTTCGCAGTAATACGCTTCGGTTTCGATGATTCGGGCGCTGAGCCACAAATCGCCGACGCGGTGGCGGATGACTTTGCCGAGCAGATCACGGGCCAGTGTCTGGGCGTCGCGGTCGAAAAAGGCGTCCGCAAGGCCGACAGGCTGGCGCGCGGAGGTGGCGCGAACGGTCAGGTTGGACATGGCAAACAGGGTTTATCCAGGCGGAGGAGGTCGTGATGATAACAATTCGCGGCTTAATCCCGGCTGAACGTCGGCAAATCACCGTCCATTTCGACCATCCGCCCGTCACCGCTGTTAGTCCCGGGACGCGACAGCTATAATCTGCCGCTTTCCTCTTTGCCAAGACCCCAGCAGACCATGACTGAGTCCGTTCTTGACTACATGACCCGATTGGGTCGCGCCGCCCGCGAAGCCTCCCGCGTCATCGGTCGTGCCAGTACCGCGCAGAAAAACCGCGCCCTGCTGGCTGCCGCCAATGCCCTGGACGCCGCCCGCGCCGAGCTTGCGGCAGCCAATGAACAGGATCTGGCCGCCGGTCGCGCCAACGGTCTGGAGCCGGCACTGCTGGAGCGTCTGGAACTGACCCCGGCGCGCATCGATGGCATGATCGTCGGCCTGCGCCAGGTCGCAGCGCTGCCGGATCCGGTCGGTGCGATCCGCGACATGAGCTTCCGTCCGTCGGGCATTCAGGTCGGCAAGATGCGCGTACCGCTGGGCGTGATCGGGATCATCTACGAATCCCGTCCCAACGTGACCATCGATGCCGCGAGCCTGTGCCTGAAGTCCGGCAACGCGACCATCCTGCGCGGCGGTTCCGAAGCGATTCATTCCAACCGCGCGATTGCCGCCTGCATTCAGCGCGGTCTGGCCGAAGCCGAACTGCCGGCTGCCGTGGTGCAAGTGGTGGAAACCACCGACCGCGCCGCAGTCGGCGCGCTGATCACCATGCCGGAGTACGTCGACGTGATCGTGCCGCGCGGTGGTCGGGGCCTGATCGAGCGCATCAGCCGTGATGCCCGGGTGCCGGTGATCAAGCATCTGGACGGCATCTGCCACGTTTATGTCAGCGAACACGCCGACCTGCCGAAAGCTCAGCGCATCGCCTTCAATGCCAAGACCTATCGCTATGGCATCTGCGGTGCGATGGAGACCTTGCTGGTCGATCAAAGTGTTGCGAAGGATTTCCTGCCGTCGATGGCGAAGCAGTTCCGCGAAAAAGGCGTCGAACTGCGTGGTTGCGAACGCACCCGGGCGATCATCGAGGCCGTAGCGGCGACCGAAGAAGACTGGAGCACCGAGTACCTGGCGCCGATTCTGTCGATCCGCGTGGTGGATGGTCTGGATCAGGCCATCGAGCACATCAACCATTTCGGCTCCCATCACACCGACTCGATCGTCAGCGAAAACCTCGCCGACACCCGCCAGTTCGTGGCTCAGGTCGACTCGGCGTCGGTGATGATCAACACCCCGACCTGCTTCGCCGACGGATTCGAATACGGATTGGGTGCCGAGATCGGCATTTCTACTGATAAGCTGCACGCCCGTGGCCCGGTGGGCCTCGAAGGGCTGACCTGCGAGAAGTACATCGTGGTCGGTGATGGCCAGTTGCGCGGCCAGGCGACGGTCTGACTTGTCCGACCTCGACCTGAAAGCGCCGAAACCCGGCAAGAAATCCCGTCCCCGGCGCATTGGCGTACTGGGCGGGACGTTCGACCCGGTGCACGTCGGCCATTTGCGCGGCGCGCTGGAAGTGGCCGAAGCGCTGGAGCTCGATGAGCTGCGCATGATGCCCAGCGCCCGGCCGCCGCACCGCGATACACCGCAGGTGTCGGCGCAGGACCGGCTGGCAATGGTTGAATGTGCGGTGGCCGGTGTGCCGCCGCTGGTGGTGGACGCCCGCGAATTGCAGCGGGACAAACCGTCCTGGACCATCGATACCCTGGAGTCGCTGCGCGCCGAAATGGCCGCCGAGACCCAGGTTTTTCTGCTTCTGGGCTGGGACGCATTTTGCGGCCTGCCCACTTGGCACCGCTGGGAAGAGTTGCTCCAGCATTGCCACATCCTGGTGCTACAGCGCCCGGACGCCGACAGCGAACCGCCGGATGCCTTGCGCAACCTGCTGGCAGCGCGTTCGGTGAGCGACCCGCTGGCCCTGAAGGGGCCGAGCGGACAGATTGCATTCGTCTGGCAGACACCGCTCGCGGTTTCCGCCACCCAGATCCGTCAACTGCTGGCCAGCGGTAAGTCGGTACGTTTCCTGGTGCCCGACGCGGTCCTGGCCTACATCGATGCGCACGGTCTGTACCGTGCGTCGAACTGAACAAGGCGTGCTTCACTGATACGAATCCACGTGTCGCCAAGCCGCCGAAAATATGAGCAAAACGAGTTTTATATGACTGACAAAGACCAAACCAAAGTAAAGCGCAAAGGCACATTCAAGAGCGCCCCGCTGCCAGAGCCGGTCAACACCAATGAACCGCTGAAGGGCGACGAGCTGGTCAAGGTGGCCGTTGCAGCCCTGGAAGACGTCAAGGCCCAGGACATCCAGATCATTGATGTGCGCGACAAGCAGAGCATCACCGACTACATGATCATCGCCACCGGTACTTCCAACCGCCAGATCAACGCGATGCTGGACAAGGTTCGCGAAGAGGTCAAAAAGAACGGCGCCAAGCCGCTGGGCGAAGAAGGCAAGGGCGACAGCGACTGGGTGCTGCTGGACCTGGACCTGGTGATCGTGCACATGATGACCGCCTCGGCACGTCAGTTCTACGACCTGGAGCGCCTGTGGGCCGGTGCCGAGCAAAGCCGTGCGGCGGACGCCAAGCACCACAGCCCGGAAAACACCCACGAGCATTTCACCAAGCTCAACAAAGACCAGCTGTAAGGGATTGCTGTGCGACTGCGACTGATCGCCGTCGGTTCACGCATGCCCAAGTGGGTGGAGGAAGGCTGGCATGAATATGCCAAGCGTCTTCCGTCCGAGCTGGCGCTGGAACTGGTGGAAATTCCGCTCAATACCCGTGGCAAGAACGCCGACGTGGCCCGCTTCATCCGTCAGGAAGGCGAAGCCATGCTGGCCAAGGTCGGGCCGAACGAGCGGATCGTCACTCTCGAAGTTCATGGCAAACCGTGGAGCACCGAGCAACTGGCGGTCGAACTCGATCGCTGGCGCCTGGACTCGCGCACGGTCAACTTCATGGTCGGTGGCCCGGAAGGACTGGCGCCGGAAGTCTGTGCCCGCGCGGATCAGCGCTGGTCGTTGTCGCCGCTGACGCTGCCGCACCCGCTGGTGCGCATCCTCATCGGCGAGCAGTTGTATCGTGCCTGGACCGTGCTGTCCGGCCACCCTTACCACAAGTAATCCGCCCTCATGTCTCAGCCGATCCGCATCAAGGACCACGAAAAAGACGCCCGTCTGGTGCGTGGTCGCGTCGTGTTCGGCGCAATTGCGGTGGTGGCGCTGATCTGCGTGCTGATTGCGCGCCTGTACTACCTGCAGGTGATTCAGTACGAATATCACTCGACCCTGTCGGAAAACAACCGGGTGCATGTGCAGCCGATCCCGCCGACCCGTGGCCTGATTTTCGACCGCAACGGCGTGGTGGTGGCGGACAACCGTCCGAGCTTCAGCCTGAGCATGACCCGCGAGCGCTCCGGCGACTGGCAGCAGGTGCTCGACGTGATCGTCGAGGTCTTGCAGCTGACGCCGGAAGACCGGGTGATCTTCGAGAAACGCATGCGTCAGGGCCGCCGGCCGTTCGAGCCGGTGCCGATCCTGTTCGAGCTGAGCGAAGAGCAGATCGCCCGGATCGCGGTGAACCAGTTCCGCCTGCCGGGTGTTGAGGTGGTCGCGCAACTGGTGCGTCATTACCCGCAGGGCGCGCATTTCGCGCACTCGGTGGGTTACATGGGGCGGATCAACGAGAAAGAGCTGAAGACCCTCGATCCGGTCAACTACAGCGGCACCCACCACATCGGCAAGACCGGCATCGAGCGCTTCTATGAAGCCGAGCTGCACGGTCAGGTGGGTTACGAAGAGGTCGAGACCAACGCCCGTGGCCGCGTCCTGCGCGTGCTCAAGCGTACCGATCCGGTGCCGGGCAAGGACATTGTCCTGAGCCTCGACATCAAGTTGCAGGAAGCCGCCGAGGCTGCGCTGGGTGGCCGGCGTGGTGCGGTGGTGGCGCTCGATCCGAAAACCGGCGAAGTGCTGGCGATGGTCAGCCAGCCGAGTTTCGACCCGAACCTGTTCGTCACCGGCATCAGCTTCAAGGCGTACGCCGAGCTGCGTGATTCGATCGACCGACCGCTGTTCAACCGCGTGCTGCGCGGTCTGTACCCGCCGGGCTCGACGATCAAGCCGGCGGTGGCGATTGCCGGTCTCGATGCGGGCGTGGTGACGGCGTCGAGCCGGGTGTTCGACCCCGGTTACTACATGCTGCCCAACTACGATCACAAGTACCGCAACTGGAACCGCACCGGGGACGGCTTCGTCGACCTCGACACGGCGATCATGCGGTCCAACGACACCTACTTCTATGACCTGGCACACAAGCTGGGCATCGACCGGTTGTCGGCCTACATGAACAAGTTCGGCATTGGCCAGAAGGTCTCGCTGGACATGTTCGAAGAATCCCCAGGCCTGATGCCGTCCCGCGAGTGGAAACGCGCGACCCGGCGTCAGGCGTGGTTCCCCGGTGAAACCCTGATTCTCGGGATCGGCCAGGGCTACATGCAATCGACCCCGCTGCAACTGGCCCAGGCGACTGCGCTGGTGGCCAACAAGGGTGTGTGGAATCGCCCGCACCTGGCCAAATCTCTCGAGGGCGTGAAACCGGTGGATGAGAATCCGATGCCGGACATCATCCTGCGCGATCCCTCGGACTGGACCAAGGTCAACCATGGCATGCAACAGGTGATGCACGGTGCACGGGGTACGGCGCGTAAAGCGGCCATCGGCGCGCAATACCGGATCGCCGGCAAGTCCGGTACGGCGCAGGTCGTGGCGATCAAGCAAGGTGAGAAGTACGACCGCTCCAAGGTTCAGGAGCGCCACCGCGACCACGCCCTGTTCGTCGGTTTCGCGCCGGCGGATGACCCGAAAATCGTGGTGTCGGTGATGGTCGAGAACGGTGAGTCCGGTTCCGGCGTCGCGGCGCCGGTGGTGCGGCAGGTCATGGATGCCTGGCTGCTGGATCAGGACGGACGGTTGAAGGCCGAATACGCCAGCCCTATCAGTGCGGAGGCTACGGCCCGTGATGAATAATTTCGATCGCATGCTTTCCAGCGAGGATGTGATGCGTCGCCGGGCGACGCTGTTGCAACGTTTGCATATCGACGGCCCGTTGCTGGTGCTTCTGTTGATTCTCGCGGCCGGCAGCCTGTTCGTGCTGTATTCGGCCAGCGGCAAGAGCTGGGATCTGCTGGCCAAACAGGCCACGTCGTTCGGCATCGGTCTGGTGTCGATGATCGTCATCGCCCAGTTCGAACCAAGGTTCATGGCGCGCTGGGTGCCGCTGGGCTACGTGATCGGGGTGGTGCTGCTGCTGGTGGTGGACATCATGGGCCACAACGCCATGGGCGCGACCCGCTGGATCAATATTCCCGGGGTGATCCGCTTCCAGCCCTCGGAATTCATGAAGATCCTGATGCCGGCGACCATCGCCTGGTATTTGTCCAAACGCACGCTGCCGCCACAGCTCAAGCATGTCGGCATCAGTCTGCTGTTGATCGGCGTGCCGTTCGCCCTGATCGTGCGTCAGCCGGATCTGGGCACTTCGCTGCTGATTCTGGCCGGCGGCGCCTTCGTACTGTTTATGGGCGGGTTGCGCTGGCGCTGGATTCTCAGCGTACTGGCGGCGGCGATTCCGGTGTCGGTCGCGATGTGGTTCTTCATCATGCACGACTACCAGAAACAGCGGATCCTGACGTTCCTCGACCCGGAAAGCGATCCGCTCGGCACTGGCTGGAACATCATCCAGTCGAAAGCCGCCATCGGTTCCGGCGGGGTATTCGGCAAGGGCTGGCTGCTGGGCACCCAGTCGCATCTGGACTTCCTGCCGGAAAGCCACACCGACTTCATTATCGCCGTGCTCGGCGAAGAGTTCGGGCTGGTGGGCATCTGCGCACTGTTGCTGATCTATCTGTTGCTGATTGGCCGTGGTCTGGTGATTACCGCCCAGGCCCAGACGCTGTTCGGCAAATTGCTGGCCGGCGCTCTGACCATGACGTTTTTTGTTTACGTTTTCGTCAACATCGGTATGGTCAGTGGCCTGTTGCCGGTGGTGGGGGTGCCGTTGCCGTTCATTAGCTACGGCGGAACTTCGCTGGTGACGCTGCTGTCAGCGTTTGGGGTTTTGATGTCGATCCATACCCATCGCAAGTGGATCGCACAGGTTTGAATAAGGTGAAGAGTTCAATGCAAGTAATGCGTGACTGGGCGACACGATACGCACCGTGGCTCGGCCTGGTAGGCATCCTTGGCAGCGCGCAGGAAGCGTTGGCCGGCGATTACGAAGGCTCGCCCCAGGTGGCCGAATTCGTCGGTGAAATGACCCGCGACTACGGTTTCGCCGGCGAACAGCTGATGGCCGTGTTCCGCGAGGCCCAGCGCAAGCAGGCGATTCTCGACGCCATTTCCAAACCCGCCGAACGGGTCAAGCAGTGGAAAGAATACCGTCCGATGTTCATCACCGACGCGCGCATCGCCCGCGGTGTGGACTTCTGGCGTCAGCACGAGGCGACTCTGGCCCGCGCCGAGCAGGAATACGGCGTTCCGGCCCAGGTGATCGTGTCGATCATCGGCGTTGAGACCTTTTTCGGACGTAATACCGGCAATTACCGGGTGATCGATGCCTTGTCCACGCTGGGTTTCGACTATCCTCCCCGTGCCGAATTTTTCCGCAAGGAGCTGCGTGAGTTCCTGCTGCTGGCGCGCGAAGAGCAGGTCGACCCGCTGACCCTCAAGGGTTCCTACGCCGGGGCGATGGGCTTGCCGCAGTTCATGCCGAGCAGTTTCCGCGCCTACGCGGTGGATTTCGACGGCGACGGCCACATCAATATCTGGAACAACCCGGATGATGCGATCGGCAGCGTCGCCAGCTATTTCAAGCGTCACGGCTGGGTCGCCGGCGAGCCGGTGGTCAGTCGCGCGGATGTACGGGGAGAGCAGGTGGATGAAGGCCTGACCACCGGCATCGAGCCGACGAAAACCGTCGGGGAGTTGCGAGCGCTGGGCTGGTCGAGTCATGATGCGCTGCGCGATGACATGCCGGTCACCGCATTCCGCCTCGAAGGCGACAATGGCCCGGAATACTGGATGGGCCTGAAGAATTTCTACGCGATCACGCGTTATAACCGCAGCGTGATGTACGCCATGGCCGTACATCAACTGTCTGAACAGCTGGTACAAGCACGGGGCGTCAAGTAATGCGGGCATTGCCTATCAATAAACCCCTGAAGCTGGTGGCTTTCGCTGCGTTGGCGGTGCTGGTCGCCAGTTGTTCGACCAGCCGTTCGCCGAGCCAGAAACCGACCACCGCCGTTCGTTCGCAGCCGGGTCTGGACATCAACCGGGCCCACAAGGACGGCGCGCCGTGGTGGGACGTCGACGTATCGCGCATCCCGGATGCCACGCCGACCCTGCACACCGGCCCGTACAAGGCCAACCCGTACACCGTGCTGGGCAAGACCTACTTCCCGCTGCAGGAATCCAAGACCTACGTGGCCTCCGGCACCGCGTCCTGGTACGGCACCAAGTTCCACGGTCAGAACACCGCCAACGGCGAGGTCTACGACCTGTACGGCATGAGTGCCGCCCACAAGACATTACCGCTGCCGAGTTACGTTCGGGTGACCAACCTGGACAACAACAAGAGCGTGATCCTGCGGGTCAATGACCGCGGGCCGTTCTACTCGGACCGGATCATCGACCTGTCCTATGCCGCCGCCAAGAAGCTCGGTTATGCCGAAACCGGCACCGCGCGGGTCAAGGTCGAAGGCATCGACCCGCAACAATGGTGGGCCGCCAAGGGCCGTCCGGCGCCTTTGATGCTCAACGAGCCGCAAGTCGCGCAGAATAGCGCCCCGGTGATCACGGCTTCGGCCGGCACCGTCGAGCAATGGACTCCGCCGCCGCAGCAGCACGCCGCGGCCGTCGTGCCAGTTCAGCTTGATGCAAAAAAAAACGCTTCTGCACCAGCGTCTGGCCAGTATCTGCAGGTGGGCGCGTTCGCCAACCCGGACGCTGCAGAGCTCCTGAGGTCGAAGCTCAGCGGGATGGTGAGCGCTCCGGTGTTCATCAGCTCGATCGTGCGCAATCAGCAGACCCTGCACCGGGTTCGCCTGGGACCGATCGGTTCGCCGGGTGAAATTGCCCAGGTACAGAACAGCGTGCGCCTGGCCAACCTGGGTTCGCCAAGTGTGGTCACCGAGTAAACGTAGGACTTGATTGACGGTTCACCAGCGATTGGGGGGTGAACCAGGTTGTTGGCTCGTCGAAGAACAAAAGCCCGGCAAGGGTGACTGGAGTGAGCAACTGAACACGCGATGCTCGTAGGGTTTGCTCGAAAGCTCGCCGAGCGGCGATCAGGCAAGGCAAAAACAGGTGAGGAAGCGGAGTGTAGGGGACCTACATGAGCATTTCGAATCTGTTTTTAACGCAGCATGATCGTCGCGCAGGCAGGTTTCGGGCAAAACCTGAAAGACATCTGATTAAATTTTGTCCGCCAGGACAGTTTCCATTAGCGATTTCGAGAGACGGATGAACATCACCACCTTTGCCAAACGCCTGTGTCTGCTAGTCCCGCTGCTCCTCTCGCCAGCCGCCTTCGCGGCCGAGATGATGCCGTCGCCACCACAACTGGCCGCCAAATCCTACGTGCTCATGGATGCCAACAGCGGCAACGTGCTGGTGGAGAACAACGGTGACCAGCGTCTGCCACCGGCCAGCCTGACCAAACTGATGACCGCGTACATTGCCACGCTGGAAATCCGTCGCGGCCAGATCGGTGAAAACGACCCGGTGACCGTCAGCGAAAACGCCTGGCGCACCGGCGGTTCGCGGATGTTCATCAAGGTCGGCTCGCAAGTCACTGTGAGCGACCTGCTGCACGGCATCATCATCCAGTCCGGCAACGACGCCAGCGTCGCGGTGGCTGAACACATCGCCGGCAGCGAAGATGCGTTCGCCGACCTGATGAACAAGACCGTCGCCGATCTGGGCATGACCAATACCCACTTCATGAACCCGACCGGTCTGCCGAACCCTGAGCACTACTCGTCGGCTCACGACATGGCGATCCTGGCTCGCGCGATCATCCACGAAGACCCGGCTCACTACGCGATCTACTCGCAGAAAGAGTTCTTCTGGAACGGCATCAAACAGCCTAACCGCAACCTGCTGCTGTGGCGCGACAAGACCGTCGACGGTCTGAAAACCGGTCACACCGACGAAGCCGGCTACTGCATGGTGTCCTCGGCCGTACGTGACGGCATGCGCCTGATCGCCGTGGTGTTCGGCACCAACAGCGAAGTGGCCCGCGCCGCCGAGACCCAGAAGCTGCTGACCTACGGTTTCCGCTTCTTCGAAACCCAGACCTTCTACCAGAAGGGCACCGAACTGGCTCAGGCCCCGGTGTGGAAAGGCACTACCAGTCAAGTCAAGGCCGGCTTGGCACAAGACCTGACCATGACCCTGCCGAAAGGCCAGCTGAAGAAGCTCGCTGCCAGCATGACCATGAACCCGCAACTGACCGCGCCAATCGCCAAGGGCGACGTGATCGGTAAAGTCGAAGTGAAACTGGACGACAAGGTGGTGCACAGCGCCGACCTGATCGCTCTGGACGCTGTCGAGGAGGGTGGTATCTTCCGCCGCATGTGGGATAGCATCCGTCTATTCTTCTACGGCTTGTTCAACTGATTTGAGTTGACCTGCATGGCCCCGTTCCGATCCGGAGCGGGGCCTTGTTCGTTACCGGGCTTACGCTTACGAGGCCGTTACGCCATGACCGATACCGAAGTAAAGGCGCCAAAGATCGAATTTCCCCAGGTTGATTATCCGGTTAAGGTGATCAGCGATACGGGCGTCGGCAACAAAGACAAGATCATCGACATCGTCAAGAAACACGCCAAGATCAACGATGAGCGTGTCGATGAGCGTCAAAGCAGCAACGGCAAGTACACCACCATCCAGTTGCACATCGTCGCGACCGACCAGGATCAGCTGTACAACATCAACAGCGAACTGCGGGCTACCGGTTTCGTGCACATGGTGCTGTGATGCCGGGCACGTTGGGCTTTCGCGAGCTTGGCCAGATGGCTTACGAGCCGGTCTGGCAGGCCATGCAGCGTTTTACCAACGAGCGTGGCACCACGGCCCCGGACGAAATCTGGCTGGTTGAACACCCGCCGGTGTTCACCCAGGGCCAGGCCGGCAAGGCCGAGCACCTGTTGCTGCCGGGGGATATTCCGGTGGTGCAGGTCGACCGCGGCGGTCAGGTGACCTACCATGGCCCCGGCCAGCTGGTGGCGTACCTGCTGCTGGATGTGCGCCGACTCGGATTCGGCGTGCGCGATCTGGTCAGCCGCATGGAGCGCTGCCTGATCGAACTGCTGGCCAGCTACGGCGTGACCGCCGTGGCCAAACCGGATGCTCCCGGCGTCTACGTCGACGGAGCGAAGATCGCTTCTCTGGGTTTGCGGATTCGCCACGGTTGTTCCTTTCATGGCCTGGCCCTGAACGTGGACATGAACCTGGAGCCGTTTCGACGGATTAATCCCTGCGGCTATGCCGGGCTGGCGATGACCCAGCTGAGCGAGCACGCAGGATCGATTGAATTTGCCGAGGTAAGTGCCCGGCTGCGCGCGCAGCTCGTCAAACACCTCGACTATGCTGAGCAGACGACCCTGACGGGCGGAATCGACTGATATGACTACTGATGCAGTGCAAACCATGATCCCGACGCTCGACGTGACCGAGCGCCCGGCCCCGCGTCCCAAGGTTGAAGCCGGCGTCAAGCTGCGCGGCGCCGAGAAGGTTGCACGCATCCCGGTGAAGATCATTCCGACCACCGAACTGCCGAAGAAACCCGACTGGATCCGCGTGCGCATCCCGGTTTCGCCGGAAGTCGACCGCATCAAGAGCCTGCTGCGCAAGCACAAGCTGCACAGCGTCTGCGAAGAAGCGTCCTGCCCGAACCTGGGCGAGTGCTTCTCCGGTGGCACCGCGACCTTCATGATCATGGGTGACATCTGCACCCGTCGTTGTCCGTTCTGCGACGTTGGTCACGGTCGTCCGAAGCCACTGGACGTCAACGAGCCGGAAAGCCTGGCCATCGCCATCGCCGACCTGAAACTCAAGTACGTGGTGATCACCTCGGTTGACCGCGACGACCTGCGTGACGGCGGTGCCCAGCACTTTGCCGACTGCATCCGCGAAATCCGCAAACTGTCGCCGAACGTGCAGCTCGAGACTCTGGTCCCGGACTACCGTGGCCGCATGGACATCGCCCTGGAAATCACCGCGGCCGAGCCGCCGGATGTGTTCAACCACAACCTGGAAACCGTACCGCGTCTGTACAAGGCTGCGCGTCCGGGTTCGGACTACCAGTGGTCGCTGACCCTGCTGCAACGCTTCAAGCAGATGATGCCGCACATCCCGACCAAATCCGGCCTGATGCTGGGTCTGGGCGAGACCGACGACGAAGTCATCGAAGTCATGAAGCGCATGCGCGAACACGACATCGACATGCTGACCCTGGGCCAGTACCTGCAACCGTCCCGCAGCCACTTGCCGGTGCAGCGTTTCGTGCACCCGGACACCTTCGCCTGGTTCGCCGAGGAAGGTTACAAAATGGGCTTCAAGAACGTCGCGTCCGGCCCGTTGGTGCGTTCTTCGTACCACGCCGACGAGCAGGCGAAACTGGTCAAGGCCGAGCTGCTCGGTTCCTGATTCAGCGCTGAATAAAAAATGCCCGCCGGGGTTTATCACCCGGCGGGCATTTTTTTGCCTGGCTTACACTCGTTACTGACTTTTCCTGCAATCTGCGGCGCGGCTTAGCCTCTTCTGTTTGTCGCCGTTCCTGACTACTGTGTGAGCATGACTTCACGCAGGGAGATCCATGGATGACCGTTCGACCGACCCACACCCTTTTTCCGCACAAGCCTGTGCCTGCACTGCCGTCGGAAGGACTGATAGGCGTGATTGCGCCCGCCGGCCCTGGCACGCTGGATACCGAAAAGGCCGTTCAGTGGATGCGCGCCCGGGGTTATGGTTTGCGAGTGTTCCCTGGCGTCTACGAGAAGGAGGGTTATCTGGCCGGCAGCGACGAGGTACGGCTCAACGATCTGCACGCGGCGTTCGCTGACGAAGAGGTGGATGCAATCATTTGCCTGCGCGGTGGCTACGGCACGCCAAGGTTGCTGGACCGGATCGACTACGACTTGCTGAGCCGCCATGCCAAGCCCTTCGTCGGTTACAGCGACATCACCGCGCTGCACCTGGCCATCAGTCGCTACGCCGGGTTCGTGACCTTTCATGGGCCGTTATTGAATGCCGATCTGCTGGGGGACAAGGAACCGCCGACGGTGACGTCGTTCTTCGCCATGTTGCGCGGTCAGTTGAAGGCCGGCAGTGTGCTGAGTCATCCGGCGGCTTATCCATTGACCACCGTGGAGCCCGGCATTGCCCACGGGCGTCTGCAGGGTGGCAATCTGGCGATGATCGCTGCGACCTTGGGCACGCCCTACGAAATCGACGTCGAAGGTGTGATTCTGCTGATCGAGGACATCAACGAGCCGCTGTACCGGATCGACCGCTTGCTGACCCAGATGCGTCTGGCGGGCAAATTGGCCAGGTTGCGAGGCGTGTTGGTCGGGGATGTGGCTGGCGTGGATATCGAGGCTTTGAACCGCTTGCTCAAGCAGACCTTTGAACCGCTGCGGATTCCGGTGCTGTCCGGCTGGCGCAGTGGGCACTGCGATCCGAACCTGACGCTGCCGCTGGGGGCGCTGGTTCGACTGGACGCAGGGAAGAAGGAGTTGATGCTGGAGCAAGACGTAGTGATTCGCTGACCGAGCCACAAAAAAAGACCGCCGCCTGAAGAGGCGGCGGTCTTTTTGTTTTTACTGGTTACGCAGGCTTTCCAGCAGCTTGTGCGTCGGATAACCGTCCGCCGGCCAGCCGAATGACTGCTGTGCACTGCGGATCGCCTTACGCGTATTGGCGCCGATGATCCCGTCTGCCGCACCGGCGTCATAGTTGCGCGCGGTGAGCAGGTTTTGCAATTCGATCCGTTCGGTGCGGCTCAACGGCAGATCGTCTTTTGGCCAGCTGCCATTGATCAGGCCGGCACCGTTGAAGCGCTCGGACAACAGGCTGACGGCCAGTGCGTAGGACGACGAATTGTTGTACTTGAGGATCGCCCGGAAGTTATCGAGGATCAGGAACGCCGGGCCACGATAACCGGCCGGCAGCAGCAGGGCGGCGGACAGTTGCTCGGAACCGGTCGGCACCTGGCCGCCGTTTGGCAGAATCACGCCCAGTTGCCGCCATTCGGCGACGCTCTTGCGAATTGCGCCGTCGGCCAGGGTGTAGTTGAAACCGCTCGGCAGTTGCACTTCGAAGCCCCACGGCTGGCCACGCTGCCAGCCGGAGCTCTGCAGGTAATGCGCGGTGGAGGCCAATGCGTCAGCCGGGCTGCCCCAGATGTCGCGACGACCGTCACCGTCGAAATCCACGGCGTGGGTGTTGTAGGTGGTCGGGATGAACTGGGTCTGGCCCATGGCACCGGCCCAGGAACCGAGCATTTTCTCCGGCGTGATGTCGCCCTGTTGCAGGATCTGCAGCGCCGCGATCAGCTGCGCATGGGCAAAGCCCGGACGGCGGCCTTCATAGGCCAGGGTCGCCAGCGAGTTGATCACCGACTTGCTGCCCTGGAATTGGCCGAAGTTGCTTTCCATCCCCCACACCGACACCAATGCCTGACGATCGACGCCATAACGCTGTTCGATGCTTTGCAGAATATCGGCGTACTGGCTGATCAGCGCCTGGCCTTTGCGCACGCGCAAGGGCGAAAGGGCGCCGTCCAGGTATTCCCACACCGGCCGGGCAAATTCCGGCTGGCTGCGGTCGGCGCGAATCACGCTGGCATCGAAACTGACATTGGCGAACGCGCGGTCGAACAGGTCGGCACGAATGCCGGCGGCCAGAGCTTCCTTGCGGAAACCGGCCTGCCATTCGGCAAAGGTCTGGGTCGGTTGCAGATCGAGGTTGTCACCGGACGGCACTACCGGCGGGATGACCGCTGGGGCTGGGGCTGGGGC
>NZ_JAIHBA010000031.1:0-106833 GCF_019718735.1 Pseudomonas sp. RIT778 | reverse complement strand
GTCCCCCGCCGGCCGACGCGCTAGCTTGTTGTCCCGCCGAGGCCTGGCCTCGCAGCAGTTGTTCGAGCAGATCACTGGTGTTCATGACGTCGTCCTCAGGCAAAGGGGTATGACTGCGTCAGGCAACGATAGTCCTCTTGATGCGATGTGCCAGCACCGTTGGGCTGACACCGGGCATCAACCCGGACTCTTTTCCCGGCGCATCTGTGTCACCAGCGTGAAGCGGTCTTCGGGGTGCGTGGTTTCCGATACCACCATCAGGGCGCCGTCCTCGTCACGGTACTGGCGAATGATGTTCAGCCCCGGCGACCCGGCTTCGGCGTTGAGGCTTTTGGCGATCTCCGGACTCAGCAACACCGCGCGTACCTGTTGGTCGACCACGTCGATGTGCCGGCCGAAATGGCGCTCGATCAGCGCGGCGATCAGTTCGTCCGGATGCTGTTCAGCCAGCTCGATGACTTCGGCATAGGTTTCCTGCGCGTAGACATCGGTCCAGCACAGCGGCGCCCGCCGGTTCTCCTCGTCGACGCGAATGCTCGACACGCAAAAATAATGCTCCCCCGGCTCCATGCCCAGGCGTCGGGCCTGGGCGATGTCGGCGACAAAACGGGAGACGTTCTGAATGCTGCGCATCTGGGTTTCCGCCAGGTGCACCAGGTCGGACACCGAGGCCAGCGACTGCGAGTACCCGCCCTTGGGCGAGATGGACTCGACGCGGGTGCCGACCCGCTTGCGCCGCGAGACCAGCCCCTGATTCTGCAACTGCGTAATGGCCGCCCGCACAGTGTGCCGGCTCACGTCGTACAGCTCGCACAGTTCGAACTCGGTCGGCAGCAACGATCCGAGCGGATAGCGACCGCTGGAGATGCCCTCCATCAAGTCTTTTGCAACGACCGCATAGCGCGTGTTCATACCTTTCATCAGTCCCGATGGTTAAGCGAGTTGACAGTGTATCAGCGAGGGCGCAAGAATTATGTACGGACATAATAAATATGTCCGATCAATAACAAACATATTCAGGATTCCCTCATGTCCAGCACTGTCTTCGACTCCGCCCTGTTCCGCGACATGTTCGGCACCGCCGAGATGCGCAGCGTGTTTTCCGACCAAGCCCTGATCGAACGCTACATTGAAGTGGAAGTCGCCCTGGCCCGGGCCGAAGCGCGCTGCGGCGTGATCCCGGCGGCTGCCGCCGAACAGATTGCCGAGCTGGCGACCTATGCCTCGCTCGATCTGGCATTGATGCAGCACGAGACCGAAATCGTCGGTTACCCGATCCTGCCGCTGGTGGAGCAGCTGTCGAAAACCTGCGGTGAAGCCGGCCGTTACGTGCACTGGGGCGCAACTACCCAGGACATCATGGACACCGCCGTCGTCCTGCAAGTCCGCGCCGCGCTGGCCATCGTCGAGCGCGACATTCAAGCGGTGCGCGGCTTGCTCGCCGACCTTGCCAAGCGCTATCGCGACACGCCAATGGCCGGCCGCACGCATTTGCAGCACGCACTGCCGATCACCTTCGGCTACAAGTGCGCGGTGTGGCTGAGCATGTTCGACCGCCACGCCGAACGTCTGGTGGAACTGCGTCCACGGGTGGAAATCGGCCAGTTCGCCGGCGCGGCGGGCACCCTCGCCTCCCTTGGCGACAAAGGCCTGGAAGTGCAGGAAGCGCTGATGGCCGAACTGGGCCTGGGCGTGCCACAAGCCACCTGGCACGTCGCCCGCGATGGTCTGGCGGAAACCCTGAACTTCCTCGGTCTGGTCACCGGCTCGCTGGGCAAGATTGCCCTCGACGTCATGATGATGATGACCAGCGAACTGGGTGAAGTGTACGAGCCGTTCGTCAAGGGCCGTGGCGCCAGCAGCACCATGCCGCAAAAGCGCAATCCGATTTCCTGCGAGCTGATGTATGCCGCTGCCAAAGGCGTGCGCCAGCAGGCGGGTCTGATGCTCGACGCGATGATTCAGGACTTCGAGCGCTCCACCGGCCCATGGCAAGCCGAATGGATCGCCATCCCGGAAGCCTTCGCCCTCAGCGCTGCCTCGCTGGGTCAGGCGAAGTTCATGCTCGCCGGCCTTGAAGTGTGCACCGAGCGCATGCGCAAAAACCTCGACATGACCCAAGGACTGATCGTCGCTGAAGCCGTAATGATGGGGCTGGCGCCGGCACTCGGTCGTCAGGTTGCGCATGACGTGGTCTATGCCGCCTGCCGCATGGCCAACGATCAGGGCACCAGCCTGCTCGACGCGCTGCTGGCCCAGGGTGAAGCCACCGCGCAACTGGATGTCGAGGAACTCAAGCGCCTGACCGATCCGGCCAACTACATCGGCCTTGCGCCGCAGATGGTCGACATCGCCCTGGCGCGTGAGGGTTCGGTCAAACGCTGATCCTCACCGGGCTCGCCGCGCGCGAGCCCTCTGCCCATCGCTCGCCAATAACAACAACGAGACCGCAGACATGACCACCCCCGACAAGAAGCCGCTGTACAAGGACCTGACCTTTCAGGTGATCGCCGCCATGCTGCTGGGGATTGCCTTTGGCTTTCTGGCGCCGGAACTGGCGGCCAGTTTCAAGATTCTCGGCGACATCTTCCTCAAGCTGATCAAGACCGCCGTGGCACCACTGGTGTTCTTCACCGTGGTCCACGGCATCGCCTCGGCCGGCGATATCAAACGCGTGGGCAAAGTCGGCCTGCGTGCGCTGATTTACTTCGAAGTGGTGTCGACCATTGCCCTGGCCATCGGCCTGCTCTGGGGCAACCTGCTGAACATCGGCTCCGGCATGCACGACGCTCACCCGAGCAGCGCCACCGCCGCAGCCGCCAGTGCCGCCGTCGCCAAGGGCCATGCCCCGGCGTCGACTCTGGACTTCATCTACGGGATTTTCCCGGACAACTTCGTCGGCGCCTTTGCCGGCGGGCAATTGCTGCAAGTGCTGGTGATTTCGGTGCTGTTCGGCTTCGCCCTGCTGGCGCTGAAACCGGAACGTCGCAGCGTGATCGAGGATGGCCTGAGCCGGGTCTCGGAGTGCTTCTTCGAGTTCATCAACCTGATCATGAAGTTCGCTCCGCTCGGCGCGTTCGGTTCGGTGGCGTACGCGGTTGGCAGCAACGGCTCGGCGGTGCTGATGTCGCTGGCCAATCTGGTGCTGATGTTCTATGTCGGCGTGGCGTTTTTCATCTTTGTCGTACTGGGTGCGGTCTGCCGTATTTCCGGGTTCAGCCTGTGGCGGTTCCTCAAGTACATCAAGGATGAGATTTTCATCGTGCTCGGCACCGCTTCATCGGAAAGCGCCCTGCCGCGCCTGCTGCAAAAACTCGAGAAGTTCGGTTGCTCGAAACAGAGCGTCGGTCTGGTGTTGCCCACCGGTTATGCGTTCAACCTCGACGGCACCTCCATTTACATGTCGTTGTGCGTGCTGTTTATCGCCAATGCCTACGGGGTGCCGATGAGCTGGGAACAACAACTGGGTACCATCGCGATCATGCTGGTGACCTCCAAAGGCGCGGCGGCGGTGTCCGGTGGCAGCTTCGTGGTGTTCGCCGCGACCGTCACAGCGATTGGCGTACTGCCGGTGGAAGGTCTGGCGCTGCTGTTCGGCGTCTACCGCTTCATGTCGATGGCCATTGCCACCTGCAACACCATCGGCAATAGCGTGGCCACCGTGGTGGTGTCGAAGTGGTCGGGGGAGTTCACCGAGCAGACCGCCAAGGCTGAATACAACCGGGTGTTCGGGCGCAGTCCGGAAGCCGCGCTCTGACGGTTACCGATGTCACATAAAAATGCCCCGGCCCTGCCGGGGTATTTTTTTCAGGGCCAGCTAATCTTCAAGAATGGGTGAACCTTGACCCGGCCCGACCGGTCGATAGCTGCAACCCCGACCCGGTTAGTCGCCACCCTTGCTGCCCAAGGGTTTATGCGGCTTGCTGCACTTTCTGGAGAACGCCTTCGTGATATCGACCGTCCACATCGCCAGGCTCAAGGCCTGGGGCGCCCATGGTTTCACCGCGACCGGCGTGGTCACCGCTTTTCTGGCCACCCTTGCCCTGCTGGAAAACCAGCCGACCCACTGCCTGATGTGGCTGGGCGTGGCGCTGATCGTCGACGGCCTCGACGGGGCGCTGGCGCGCAAGGTCAACGTGCAGTCGGTGCTGCCGAGTTTCGACGGATCGATCCTCGATCTGGTGATCGATTACCTGACCTACGTGTTCATCCCGGCGCTGTTCATCTATCGCTACATTCCCCTGCCCGATTACACCCTGCTGCTGACCGTGTCGCTGATTCTGGTGTCGTCGCTGTTCTGCTTCTGCAACGTCAACATGAAGAGCAAGGACAACTACTTCGTCGGCTACCCTGCTGCCTGGAACGTAGTTGCGTTGTGTCTGTACATCATCGATCCGGGGCCGTGGATCACCTTTCTGACGGTGATTGGCCTGGCGCTGCTGACCGTGACCCGAATGAAGTTTTTGCACCCGTTCCGGGTACGCCGGTTCATGCCGATCAACATTGCGGTGACGGCGATCTGGCTGCTGTGCAGTCTGTCGCTGGTGCTGAACCACCCGGTGATCAACCCGCTGGTGATGGGCCTTTGGCTGCTGGCGTCGGCGTACTTCCTCGGCATCTGCATCTGGCGCACGGCGCTGGAGTGGTTTGACAGTGCGCATCTGAAATAGAGGCCCGTCGGGGTCCTGTGGGAGCGAGCTTGCTCGCGAATGCGGCGTGTCAGCCAACAGAGATGTTGAATGTCAGTCTGCATTCGCGAGCAAGCTCGCTCCCACAATGGCTAACGCTTAGTAATCACCACCTCCAGATACTCACTCGGCAGCACCATCGATTCCGCCCCCGCCCGATTCAGTCCGTCGATCAGTTGCGTCAAATCCCCTTCCAGCGCCTGCCCGCTCTCCGGCGGCAACGCCGCGAACGCCTTGTGCACCGGACCGTACCAGTGGCGAAACACATCAATGAAGTGCGCCGCCGAGCGATAGCGGAAGTTGAAGTGGCGGCGAGTCACCTGCACCTGGAACTGGCGATCGTCGAAATGCGAATGCAGCCAGGCTTCCGCGCCCCAGTTCGAGGGCGGTTGCGCACCGGGTGGCGGCGGCAGATGCCGGCCGAGGGTCTTGAACATCTGGCCGACGAAGCCTTCCGGCGTCCAGTTGGCCAGGCCGATCCGCCCGCCACGACGACAGACCCGCGCCAGTTCCTTGGCCGCCTTGGCCTGATCCGGGGCGAACATCACGCCGAAGGTCGACAACACCGCGTCGAAACTGGAATCGGCAAACGGCAGCGCTTCGGCATCGGCGACCTGAAAGGTCACGTCCAGATGCTCGGCGCGCGCCCGGTCCTGGCCGCGTTCCAGCAACGCCGCGACATAGTCGGTGGACGTCACCAGACAACCACGGCGTGCCGCCGCCAGCGTGGCATTGCCGTTGCCGGCGGCGACATCCAGCACTTCTTCATCGCAGCGCAGGTCGCAGGCTTCGGCGAGGGTTTCGCCGACGATCTGCAAGGTGGTGCCGATCACGGCGTAGTCGCCGCTGGCCCAGGCGACTTTCTGGCGTTCCTTCAGGGCAGTGAGATCAATGGGGGTACTCATGAATGGGTGCTCCGCGGCAGAGGGGTCAATCGGCGGTGGTCGGGTCGATGATGCTCGTCACCCGAGACACGCTGTTGGCTGGAAATCCCCCACGCTTGGCGTGTTCGCGCACCAGCTCTTCGTTGGGTGCGATGTACACGCAGTAGATCTTGTCGGCCGTCACATAACTCTGCAGCCACTGCACCTCTGGCCCGAGTTCACGCAGTACGTTGCAGGACGTTTGCGATACGGCTTTGAGTTCTTGCTCCGATAGCTTTCCGGCTCCTGGAATCTCGCGTTCAATCACGAACTTCGGCATGGCAACCTCGCTTTCTTTTTATGGATGTCAGGGCCGTGGCGGCCCTGCTCGCCCACTATCGCGCGGGCGCTGTCCGGCGTCCCTGCCAATCGTCCGGAGAGCCTGTAAAACCGGGCGCTGGCCGATGAATGGCGGGATTATGTAAAGGCCCCGAAACACTGTCGGGGGGTTGCCAACGCGCCGGCTGATCGGCTCTCATGCAGGCCCTCCCCCGGAACGGAATTCGATCATGTCCTTGCGCTTCGAATGGCTCGCCGATCACATGCAGCACAGCGACACTTACGCGGCATGGATCCATCAACAGTTTCATTACGAATATGCCGAGCAACCCCTGGCCGAATGGCAGCGCGAATTTGCCGAGGGCCAGACCAATGGCGACTGGCGTTGCCTGATTGCGCTGGACGGGGATCGACTGCTGGGCGGTGCGGCACTGGCCCGGGCGGACCTTGCCCTTCGACCGGATCTGGGACCGTGGCTGGCCTGTGTGCTGGTCAGCCCTGAGTCACGCGGCCAGGGTCTGGCAGAAAGGCTGATCGAGGGAATTACTGAAGAAGCGAAACACCGGGGCCTGCCGCGTTTCTACCTGCACACCCAGAGCAAACAGGACTATTACGCCAAACGCGGCTGGACGGTGCTGGAGCGTTTTCACGCCTGGGGCAACGAACAATGGCTCATGGTGCGCGACCTGTGAGCCATTGAGTTTTGCGGTTTACGCAGCGGGCGCCTTGGCCTCTTTGAGCAGCTGTTGAATCATCTGCTCCTGCGCCTGATAACTGCCTTCGCCGAAGTGGGTGTAACGCACCTGCCCCTTGGCGTCGACCAGGTAATGCGCCGGCCAGTACTGGTTATCGAAGTTGCGCCAGATCGCGTAGTTGTTGTCGATGGCCACCGGGTAGGTGATGCCGAGCTTCTTCACCTGATCCTTGACGTTGTCGATGATCCGCTCGTAGCCGTATTCCGGGGTGTGCACGCCGATCACCACTAGGCCGTCCTTGCCGTACTTCTTCTCCCACTCCTTCACATACGGCAGTGTGTGCTGGCAGTTGATGCAGTCGTAGGTCCAGAAGTCCACCAGCACCACTTTGCCGCGCAGGGACTCAGCCGTCAGTTCCGGCGAGTTCAGCCACTGCACCGCGCCGGACAGCGACGGCATCGCGCCTTTGCCGGCTTCGTCTTCGGTCGAGTCCGCACGGACTTTGCTGACGAAGTAGTCCACCACCTTCGGCACGTTTTCCAGCACGCTTTTCTCGACCGACGCCACGCCTTGGGACGAGGTGTTGGCCAGCAGCAGATTATCGGCACCGGTGGCGATCACCGCCGCCGTCGCCAGCACCGCGACACCCGCACCGCGACGGAACCAGCCGGTGAACGGAATCGACGGTTTCAGCCGGTTGACCAGCCCGCGACCGGCGAAGATCAGCGTCCCCAGCGACAACGCACTGCCCGCACCGTAGGCCAGCAGCAACAGGCTGGTCTGGGCGTTGGCGCCTTGCAGCATGGCGCCGGTAAGGATCACGCCGAGGATCGGCCCGGCGCACGGCGCCCACAACAGACCGGTGGCGACACCAATCATGATCGACGCCATCGGGCCGGCTTTTTTCCGGCTGTCCGGGTCGAGGCGATTGCCCAGCAGCACGAAGGGCCGGGCCAGCCAGTCACCGATACGGGCGGAAATCAGCGACAGCGCAAACAGCACCATCACCGCCAGCGCAATGTGGCGACCGGTGTTGCTGGCCTGGATCACCCACTCGCTGCTGACCACCGCCAGACTGGAGATCAGGGCAAAGGTCAGGGCCATGCCGCCGAGGGTCAGCAGGATCGAAGAACGGGTGCGGTCGGCACCGGCGAACAGAAACGGCACCACCGGCAGAATGCACGGACTGAGGACAGTCAACAGACCGCCCAGGAAAGCGATGAGAAACATGAGGTTCACCTTTTGAATGAGGGGTGGTCTGTTGAGTGGTTCGGGGGCCGCCCGTTACGGGCAGCACCCTTCAATCCTCAAGCCGTCTGGTTCTCCAGCCATTGGCTTTGCGGCGTACGGCTGGCACCGTTTTCAGCCACCATCTGGCCTTGCGGCGTATGGCTGGAACCGTCGGCGGCCAGTGTCTGGCCCTGTGGCGTGCGGCTGGAGCCGTCGGCAGCCAGTGTTTGGCCTTGTGGCGTACGACTGGAACCGTCGGCGGCGATCAGGCCGTCGCTGCCCGGCTTGGCCACTGGAGCCAGTTGGAAGCAGGTGCTGCTGCCACAGCTGTTCTGTTCGACAGCGGCGTTGGCGTGGGCCGCGACGCCGGCGAGGGAGAAGGCAACAGCGGTCAGATAGCGCGATACGTTGTTCATGGCGATGTTCCTTTTATAGAGGTGGGTAATCAGTTGTCTTCGTTGCAGCCGTCGGCGAATTTGCGGTAGTCGAGCACCTGGGTCTTGCCGGCCGAGTCGAGGTAGGTCAGGCGGGCGTCGACGATGCCGCAGGTCATCGAGTTGTCCTGTTTCAGCGACACCACTTTCTGGATGTCCAGGTGGCTGCCGTAGGAGTAGGTTTGCGGGGTGACATCGGCTTCGGCGCGGGCCGACAGGGTGCAGATGTTCAAAGCGGCAAACAGGCAAGCGGCAGCGATCGATTTGGTCTTGGTGTTCATGGCGTTTTCCTCGGGGCTTCAATGGTTGAATCGTTGATTTGGCCGAGGCGTTCTGTGTGTGCCTCGATGGAGCTCATTTAAAGCTCGCGAGGTATCGCGCATGTGTCGGCAAATGCCGTGTATAAATCGCTACGTATCCGCACGCGCCCGGGATACACAGCGATACAAAACCCTGTAAAAATCCGCTTTTTGCGTCGGCGTGTATCCGTCACAGCGCTGGATACACTGCAATACAAAGGCAGGCAGGCGGCCTCGCGCAGGCTCGATAGACTGCCCGGCAATCCCCTTTGATTGAGGTTTGGCCCCATGGAACATGTCGATCACATCCTGATCGTCGACGACGACCGCGAGATTCGCGAACTGGTCGGCAATTACCTGAAGAAGAACGGCCTGCGCACCACAGTGGTTGCCGATGGCCGGCAGATGCGCAGTTTTCTGGAAGCCAACACCGTCGACCTGATCGTGCTCGACATCATGATGCCCGGCGACGACGGCTTGCTGCTGTGCCGCGAATTACGCTCGGGCAAACACAGGGCCACGCCGATCCTGATGCTCACCGCGCGCAACGATGAAACCGACCGCATCCTCGGTCTGGAAATGGGCGCCGACGACTACCTGACCAAACCCTTCGCCGCACGCGAGCTGCTCGCGCGGATCAATGCCGTGCTGCGGCGCACACGGATGCTGCCGCCGAATCTGGTGGTCACCGAAAGCGGTCGGCTGCTGGCGTTCGGTCGCTGGCAGCTCGACACGTCGGCCCGGCATCTGCTGGACACCGACGGCACCATGGTCGCGCTCAGTGGCGCGGAATACCGTTTGTTGCGGGTGTTCCTCGACCATCCGCAACGGGTGCTGAGCCGCGATCAGTTGCTCAACCTGACCCAGGGCCGCGACGCCGATCTGTTCGACCGTTCCATCGATCTGCTGGTCAGCCGTCTGCGCCAGCGCCTGCTGGATGACGCCCGCGAACCGGCCTACATCAAGACCGTGCGCAGCGAAGGCTATGTGTTTTCGCTGCCGGTCGAAGTCCTCGGAGCCCCCGCATGAATGTCGCCCTGCGCTGGCCGCGCACCCTCGCCTCCCGCTTGTCGCTGATTTTCCTGATCGGCCTGATCCTCGCTCAGGCGCTGTCGTTCGGCGCGCAATATTACGAGCGCTACGAAAGCGCGAAGAACACCATGCTCGGCAACCTCGAAACCGACGTCTCGACCTCGATTGCCATCCTCGACCGCCTGCCCGCCGAAGAGCGCCCGATGTGGCTCAAGCGCCTGGCCCGCAAGAATTACGGCTATCTGCTGAGCGAGGGTGAACCGGGCACACCGCTGGATCCGCAGGACGTGCCGATTGCCGTCACCTCGATTACCGATGCAATTGGCGAGGCCTATCCGCTGACGTTCACCGACATTCCCGGCCCGAAAAAACACTTTCAGGGCCACCTGCGCCTGAGCGACGGCAGCCCGGTGACCATCGATGTGCGTCCGTCGATGGTGCCGCTGTCGCCGTGGCTGCCGGTGGTGTTGCTCGGACAACTGGCGCTGATGCTCGCCTGCACCTGGCTGGCGGTGCGCATCGCCATCCGCCCCCTCACCCGCCTCGCCAACGCGGTGGAAACCCTCGACCCCAACGCCCACCCGATCAACCTCGACGAAAAAGGCCCGAATGAAGTGGCCTACGCCGCCCGCGCCTTCAACTCGATGCAGGCGCGCATCGCCGCGTACCTGAAAGAGCGCATGCAACTGCTGGCGGCGATCTCCCACGACCTGCAAACCCCGATCACCCGCATGAAACTGCGGGCGGAGTTCATGGACGATTCGGCCGAGAAAGACAAACTGTGGAACGACCTCGGCGAGATGGAACATCTGGTGCGCGAAGGCGTGGCCTATGCCCGCAGCATCCACGGCTCGACCGAGGAAAGCCGACGCACCAATCTGGATTCGTTCCTCGACAGCCTGGTGTTCGACTATCAGGACATGGGCAAGGAAGTGCAATTGAGCGGCAAGAGTGAGGCGGTCATCGACACCCGCCCCCACGCGTTGCGCCGGGTGCTGGTCAACCTGACCGACAACGCGCTGAAGTTCGCGGGGGCTGCCGAGTTGCTGATTCAACGGGACAAGAACGGCCTTTCGATCAAGGTCATGGATCGCGGCCCGGGCATCGCCGAAGAAGAACTGGCCCAGGTGATGGAGCCGTTCTACCGCGTGGAAAACTCTCGTAACCGCAGCACTGGCGGCACCGGGCTGGGGCTGGCGATTGCCCAGCAACTGGCGATGGCGCTGGGCGGTTCGCTGAATCTGAGCAACCGTGAAGGTGGCGGGTTGTGTGCGGAGCTGAAGTTACCCCTGCACACCTAAACCAAACATAAATTCCTGTGGGAGCGGGCTTGCCCGCGAAGGCGTCTGTTCAGTCGATGAATACATTGACTGTACCGGCCTCTTCGTCGGATCGCCGCCCGGACCAAGCCCGCTCCCACAGGATTTGCGGTGTTTGCGAAATCAGGTAATGCCTAACACACCGTCCTCATGCATCTGCCGCAACAACGCCAGACCGCTGTCCATGAACGATGCCGTTACCGGCAAACCCGCCTCCATCGCCAGCCCTTCCAGTTGTTCATGACCGTTCAGCGCAGGGAACTCGCCAATGCGCTGCAACAACCGCCAGGCCAGCGGACTCAGCTCGGAAAACTTCACGTTCCAGTCCGTCGTGCGCCGTACCAACAAAAGCGTCGGCTGGGCTGGTGGCGTGGCCGGTTGATGATCCGGCCCCAGCATCTGCACCGGCCAGGTGTACGCCAACGGCCAGGCCAGTGCCGAAACCTGCAACGACCGCTCCAGCAACTGCGCCGGATCGCTCGCGGGCAAGGCTTCGGCGTCGGACTGCTGCAACACCATTTCCACCCATTCGTAATGCGCCAACTCCACCAGAAAAGCCGGCCATTTAATGTCGCCCAATACGGCCGGCTCCGAGGCGAGGTAACCGACGAACTCCTCAGCGATCTCGCCGAATTTCGGCGTCTGCGCGCGGTAGTCCCGCAGGAAACCGCGGATCAACGTGCGCCAGCGTTCCTGGCCGATGATCCGGATCAGCACCGGAAACGTACCGCCCAGCAGTTGCGAGACATTGTTGAACACCAGGTCGCGATAGACATTGACCCGCGCCGCGTTCATGTCAGCCGGCGGCGCTTCATGGTCTGGATCGCGCAAATAGCGGGTCAACGCCTGTTGTTGCAGCAGAAGATTATCCACGCGAGCCTCCTTCGGCTTGCAGGCGGCGGATGGTTTGCAACTCGGCCACCAGTTCAGAAAACGCCGGGAAATTGAAATCCCGTTCCAGCAAGGTTGGCTGCGCACCGAATCGGCCATAAGCGTCGGCCAGCAACGACCAGACCACCGGTTTGACCGAGGCACCATGGGTGTCGATCTTCAACGTGTCGGACTCGTCGAAATGCCCCGCCACGTGCATCCCGACCACCCGGCCCGGCTCGATGGCAGCCAGAAATGTCTGCGGATCGAAACCGTGGTTGATCGAATTGACGTAGACGTTGTTGACGTCCAGCAGCAGATCGCAATCGGCCTCGCGCAGCACGGCGTTGGTGAAGGTCACTTCGTCCATGTCCTGCCGGGGCGCGGCGTAGTAGGAAACGTTTTCCACCGCCAGCCGCCGGCCGAGAATGTCCTGGGCCTGGCGGATCCGCGCGGCGACGTGGTGTACCGCCTCTTCGGTGAACGGCAACGGCAGCAGGTCGTAGAGGTGACCGTCGTCGCTGCAATAACTCAGGTGCTCGCTGTACAGCGGCACCTTGTGATGATCGAGAAAGGCCCGCACTTCCCGGAGAAAACCGACGTCCAGCGGCGCCGAGCCACCGAGCGACAACGACAATCCGTGGCAGGACAACGGATACCGCTCGGCCAGCTCACGCAACGCGGCGCCATGGGCACCGCCGACGCCGATCCAGTTTTCCGGGGCGACTTCCAGAAAATCGAAATCGCCGGTGCGGGCGGCTTGCAGGTCTTTCATCAGGCCGCGACGCAGGCCGAGGCCGACGCTGGCCTGCAAGGTGGGGTGGGGAATCTGCATGGGCAAGATCTCTGCTGAGGAGCCGCCGGGTGTGGCGACTGACAGGCTCAGTTAAACCGGCGGGTGTATCGCGGCTATGTGGCCAATGCGCGGGAAGTGGCGGGTTTTGTATCGGCGGTGAGTCTGTACACAGTGGGATACAGAACTGCTGCCTTCTTAGCGAACGGCGAGTTACGAATTCATTGACGTATTCGCCGGTTTTCGTTAGCTTTGCCCCCATCGAAGCGACTGACCAGATGAGATTGAGCGCTTCCCAGCAGCGAGAGCTGTAACCGCGCAAGGCGGTTCGCAAGTGGTGTCTGGATCTGCTTTACCGAATCGAAAAAGGCGCCTTTGGCGCCTTTTTTCGTTTCTGGGGTCAGCGTTTGGTGGAGGTCGGTTGACGAAGGTAGACCTTACCGCACAGCAGCATAAATCCCATTTTCCCGAATAGCCTGGGCGGCTTTTCAGTCTGGTGGTAGGCGCTTTCCACGACCAGATTGAGATCTTGCGGCTTCCCTTCTGCAGCACGGCGTAACTCAAAAAAGACATGGTAGGGCCCGCTCGGATCCTCAATCGTGATGGAGTACGCCCAGTTTCGCATCGCCGCCGTTTCACGGACCTTCGCCTGTGGATGATTCAACGCCTTGATCACTGGCGGCAGTGACAGTGAAAGGCGGTAGCGGATCATGCAAAAGGTACGCTGGCGCTGGGCATGGTCGAGCAGGATTGGCTCTTCAGCCGGATGTAAAGTTTGATCGTAACCCTTGCTGAAACAATGATTCGTAAAAGTGACATGCACGCGTAAATCACGCTTCGCCAATTGGCTCTGAATCGTGAATGTAAAGGGTTCGAGATGAGAAAGGTTGTACGTCAATCCGCCTATGCACAGCGGTGGAAAGTAGGCGGTCAATTCGCTCTCCGTTGCATCCAATGCATTAATTTATTGCTGCGCTTTGGCTCACGTTCACCATTGGTGAGTAACTCGGCAAGAAGACAGAGCTCATACCTTGTAGCGGGGACGGTTTCTCGGCGGATGCAATCAGTCTGTGCGAGGAAGTGGCTTCGGACTTCGCAGATAAACAAAGACTTCAGCACTCAAAAGTCCTTGCCTCGACCGAGTCGATTCAGAATATGGGATAGCGTCACGTCGAAGGTGTAGGCAACGTCTGCGTGTTGCGTAAGGAAGTGCGCCTATCGTGCTTTTCAGCAGACGTCGTCTTGCTGGCCTTTCTTTCAGCGCAGGCGTCCCCGTCAAAAAAAGCGCTGGAACTGGCCTTCGATCTGCCGGCCTTGTTAGGGCGTATCCACGCACCGTCGCGATACACAACGATTCACAGCCTCGAAATCAACGCAACCCGCTCCCACCGGCGCCAACAGCGGCTAGACTCAATCAGTACCCAGTCGAGGGGGACGCAGGACAGCAGTGTCGCCCTGCCCGTTTCCACGACCACCGCCCGGTGGTGAATGCCTCGACCCCCAACGCCACCGGACTGTGATCCTGTCAAAGGAGCACATGAAATGGACGAGGCCAGACTCAACGAATTCATGGGCAAACTGGTCAACGACATGGGCGGCGCGGCGATGCTGGCCAATGTCATTGTCGGCGAAGAACTCGGCCTGTATCGGGCGATGGCCGACAGCCAGCCGGTCAGCCCCGAATCCCTCGCAGCAAAAACCACCTGCAACCCGCGACTGGTGCGCGAATGGCTGAGCGCCCACGCGGCGTCCGGCTACATGGAACACCACGACGGCAAGTTTCGTCTGCCGGAAGAACAGGCGCTGGCCCTGGCCAAGGAAGATTCGCCGGTGTACGTGGCCGGCGGCCTCGGGGTGGTGGCGTCGTTTTTCCATGACAAGGACAAACTGGTCAAAGCCATGCGCGGCAACGGCGCCCTGCCCTGGGGCGATCACCATCCGTGCATGTTCACCGGCACCGAACGATTCTTCCGCCCCGGCTACAAGGGGCATTTGATCGCCGAGTGGCTGCCGGCGCTGGACGGTGTGGTGGCCAAACTCGAAGAAGGCGCCAAGGTCGCCGACATCGGCTGCGGTCACGGTGCGTCCACGGTGATCATGGCTCAGGCCTATCCCAACTCGCGGTTCGTCGGCTTCGACTATCACGCGCCTTCGATCACCGTCGCCACCCAACGGGCCGAAGAAGGCGGCGTTAGCAGTCGCGCGCGGTTCTTCCAGGGCACCGCGAAAAGCTATCCCGGCGATGACTATGACCTGATCTGCTATTTCGACTGCCTGCACGACATGGGCGATCCGGTCGGCGCTGCCAAACATGCCTTTGAATCCCTGAAAGACGACGGCACCGTGCTGCTGGTCGAGCCGTTTGCCAACGACACCCTGGACGAAAACATCACGCCGGTCGGGCGCTTGTTCTATGCCGCGTCGACGTTCATCTGCACGCCAAACTCGCTGTCCCAGGAAGTGGGACTCGGTCTCGGTGCGCAGGCGGGCGAGTCGCGCTTGCGCAAAGTGTTTACCGAAGCGGGCTTCAAACACTTCCGGCGGGCGACGCAGACGCCGTTCAACCTGATTCTGGAGGCTCGCAAGTAACCTCGGCAGCGGACGCCTCTGAAAAGAGGCGTCCGTCGGTGCTAACCTGCAAGGCACTTACAGCCTGCGGAGCGCTGATCATGCTCGACCGTCCCCTCCCCGACCCGCTCGACTATCTGCAACAGGTCATGGCCGACGGCGACTTCATTGTGCTGACCGGCGCCGGCATCAGCACGCCGTCAGGCATCCCGGATTATCGCGACACTGACGGCGTACGCCGTGGCCGGCAGCCGATGATGTACCAGGAATTCCTCGCCGCCCCGGAATCGCGCCGCCGCTATTGGGCCCGGGCCATGCTCGGCTGGCCGCGCGTACGTCAGGCGCGGCCGAACGCCGCCCATGAGGCGCTGGCCAGTCTGCAAAGCCACGGGCGGATTGGCGGCCTGATTACCCAGAATGTCGACACCCTGCACGATCAGGCTGGCAGTCACGACGTCATCGAGCTGCACGGCAGCCTGCACCGGGTGCTGTGTCTGGATTGCGGCCAGCGCAGCGAGCGGGATTCGATTCAGCACTTGATGGAAACGCAGAATCCATATCTGGCGGGTGTCGATGCCGTGCAGGCACCGGACGGCGACACCCTGCTCGACCCGGCCTTCGAGGCACGCTTTCAGGTGCCGCATTGCCCGCATTGCGCTGGCGAGCGGATGAAACCGGATGTGGTGTTTTTTGGTGAGAACGTGGCGCAGCCGACAGCGGCGCGGGCCATGGCGCTGGCGGAAAATGCCGCCGGGATGCTGGTGGTCGGTTCGTCGCTGATGGCGTATTCGGCGTTTCGCCTGTGCCGGGTGATTGCGGATCGGGGCAAGCCGCTGATTGCGATCAATCTGGGGAAGACGCGGGCGGATGAGTTGCTGGATTTGAAGATTGAAGCGTCCTGCGAACAGCTATTGCCGCTACTGACACAACGCCTGACTTCGTGACCTCCCAAAGTCAGTGCTCAGCCTTGAGAATGTCAAAAAGCGCCTGCGCCGCCGCCGACAATTCATTCCCCGGATCCGTCAGCACGCCAATCGCCCGCTCCACCACCGGCTCGTGCAAGGTCAGGCAATGCGCGCCCAGTTCGCGCATCTGCCCGGCACACAACGCCGGCACCGCACTCACGCCCAGCCCGCTCGCCACCATCCGCCCGACCGTCGCCAGTTGATGGCTTTCAAATTCCACCGGCAGTTTCATCCCTCGGGCCTGCAAGTGTTCTTCCAGCATCACCCGAACCGTGGATGGTCGTTGCAGGGTGATGAACGGTTCCTGCAACAAGGTCTGCCAATCAATGTCGCTCCGGGTGGCCAGCGGCGAATCCTGCGGCACGACGGCGACGAAGCGATCCCGGTAAAGCGGCGTGAAGGTCAGCGAGGTGCTCTGCATCGGCTCGAAGGCCACGCCGAGTTCCACCTGACGATCGCGGACCATTTCCAGCACTTGCTCGTTGATCACGTCGTTGACCGTGACGTTGACGTTCGGATAACGCGCGCGGAAGGTCTTGAGGATCGGCGGCAGCAGGTTGCCGGCAAACGATGGCATCGCCGCCAGCGTCACCCGCCCGCGCTGAAGGCTGAAGCGCTGGCGCATTTCGTCTTCGGCGTTGTCCCAGTCGGCGATCAGGCGCCGGGCCAGCGGCAGCAGCGATTCGCCCTCCGGGGTCAACGCCACGTTGCGCGTGTTGCGGCTGAACAGGCGCCCGCCCAGGCCTTCTTCCAGCGCCTTGATGGTCAGGCTCAGCGCCGATTGCGAGAGGTGCAGGCGCTCGCAGGCCACGGCGAAGCTCAGGCTCTGGGCCACGGCAAGAAAGGCGCGGATCTGCTTGATGGTCATGAACGATTCACTCAAGGGACTAAGCTGAACACCTCATTGATCGTTCCCACGTCGAGGCGTCGAACCGTCTGCGTGGTAACGCAGCCCGTGACGCTCCGCGTCACTGGGACGCGGAGCGTCCCTAGAGGCATTCCCACGCAGAGCGTGGGAACGATCAACGAGGTTAATTATTGAGCTTTATCAATCAATCAACCTTAAAAATCAACTTAACAAATATATCCTTCAGCGCGACACTCCAGTCATTCGGCTAGCCAGCCGCCCGACAAACAATAAAAGAGGTGCATATGGCAGGTTTCGACAAGCGCGTGTATTCCTACGAGGAAGCCATGGCAGGTCTTGAAGACGGCATGACCGTGATCGCCGGCGGCTTCGGCCTGTGCGGCATTCCGGAAAACCTGATCGCCGAGATCAAGCGCAAGGGCACCCGCGACCTCACCGTCGTCTCCAACAACTGCGGCGTTGATGGCTTCGGCCTCGGCGTGCTGCTGACCGACCGCCAGATCAGCAAGGTGGTCGCCTCCTACGTCGGCGAAAACAAACTGTTCGAAGAGCAACTGCTCAAAGGCGACATCGAAGTCGTCCTGACTCCGCAAGGCACCCTCGCCGAAAAAATGCGCGCAGGCGGCGCCGGCATCCCGGCCTTTTTCACCGCAACCGGCGTCGGCACTCCGGTTGCCGAAGGCAAGGAAGTGCGTGAATTCCACGGTCGCAAGTACCTGATGGAAGAGTCCATCACCGGCGACTTCGCCATCGTCAAAGGCTGGAAAGCCGACCACTTCGGCAACGTCATCTACCGCCACACCGCCCAGAACTTCAACCCGCTGGCCGCCACCGCCGGCAAGATCACCGTGGTCGAAGTCGAAGAAATCGTCGAACCCGGCGAGCTGGATCCGGCACACATCCACACGCCCGGCATCTACGTCGACCGGGTCATTTGCGGCACGTTCGAAAAACGCATCGAACAACGCACCATCCGCAAATAATCCAGGCTGACAGAGAACAAGAACATGGCACTTACCCGCGAACAAATGGCTCAACGCGTCGCCCGCGAAATGCAGGACGGCTACTACGTGAACCTCGGCATCGGCATTCCGACCCTGGTCGCCAACTACATCCCCGAAGGCATGGAAGTCATGCTGCAATCGGAAAACGGCCTGCTCGGCATGGGCCCTTTCCCGACTGAAGACACCATCGATGCCGACATGATCAACGCCGGCAAGCAGACCGTGACCGCGCGTATCGGCGCTTCGATCTTCAGCTCTGCCGAATCCTTCGCAATGATCCGTGGCGGTCATGTCGACCTGACCGTACTTGGCGCCTTCGAAGTGGACGTGCAAGGCAACATCGCCTCATGGATGATCCCCGGCAAACTGGTCAAGGGCATGGGCGGTGCGATGGACCTCGTAGCCGGCGCCGACAACATCATCGTCATCATGACCCACGCCTCCAAGGACGGTGAGTCCAAGTTGCTGAGCCAGTGCAGCCTGCCGCTGACCGGCGCCGGCTGCATCAAGCGCGTCCTGACCGACCTTGCGTACCTGGAAATCGAAAATGGCGCTTTTGTCCTCAAGGAACGCGCACCTGGCGTCAGCGTCGAGGAAATCGTCGCCAAAACCGCTGGTAAACTGATCGTCCCGGATCACGTACCGGAAATGCAGTTCGCTGCCGAGTGAGGAATTCGAAAATGCAAGACGTCGTCATTGTTGCCGCCACGCGTACCGCGATCGGCAGTTTCCAGGGATCGCTGGCCACCGTCTCCGCCGTGGATCTGGGCGCAGCGGTCATCCGCCAGTTGCTTGAGCAGACCGGTCTGGACGGTGCTCAGGTCGATGAAGTGATCATGGGCCAGGTGCTGACCGCCGGCGCCGGCCAGAACCCGGCGCGCCAGTCGGCGATCAAGGCCGGCCTGCCGCACGCCGTACCGGCCATGACCCTGAACAAGGTTTGCGGCTCGGGCCTCAAGGCCCTGCACCTCGGCGCCCAGGCGATCCGTTGCGGCGACGCGGACGTGATCATCGCCGGCGGCCAGGAAAACATGAGTCTGGCCAACTACGTCATGCCGGGCGCGCGCACCGGCCTGCGCATGGGTCACGCGCAAATCGTCGACACCATGATCAGCGATGGCCTGTGGGATGCGTTCAACGATTACCACATGGGCATCACCGCCGAAAACCTGGTCGAGAAGTACGAGATCAGCCGCGAGCAGCAGGACGCCTTCGCTGCCGCGTCGCAACAGAAAGCCGCCGCTGCCATCGAGGCCGGCCGGTTTGTCGATGAAATCACCCCGATCCTGATCCCGCAGCGCAAAGGCGATCCGGTGGCGTTCAAGGTTGACGAGCAGCCACGCGGCGACACCACCGCCGAATCCCTGGCCAAACTGCGTCCGGCTTTCAAGAAGGACGGCAGCGTCACCGCTGGCAACGCCTCTTCGCTGAACGACGGCGCGGCTGCGGTCATTCTGATGAGCGCCGAAAAAGCCAAGGCCCTGGGCCTGCCGGTACTGGCGAAAATCGCTGCCTACGCCAACGCCGGCGTTGACCCGGCGATCATGGGCATCGGCCCGGTGTCGGCCACTCGTCGCTGCCTGGACAAGGCCGGCTGGAGCATCGGCCAGCTCGATCTGATCGAAGCCAACGAAGCCTTCGCCGCGCAATCGCTGGCGGTGGCCAAGGATCTGCAATGGGATCTGGACAAGGTCAACGTCAACGGCGGCGCCATCGCTCTCGGTCACCCGATCGGTGCATCGGGCTGCCGTGTGCTGGTGACTTTGCTGCATGAAATGATCAAGCGTGATGCGAAAAAGGGTCTGGCGACCCTGTGCATCGGCGGCGGTCAAGGCGTGGCCCTGGCGCTGGAACGCGCTTAAACGCAAAGAGCAATAACAGACAGCGGGTGGATCCACGACATCCGCTCGCTGTCTGCCGCAAAAAAACTGTGGGAGCGAGCTTGCTCGCGATGACGGCGGCACAGTCAACATTATTGTTGAATGTAAAGCCACTTTCGCGAGCAAGCTCGCTCCCACTTTGGTTTGAGTTCAGCAATCGAATCAGGCGAACTTCACCAGATTCAGCACCGGCAACGGCCCGCCCGGGAACTGCACCAGTCGCGCACCCACGCTTAACTCGCCCAGATCGATACCGAAGAAGCCGAGCTGATCGATCAGCGTACCCACTTCAGCCTTGGCTTGCGCATCATCCCCGGACAGGAACAACACACGCTTGCCGCCCTCCGACGCCGGATCCGCTTCCAGCAAACGCGCCAGCAAGTGGTTGAACGCCTTGACCACCCGCGCGCCCGGCACCCATTCGGCGAACACTTCGCTGGACGGCCGCCCCTGCAAGTCCACCGGTTTGAACGACGGCGCTTCAATCGAGTTGTTGGCGTCGATGACGATCCGCCCGCCGAAGTCCGGCAGCCCGGCCAGTGCCGTCGGCAATTTCGACCAGTTCACCGCGACCAGCACAATGTCCTGGGCGGCGGCTTCTTCACGGGTAACGGCGCGGGCGGTCGGGCCGAGTTCTGCGACCAGTTCGGCCAGGGTCTCCGGCCCGCGACTGTTGGCGATGACCAACGGGGTGCCCTGACGCGACAAGGCTTTGGCAAACGCTGAACCGATGGCGCCGGCGCCGATGATTCCGATAGTGCTCATGGTGTTCTCCTCAAAGTGGGGTAAGACTCGAAACGAATCTTGCGCTTGCCATTCCCACTTGATTAGCCGGTAATGCCTTAAATGATCTTCAAGCATCGCTATCAGGTCGAACCTATGGAAACCCTTGCCAATCTGGAATCTTTCGTCCGCAGCGCCGAGACCGGCAGTTTCTCCGCCGCCGCACGGTTGCTGGCGCTAACCCCGGCGGCGGTCAGTCGCAACGTGGCGATTCTTGAACGCAACCTCGGCGTGCGGCTGTTTCAGCGCTCGACCCGCAAGCTGTCGCTGACCGAGGCCGGTGAAGGTTTTCTGGCGAGCATCGGCGGCAATCTCGATGCCTTGCAGGCCGCGATTGCGACGGTGGCGACCGAGCGCGGCGAGCCGGCGGGCGTGCTCAAGGTCAGCCTGCCGCCGACGTTCGGCATCGATCACATGCTGCCGCTGCTGCCGGAGTTTCTGGCGCGCTATCCGCTGATTCGCCCGGAATGGCACTTCGAGAATCGTCAGGTGGATTTGATCGCCGAGGGCTACGACGTGGCGATCGGCGGCGGATTCGAACTGACGCCCGGCGTGGTCGCCCGGCCATTGTCGTCCGCCGAAGTGCTCGCGGTGGCGTCGCCGGCGTATCTGGCCGGACGTGCCCTGCCGCAACATCCGGCTGATCTCGCCGATCACCACGGCATCGTCATGCGCGGCCTGCGCACCGGGCGCCTGCGCCAATGGCAGATGCACAACGAAACCGGCGAACAGGCCAGCGCCCTGCTCAACCCGAACATCGTGCTGAATGACCCGATGGCCATGCGCACCGCTGCGCTGTTGGGTCTGGGTGTGACGATGCTGGTGCTGCCCGATGTCAGCGCGCAGATCGAACGCGGTGAGCTGGTGCGGCTGCTGCCCGACTGGCAGTGCGATGCCGGGGCGATTTCGCTGTACTACCCGAGCCGCACCTTGCTGCCGGCCAAGACCCGGGTGTTCATTGATTTTGTGGTCGAGGCGTTTGGCTGATGATCGTAATGATCCCTCCCACGCTTCACGCATGATCGTTCCCACGCTCTGCGTGGGAATGCAGCCGGGGACGCTCTGCGTCCCATTGGAACCCGGAGAGTGGGGCCGATCACGCCGATTACGCCGCCAATTGCAGAATCAGCCAGGCATTCGCCCCGCTGATCACCACAAACAATCCCCACGCTAGCAGGCGCGTCGGCCAGCGATTCACAAACGGCCCCATCAACTGTTTGTCGTTAGTCATGCGAATCAGCGGATACAGCGCAAACGGCAGTTGCAGGCTCAACACCACCTGGCTCAGCACCAGCAACTTGCCCACCGCGCCGTCGCCCATCAGCCACACGCCGATGAATGCCGGGATCAGCGCCAGCCCGCGGGTGATCAGGCGCCGCTGCCAGCAGGGAATCCGCAGGTTCAAATAGCCTTCCATGATCACTTGCCCGGCGATGGTGCCGGTGAAGGTCGAACTCTGCCCCGACGCCAGCAGCGCCACTCCGAACAGCACGCTAGCCAGCGCGCCGCCCACCAGCGGATCGAGCAAATGATAGGCATCCTGGATGTCGACCACGTCGGTATGCCCGGACTGATGAAAGGCAGCCGCCGCGAGAATCAGGATCGCCGCGTTGACCAGCAACGCCAGCGCCAGCGAACCGATGGTGTCGATGCGCGCCAGTTTCACCGCGTCCTGCTTGCTGGCCAGATCCTTGCCGATCAGCCGTGTCTGCACGATCGACGTGTGCAGGTACAGGTTGTGCGGCATGACGGTGGCGCCGAGGATGCCGATGGCCAGGTACAACGGCGCGGCATCGCTGATCGCCGACAGTGACGGTTTGAAGCTTTGGGCGACGTCCGGCCAGTACGGTTTGATCAACAGCAATTCAACAAAGAAGCACGCGCCGATGGTGCCCACCAGCACCAGCATGATCGCCTCCAGCCGGCGGAAACCACGGTTTTGCAGGGCCAGCACCAGCAACGTATCGAATGCGGTCAGGGCGATGCCGAACGTCAGCGAACACCCCAGCAACAGGTGAAACGCCAGCGCGCAGCCGAGTACTTCCGCAAGGTCGGTGGCGATGATCGAGATTTCCGCCAGCACCCATTGCAGCCGCGCCGTCGGAGTGCTGTAGCGTTCGCGGGACAGCTGCGCCAGATCGCGCCCGGTGGCGATGCCCAATCGCGAGCACAGGCATTGCACAACCATGCCCGCCAGACTCGCCAGCAACACCACGAACAACAGGCTGTAGCCGAAGCGCGAACCGGCCTCGATCGCGGTGGCCCAGTTGCCCGGATCCATATAGCCGATCGACACCAGCAAACCGGGGCCGGCAAAGCGCAGCACGCGTTTGAAGAACGAGGCATTGGGATCGACCGGAACACTGCCGGCTACTTCCGGCGGGCAGAACGGCGCGGTGGCGATTTTGGGCAAACTGAATTTCACGCACACATCCAGAAACAAGTCGAAAGACGCAGCTTAGACGTTTCAGTCGACGTGCCCAAGCGCAGATGTGCTGCGTTCAGGGTTTACCGTTGCCAAGCAATTGCTGGCGCAGCTCGGGACTGCGCGTACGCGGGTCGAGCCAGATGTCGAAAAACGCCCGGGCAAACTGCGGATCGTCGATTTCATGCTGCAATTGTTGGCCGACAAAGAACCGCGCACCCTGCCCCGGCAGGTACACCCCGGTGATCCGCGTGCCGGCCTGAACATCAACGAACGATTGCTGCATCTGGGTTTGCCACACGGCCAGTTGCACCGGGCTGAGGGAAGCACCGGCCAGACGCCTGATCTCATCGACGCTGGCCTTCACCAGGTCATCGCGGGAAATGGAGCGCCGGTAGATCAGCTCAAGTGCAAAGGGCTGCCCATCGGCCAGCGGTCGCGCCGCGCTCCACAACCGGGCGTTGTAGACGTCGAAACCGAACACGCTGAAATCGCCGGTGCCGATGATCTGTGCGCCGGGCACCGCGTCCTGCCAACTGGCCCAGGTGGGGGTCAGCAACAAGGCCCACAAGCCGATCCCGCAGCATCCACGCAACACCTTCGGTGTACTGCTCATCGCGGCATCGACTCCGGTAAACCCTGATACTCAGAGCATAGCCCGCTATCGCGCTCGGCATTTTGTATACATCTTTTGCATACAAGTGCAGCAATCCGTTCACGACAATGCTAACGTGGCCCTCATTCAACCCCACGGAGACACCTGCGTGCTGATCCTCAAACTGCTGCTGATTCCCGGTTTTTTGCTGCTGATTTCCCTGGCCGGGAAGCGTTGGGGCCCCAGCGTTGCCGGTTGGCTGTCGGGATTGCCGGTGGTGGTCGGGCCGATTCTGTTTTTCCTCGCCATCGAGCAAGGGCCGGCGTTTGCCGCGCAATCGGCGGTCGCGGCGCTGTCGGCCATGTTTGCGATGATCGCGTTTTGCGTCACTTATGCGCAGGTGGCGCAGCGGGCGAACTGGCCGCTGGCATTGGTGGTTTCGTTATCGGTCTGGGCCGTGCTGGCGTTGATCCTGTCGCTGATACCGGCCTCTCTGCCCTTCTCGATTGCCGCCGCTGCAACTGCCCTTCTCGCCGCGCCATACCTGTTCCCCAAGGTGCAACCGGTGGTCGGTGGCTCGGCGCCGAAGTCGGACAAACTGGTCTGGCGGATGATCGCCGGGGCCGCGTTGACGCTGGTGGTGACGATGCTGGCCAGCACCGTCGGCGAACGCTGGAGCGGTCTGCTCGCGGTGTTCCCGGTGCTCGGCAGCGTGATGGCGGTGTTTTCCCAGCAGACCCGTGGCCCGGCGTTTACCGCCGCGTTGTTGCGGGCGACAGCGACGGGGATGTATTCGTTTTCGGCGTTTTGTCTGGTGCTGGCGCTGACGGTTCCCAATCTGGGTTTCGGCGGTTTCGTGGTGGCCGTGGCCGTTTCGGTGGCGATGCTGGGCGTCACCCGGCAGTTGCTGGCCAAACCCGCGCCGGCACCGTCGCCGAACTGAGCCCGCCCGGACAAACCGCTCTGGAGTGCCGGGTGTGCTCCGTGGGATGATCGCCGCCCAAGCGCGACCATCCCTCGGAGATTCGAATGTCATTGCTTAGCAAGAAAGCCGTCGTCCTGTTGTTGGCGGCGGTGGCCGGTTTCGGCGCCATCAATGCTCAGGCAGCCAAGGCCAAAGAGAAGGCTGTCACCGAGAAGGTCTCGATGCTCGACGGCAAATTCAGTTTTGTCCTGCCCAAGGGCTTTGTCGGCGACCCGCTGCCGGCCGGGCCGACCGGTGCCAAGGGCACCATGTACAGCAACGATGCCACCAAGACTGTGGTCATCGTCGCCGAAAACCAGATTCCCGAAGGCAACAACGTCAAGGACAACGACAGTGCGTTCCTCGACGGCACCGTCTCCGATTTCATCGACGCCCAGCGCAAAGCCCTGCCGGACTTCAACAAACTCAGCGAAAAGAGCCTGACCCAGAAAGGTAACGGCCTGGGCTTGCGTCAGGTCGACAGCACCGCCACCCAGGGCGGCGGCCAGACCCTCAACACCACGTTGCTGGCCGGTTCCGGCACGCGCATGGCGCTGGTCCAGGTGATTTCCCGGGCCAGCGACAAGAGCGGTCACGAGGCATTGGTGAAGACCATCCTCAAGGAAAAGTGATTCTCAGGGATTGAGTTGCTGCAACCAGTCGTTCAAATCCCGAAGCTCGGCCGCGCTGATGCTGTGGCCGACGCCGGGATAGGCATGAAATTGCGGTTTGTACGACAGCTTCTGCAACAACGCATCGGCCTCGGTGCCACCGCTGTACGGCACACGGTCATCTGCCGTGCCGTGGCCGATGAAGATTTCCAGCGGTGGATGCTGCTCTGACTTCAGCTCGCTCTTGAGCACCGGCAACACCCGCCCGCTCAACGCGGCAATGCCACCGACCGCCGCTGGCTGGCGCAACCCGACCTCGTAGGTCATCATCGCGCCCTGGCTGAAACCGATCAGGTACACCTTCTCCGGTTGCGCGTGATATTTCTGCGCCGCAGCGGCGATAAAGGCCCGCAGTTTCTGGCTGCTGGCCTTCAGATCGTCGGTCTCGCCGTTGTAGGCACCTTCGCCTTTCTTGCGAAACCACTGGAAACGCCCTTCCCCCAACGCCATCGGTGCCTGCACCGACAGGTAGTTGTACTGCTTGGGCAGCTGAAATTTCATACCGATCAAGTCTGCTTCGTTGCTGCCATATCCATGCAGGAAAATCACCAGCGGACGCGGTTCGGCGTCCGGGTGCACCTGGGCCAGGTAGTTGAGCGGCAGATCATTTTGCAACGAGGTCTGAGCCTGAACGGCAGTGGACGCCAGCAGCGTCAACAGCGCAAACACCTTCAACATAAGCCTTCCTTCACACAGTGCAGGGTTCGGGGCAGAGCCTAACACTGTCTTTCCAGCTATTGCGGTGCCGCTGACATCGCCATCGCGGGCAAGCCCGCTCCCACAGTGATTGTGCGTACACCTCGAAACCTGTGGGAGCTGGCTTGCCCGCGAAGAGGCCATCAAATTCAGCGAAGATCCTTCAGTCGTTGATCAGCTTCCCGACTCGAATCGGCTCGCGCCCCGCCACTTTCGCCTGCCAGATACCCGGCTGGGTGTAGCGTCCGCGATCGATGGCGAACAACACGCCACTGGTGCCGGCGCGAACGGTGGTCACGCGGTCGTTCAGCGGATCGACCACTTCGAACAGCGCATCGCCGCGCTCGACCCATTCACCGGCATCGCGCAGGAAACTCACCACGCCATGATGCGGTGCGAACAGGTATTCGGTGCCTTCGAACGGCATGCCTTCACAGCATTCGTCCGGCGCTTTCGGCCAATCGCCGCTGATGAAGCCCTGCTCGGCCAGGAAGCCGAGGATAGCCTCGCAATTGGCCTGGGCCTGATCGACGCGGGTGTCGCCCATGCTGCCCAACTCAAGGGTGGTGGCGAGGTTGGCCGGCGGAATCGCCGCGTTCGGGAAGGCCCGAGCCAGGCGCAACCACGGCGAGGAGCAGGATTCGTCGAACGAGCTGCCGCCGGAATCTTCACACAGCAGCGCCACGCCAGCCTTCAGGCGTGCGGCGAGGGATTGCCACTGCGGCCAGTGCTGCGGCAGTGCGTAAATATGAATCGCGGCGTCGAAATCGCAATGCAGATCGAGGGTGATGTCGGCCTCACAGGCGTGGCGCAGCAACAGGCGGTGCAGCGCTTCCAGTTGCGAGGCCGGAGCTGGCAGTTCGTCGAGGACCTGGCCCATGGTCTGGCGGATCAACGCAATGTTGGCTTGGGCATCACTACCCAACTGACTCCCGACGCGCTCGGCCACCGGCGCGCTGAGTTCGACGAAGGAGCGGTTGAAGTTCTTGCCGCTGCCCAGCTCGAAACGCCCCATGTGGCTGCCTTGCAGGTGCTGATCGAGGCCGATCGGGTTGGCCACCGGCACCAGTTCGATCACGCTTTGCAACTGACCGTTGCTTTCCAGCTCGGCCAGGCGCTTTTTCAGTTCCCACGCGGTGCGCATGCCCGGCAGTTCATCGGCGTGCAGGCTGGCCTGGATGTAGACCTTGCGCGGGCCGGCGCCGTAACGGAACACGCTCAGGGAACGTTCGCTGCCCAGGTGGCTCCAGGGCAGAAGATGGTCGATGCGTTGCATGGGGAACTCCGGGAATTCTGTGGTCGTTGCCGGGGCAATGACTGCATTGAAAATGTGCTGACAGGATAAATCACGGGCGAAAAAAAAGTGGCCACCGCGTCAACGGGGCCACTTTTTTCTACGGCGTATTAATGGCCGTACACGTCAAAGTCGAAGTACTTGTCCTGCACTTGCTTGTACTTGCCGTTGGCGCGGATTTCGTTGATGGCGCTGTTGAATTTCTCCGCCAGCTCGGTATCGCCTTTACGCACTGCGATACCGGCGCCGCCGCCGAAGTACTTGGCGTCTTCGTAGGTCGGGCCGACGAATTCGAAGCCTTTGCCGGCGTCGGTTTTCAGGAAGCCGTCGCTCAGGTTGACCGAGTCGGCCAGCATCGCGTCGATACGACCGGAAACCATGTCCAGGTTGGCTTCCTGCTGCGAGCCGTAACGCACCAGCTCGATGCCGGCCGGCACCAGCACTTCGGTGGCGTAACGGTCGTGGGTACTGGCGCGCAGCACGCCGACTTTCTTGCCTTTGAGCTCGACCAGCGGGTCTTTCACACCGGAGCCTGCCTTCATCACAAAGCGCGCCGGGGTATGGTAGTACTTGATGGTGAAATCGACGTTTTTCTTGCGGTCGTCAGTGATGGTCATCGAGGACAGGATCGCGTCGATCTTCTTCACTTTCAGCGCCGGGATCAGGCCGTCGAACTCTTGCTCGACCCAGGTGCATTTGACTTTCATCTGCTCACACAGCGCATCGCCGATGTCCACGTCGAAACCGGCCAGTTTGCCGTCAGGGGTTTTCATCGAGAATGGCGGGTAACCGGCTTCGATACCGATACGGATCGGTTTGGCGTCTTCGGCCACGGCGGTCAGGGACAACATCGACAGTGCCAGGGCACCGAACATAACCAGCTTTTTCATTTATTACTCCCGTGTGCGGAGGCTTTTATTGGCAGCTTTCGATTGTCAGGTTCGGCCTTGGGCTGTGTAGCGCAAAGAAACCGAAGTGGCCGGCAGTCTATGGCGGCGCGCACGGGGCAAATTGTGTTTAAGCGACAAATACTTACAGAAAATCGGCGAGTGCCATCACGTGGGAAAAGTGTGCGCCAGAGCGGTGCAAGGGTTGTAGGACAAAGCCGACAAAAGGTGCCGCCGAAGCGGCAACCCTCCGGCTATCAGCAATCGCAGGCGATCGGTGCGGCGGCGACGCGCGGTGTCGCAACACTCAGCTGAAAGCCTTCATCGAGCCAGCCGGTCACCCCGCCGATCATCTCCTTGACCGGATAACCCAGCGCCGCCAGCTTCACCGCGGCCTTGTTGGCGCCATTGCAGTGAGGGCCGGCGCAATAGACCACGAACAGGGTGTTTTTCGGGTAGTCCGCCAGCCCTTCCGCCGTCAGCAACCGCCCCGGAATATTGATCGCCCCCGGCACGTGACCGCGCTCGAAGGCCAGCGGCCCGCGCACGTCCACCAGCACAAAGTCGACTTCGCCGGATTCCTGGCTGCTGAAGACGTCGGAACAATCGGTTTCGAAGGTCAGACGGTTGCTGAAATGCATCAGGGCAATCGCCGAAGGGGCGGCAGGAATTTCGCGAACCAGGCTGGGCATGTTGAATCACTCCTTTGTCTGTGGGGATGAACAGACTTTATCGAGCCGCCGCTTGCCGCTACAGTGGCGCACAAGACACTCACCGGGAATTTTCCGCCAAATGCCTGATTCACCTGGATTGGTCGCGATTCTGGCCTACGACGGCCTCTGCACATTCGAGTTCGGCATCGCCGTGGAGATCTTCGGCCTGGCCCGGCCGGAGTTCGATTTCCCGTGGTACGAGCACTGCATCGCGGGGGTCGATCAAGGCCCGATGCGCGCCATGGGCGGGATCCAGGTACTGGCGGATGGTGGTTTGGAGCTGCTGGCGGATGCGCGCACCATCATCATTCCCGGCTGGCGCGACCGCAGTGCGCCAGTGCCCGAGGCCTTGCTCGAAGCATTGCGTGATGCCCATTCACGCGGCGCCCGGTTGCTGTCGATCTGCTCGGGCGTGTTTGTGCTGGCCGCCAGCGGCCTGCTCGACGGGCACGGCGCCACCACTCACTGGCGCTACACCTCGGAGCTGGCCGAGCGATTCCCGGCCATCGATGTCGATCCGGACGTGCTTTACGTCGATTCCGGCCAATTGATTACTTCGGCCGGCAGCGCGGCCGGGATCGACGCCTGCCTGCACCTGGTGGCGCGGGACTTCGGCACCCAGATCGCCAACTCGGTGGCGCGACGGCTGGTGATGTCGCCGCAGCGCACCGGCGGTCAGGCGCAATTCATTCCGACACCGGTCAGCCCAACGCCGCGCAGCGACCTGTCGCGCGTGATGCAGTGGGCCCGCGAGCGCCTGCACGAACCGCTGGAAGTGCGCGATCTGGCCAGCGAAGCGGCGATGAGCGAACGCACCTTCCTGCGCAAATTTACCGAAGCCAGCGGCCAGTCACCCAAGGCCTGGCTGCAACACGAGCGTCTGGCCCGGGCCCGGGAATTACTGGAAAGCACACCGCAGAACACCGAGCAGATCGCCCTGCGCTGTGGCTATCGCTCGGTGGAAAGCTTTCGTGTGGCGTTTCGCAGCGTGGTCGGGGTGCCGCCGTCGGTGTATCGCGAGCGCTTCGGTCGCGAGATCAAGGCTTGCGCAACAGATAAGTGTCCATGATCCAGCCATGCTCGGCCCGGGCAGCCTTGCGCACCCGTTCGATCTCATCGGCAACGTCGCCGAGCTTGCCATGGATGAGGATTTCGTCCGGCGTGCCGAGGTAGGCACCCCAGTAAATCTCTGTCTCCTGATCCGCCACCTGGTGGTAGGAATCTTCAGCGTCGAGCATCACCACCAGACTGTCCGTGTCACTCACCTGCCCCGCCGCCAGGCGCCGGCCGGTGGTGATTTCAATCGAGCGGCCGATGGTGTTCAACGGCACCTTGTGTTGTGCCGCCAGGGCCTGAACGCTGGTGATGCCGGGAATGACTTCAAATTCAAACTCACATCGCCCCGAAGCCAGAATCGCCTGCAGGATGCGAATGGTGCTGTCGTACAGCGCCGGATCGCCCCACACCAGAAAACCGCCGCACTGCCCGTCAGCCAATTCGTCATTGATCAGCCGTTCGAAGGTTTGTTGCTTGGCGCGGTTCAGATCATCGACGCTTGCGCTGTAGTCCACACCGCGCTCGCGCTCAGGGCTGTGGGCTTCGGCGAAACGGTAGGTACGATCGGTGATGTAGCGCTCACAGATTTCTCGCCGCAGGTCGATCAGCTTGTCCTTGCTCTGGCCCTTGTCCATCAGGAAAAACACGTCCACCCGGTTCAACGCCTTCACCGCCTGCATCGTGATGTAGTCCGGGTTGCCGGCACCGATGCCGATCACCAGCAATCGCTTCATTACTCTGCTCCTTCCAGATTCATGCCGGACAAGCGTAGCCGCCAGCGCCCGGTAAACCGCAGATCGACCACCGCCAGCGGCTCGACGTCGATGCTGTGAAACGCCTCGCCCTGCACGACCTGCATCAACGCAGCACGAATCACGAACGGATGGGTGATCGCCACCACGTGTCCCTGCGTGGCTTGCAGTGAAACCAGCCACGCAGCCACCCGTTCACGCAGTTGCGCCACCGACTCACCGCCATGGGGTGCGGCGTGCGGATCTTCGAGCCAGGCTTGCAATGCCTCGGGTTCGTTTCGTTGCAAATCCTTGATCGACTGACCCTGCCAGCGTCCCCAGTCGCAATCACGCAGGGCCTCGTCGATGCGTACCTCAGGGCCAAACCACGCCGCCGTCTGGCGGGTGCGCAGCTCCGGGCCGCAAATCAGGCGCGAAGCGGAGTCGAAACGCGAAGCCAGCGAGCAGGACGCCAGCGCCGTTTCTTCAACAGCTTCGTTCGTAGGAAAACACGCCAATTTTTGTGCGACTGTTCTGGCATGGCAGATCAATGTCAAACGGGTGGTCTGCACGGGAAGTCACTCGGCTGGAAAACAGGACGGTCATCGGCGTAATCGCGGATAGAGCGGCAATTGTGCCGTAAACCGGGATGCTCCGGGCAAGTCGATTGGGTGATCCGAGCGTGTGAAAGCGGCAATGTCTGACACCGTAATGGGCAATGGACTACAAGACTGATCGACATCCGTGTAACCCTTGCGTTACGGGCTTCCCGCCCCATTTTGGGGCTTGGTTTAAACGCCGAAAAATTCGCTAGACATGTAGCGTCAGTTACATAAATACTGTTTTAACGGATTGTGAAGCGAATTCAACACCCCATCCAGCAGGAGCCCGGATGCCCCCTTTAAGAGACCTGATCACCGACCCCGGCCTTGACCTGACGCCGTCGGAGCGCAAAGTCGTTCGCGCCTTGCTCGATCAGTATCCACGCAATGGGCTTGGCCCGATGGCGCGCCTGGCCGAACATGCCGGCGTCAGCGATCCAACTATAGTGCGCCTGGTGAAAAAGCTCGGTTTCGGCGGTTATGCCGAATTCCAGGACGCCCTGCTCAGCGACATGGACCATCGCCTGCGCTCGCCGCGCACCCTGTTGCAGCCACGCTCGCATCAGAATAAAGACGATGCCTGGAGCCATTATCTGGCTCACAGCCACAACCTGCTGGCCGAAACCCAGGCCCTGACTCAACCGGAAGATGTGCGAATTCTGGCCGACTGGCTGCTCGACACCCGGCATCAGGTGTACTGCTTCGGCGGGCGCTTCAGCAGCCTGATGGCGACTTACCTGCTCAATCATTTGCGCCTGCTGCGCCCCGGCTGCTTTGCGCTGGAAGACAACGCGCAACTGCCGGATCGCCTGTTCGACCTGCAACGTCAGGATGTGGTGCTGGTGTTCGACTATCGCCGCTACCAGACCCAGGCCCTGCGCGTGGCGAGCGCGGCGAAGAACAACAACGCCCGCGTCGTGCTGTTCACCGACATCTATGCCTCGCCGCTGCGCGAACTGGCCGACATGATCATCAGCGCTCCGGTGGAGTCGGCCTCGCCGTTCGACACCATGGTCCCGGCGCTGGCCCAGGTCGAGGCATTGATTGCCTGCCTGACCCTGCGTTGCCCGGACCTGGCCGATCGCCTGGAAGGCATCGATGCCCTGCGCAACGACTTCGACACCCATTTGCTGGAGGATAAATAAGGATGTTCAGCCTTCCCCATCGCTCGCCACGGGACCTGCCGTTTGTCACCGATCACACCGCCCTGTTGCTGGTGGACATGCAGCGCGCCTGGCTCGAACCACAGTTCGACCCGCACCTCGAAGGCCCGGACGCCGCGTACTTCCTCAACCGCACGCGCTCGCAAGTGGTGCCCAATCAGCTCCGATTGCTCAACGCCTTCCGCGAGGCACGACAGAACGTGCTGCACACCCTGATCGAAAGCCTGACCGCCGACGGCCGCGATCGCTCGCTGGATCACAAGCTGTCGGACATGCACCTGCCCAAGGGCAGCCCGCAGGCTCAGGTCATTGCTGAACTGACCCCGGTGGAAAACGAAATCGTGCTGCCGAAGACTTCGTCCGGGGTCTTCAACTCGACCAACATCGACTACGTGCTGCGCAACCTTGAAACCCGTCACCTGATCATCGCCGGCATCGTCACCGACCAATGCGTGGACATGGCCGTGCGTGACGCCGCCGACCGTGGCTACCTCGTCACTCTGGTGGCGGACGCCTGCGCGACGTACACCGAAGCACGCCACGACGCCTGTCTGAATGCGATCAAGGGCTACTGCTGGATCACCGACACCGACACCGTGCTCGGCCGGTTGCAGGAGATGCAGCCATGAGCGAACGCCTGTCGCCGTTGCCGATGACCACCATCGTCACCACCGACCTGATCGGCGTCACCCGTGGCCGTTCGTTTCCCACCGATGAGCTGGACCATTATCAGGCCGCCGGTTGTGGTTGGGTGCCGGCCAACAGCGCGCTGACGCCGCAGGACATCATCGCGTCGACCAGCCCGTGGGGCGCTTATGGCGACCTGCGGCTGATTCCCGATCTGGCCAGCCGCGTCACCGTCAGCAACGGCCCGGACGCTGCAGCGCCAGCGCTGGATTTCATCCATGGCGATATCCGCGAAACCGATGGCCGGCCGTGGGCCGCCTGCCCGCGCACCCTGTTGCGCAACGAGGTCGAGCGCTATCGCGATGAGCTCGGCTTGCAGGTCAACGCAGCGTTCGAACACGAATTCAATCTGCACGCCGGGTTTGCCGAACACCGGGCTTTCTCGCTGGAAGCCCAGCGCCAGGGCGCCGAATTCGGTGGCTGGCTGCTCAGTGCGTTGCGCGCCGGTGGCGTCGAGCCGGAAATGTTCCTGCCCGAATACGGCAAGCATCAATACGAAATCACCTGCCGCCCAACCCTAGGCGTGGCGGCGGCGGATCGCGCGGTCAACGTGCGCGAGATCACCCGCGAAATCGCCCGGCAGATGGGTCTGGATCTGAGCTTTGCGCCAAAAACCGCTGCCGACGCGGTGTGCAACGGCGTGCACCTGCACATCAGCCTCCTCGATCTGGCCGGTCAGCCAATGCTTTACGACGCCGGCACCAGCAATGGTCTGTCGACCCTCGGCCAGCACTGGGCGGCGGGCGTGCTGCATTACTTGCCGGCACTGTGTGCGTTCACTGCACCGACGTCGGTGTCGTATGAGCGCTTGCAGCCGCATCACTGGAGCGCGTCCTACGCCTGTCTGGGCCAGCAGAACCGCGAAGCGGCGCTGCGCATCTGCCCGACCGTGAGCCTGGGCAACAAGCCCGTGGCGAAGCAATACAACCTGGAATTCCGCGCCATGGACGCCACCGCCTCGCCGCATCTGGCAATGGCCGCGCTGCTGATCGCCGGACGCCTGGGGATCGAGCAACGTCTGGCGCTGAACGCGATCACCGATGAAATCCCTGATTCACTCAACGACGAACAACGCAAGGCCCGGGGCATCGTTGCCCTGCCCGCCTCCCTGGCCCAGGCACTGGATTGCCTGCGTCGCAGTGAAGCGCTGGTCGAAGCGCTGCCAAGCGCGTTGCTCGAGACTTTTTTCGCCCTTAAAACCGAGGAACTGGCGCTGACGGAACAGCTCTCGCCCGCTGACCTTTGTGAGCACTATGCACGCCTGTACTGAATCCGCCGAGCTTGGGTTGTACACCCGACCGGTCTACAACCTGAGCCGTGAAGATTCGACGCACCCACTGATTCTGGTGTGCGAACACGCCAGCCGCTACATCCCCGAGGCCCTGAACAATCTGGGCCTGGATGACACGGCCGCGCGCGAACACATCGCCTGGGACATCGGTGCCCTGGCGCTGGCCGAGCAACTGTCGGAGCAGCTGGGTGCGACGCTGCTGAGCGCCAACTATTCGCGCCTGCTGATCGACCTCAACCGCCCCCGGCATGCACCCGACAGCATCCCGGCGCAAAGCGAGATCTATCAGGTGCCGGGTAACCGCGAGCTCGACGAAGCCACCCGCGAATACCGGCGCCAGTGCCTGTTCAAGCCGTTTCACACACGGCTGCAACAACTGATCGATGCACGTCTGGCCGAAGGTCGGCCGGTGCGGGTGGTAGGGATTCACAGTTTTACCCCGGTGTACTACGGCCAGCCGCGCGAGCTGGAAGTCGGCGTGCTGTTCGGTCAGGCCCGGGCCTATGCCCAGCGGATGCTCGACGCTCTGGAACGACACCCGCTGAAAGTCGCCGGCAACCAGCCGTACAGGATCGACCCGCTGGGCGACATGACCGTACCGGTGCACGGCGATGCCCGGGGCCTGGAGTCGGTGTTGATCGAAGTGCGCAACGACCTGCTGCGCAGCCCGGAAGCGGTGACCCGCTGGGCAGATTATCTGGCTCCATTGCTGTAAGGATTGATGTAACCACTGCTGACGCTGTAAACGACGGACCGATATAACAACTAAAACGACCGATTGGCTGACAAGGAGTTGCGCTTCATGGAAATAGAAGAGTTCGGCTACAAACAGGAGTTGAAACGTAGCCTGACACTGACCGACCTGGTGGTGTACGGGATGATCTTCATGATCCCCATCGCCCCGTTCGGCGTGTATGGCTACGTCAACGCCGAGGCACCGGGGATGGTGCCTCTGGCTTACATCATCGGCATGGTGGCGATGGTCTTCACCGCGCTGAGTTACGGCAGCATGGCCCGGGCCTTTCCGATTGCCGGATCGGTTTATTCCTACGCGCAACGGGGCCTGAATCAACACGTCGGCTTCATCGCCGGCTGGCTGATGCTGCTCGACTATCTGCTGATTCCGCCGCTGCTTTACGTGTATGCGGCGATGGCGCTCAACCATTTGTATCCGGACATCCCGAAAGTCGGCTTCATTCTGGCGTTTCTGGTCAGCGCCACGTTCGTCAACCTGCGTGGCATCACCTTTACCGCTCGCATGAACATTGTGTTCCTGCTGGCGCAGTTGGTCGTGCTGGGGATTTTCCTGTTCTACGCCTGGAACGCCCTGCACAACGGTGGCGGCAACGGCCAGTTGACCCTGGCGCCGCTGTATCACCCGGAAACCTTCAACTTCGCCCTGCTGATGCAAGCGGTGTCAATTGCGGTGCTGTCGTTCCTCGGCTTCGATGCGATCTCCACCCTCGCCGAAGAGATCAAGGGCGATCCGGGCCGCAGCGTCGGCAAAGCTGCGTTGATCACACTGGTAGTGATGGGGGTGATTTTCGTCGCGCAAACCTGGATCGCTACCGATCTGGCAGCGGGCATGGGCTTCAAGTCCGCCGACACCGCGTTCTATGAAATCGCCGAAATCGCAGCTGGCAGCTGGCTCGCAACCTTGACCGGTGTAGCCACGGCCCTGGCCTGGGGTGTGGCGGTGGCGATCACTTCGCAAGCGGCGGTCTCGCGCCTGCTGTTCGGCATGGCCCGCGACGGCAAGCTGCCGAAAGTGCTGGCCAAGGTGCACCCGAAACACAACACGCCGTACCTGAGCATTTATCTGGTGGCCGTGCTGTCGCTGGTGATCTGCTACCTGTTCATCAATTCGGTGGACACCCTGACTTCGCTGGTCAACTTCGGCGCCCTGAGCGGCTTCATGCTGCTGCACCTGACCGTGATCAACTACTACTGGCGCCGGCAGAAATCCGGGCAGGTGATCCGTCACCTGATCTGCCCGGTGATCGGCTTCATCATCGTCGCGGCCATCATGTACAACATGGGCGTCGATGCACAGAAACTCGGCCTGATCTGGATCGCACTGGGTCTGGTGTACCTGTTCTTCCTGAACAAGCTCGGCGCCAGTACCGCGCTGCCTGACCCGAGCAATGGCTGACAAGAAAAAGAGCGGCGTCTGACAACAAATCAGGCGACCGCCGCTTTAACGCGTGGAAACCGACAGTGATAGTCAGGTTCGGCGAATGGGCCGAACCTTTTGATACAGGAGTGCATCCATGCTGGTCTTACGTCCAGTCGAGCCAAACGACCTGCCTCAATTGCAACAATTGGCGCGCGACAGCCTGGTGGGCGTCACATCCCTGCCGGACGACAGCGAACGCCTGGGCGAAAAAATCGCCGCGTCCTGCGCCTCGTTCGACAGCGATGCGGCGGCTCAGGGCCCGGAGAACTACTTCTTCGTGCTGGAAGACATCGACAGCCATCGACTGGTCGGCTGCTCGGAAATCCTCGCCACCGCAGGTTTCAACGAGCCGTTCTACAGCCTGCGCAACCGCCACTTCACCAGTGCCTCGCGAGAGCTGAACATCGAACACGGCGTGCCGGCGCTGTCGCTGTGTCACGACCTGAGCGGGCATACGCTGCTGCGCGGTTTTCACATCGACGCAGCGCTGGTGCGCACGCCTTTTTCCGAATTGCTGTCGCGGGCACGGCTGCTGTTCATCGCCGCCCACGCGCCGCGATTTGCCGAAGCGGTGATCACCGAAATCGTCGGTTACAGCGACGAACAAGGCCATTCACCGTTCTGGGATGCGCTGGGCAAACATTTCTTCGACCTGCCCTACGTCGAGGCCGAACGCCTGTGCGGTTTGCAGAGCCGTACGTTTCTCGCCGAACTGATGCCGCAATACCCGATCTACGTGCCGATGCTGCCGCAAGCCGCGCAGGACTGCATCGGCCGCATCCACCCGGACGGTCAGGAAGCCTTCGACATCCTCGAGCGCGAGGGTTTTGAAACCAACAGCTACATCGATCTGTTCGATGCCGGCCCGACCTTGTATGCCCGCACCGCCAACATCCGTTCGATCGCGCAGAGCCAGACAGTCACGGTTCAGGAGGAACCGCTGATCGATGCTCGCGGTCGCTATCTGGTGAGCAACGATGCTCTGCATGGCTTTCGGGCGGTGGTCACCGAGCTGGATTTCCAGCCCGGTCAGCCCCTGGGGCTTGACCCGGCCCTGTGCGCGGCGCTGAACGTCCGCGCTGGCGGCACGATCCGGTTGATCGCCCTGTGAACCGCGCCCCTACCCAACGACAGTGCCCGAGCAGGCGCGCAAAAGGAGTTGCAGCATGATTGTCCGTCCGGTTCAAGTCAGCGACCTGCCAGCGTTGATGACGCTGGTGCAACAGGCCGGGCCGGGGTTCACCACCCTGCCCGCCAACGAAGATCGCCTGGCCCACCGGGTACGCTGGGCACAGCGCGCCTTCGCCGAGCAGGTCGAACGGGCCGATGCCGATTACCTGTTCGTGCTTGAAGACGACGAGCAGCGAGTGGTCGGGGTCAGCGCCCTGGCCGGGGCCGTCGGCCTGCGTGAGCCCTGGTACAACTATCGGGTCGGGCTGACCGTCAGCTCGGCGCCGGACCTGGGTATTCAACGGCAGATCCCGACGCTGTTCCTCAACAACGAACTGACCGGCCAATCGGAACTGTGCTCGCTGTTCCTGCGCCATGACCAGCGCCACGGCAGCAATGGACGCTTGCTGTCGCTGGGGCGCTTGCTGTTTGTCGCCGAATTCCCGCACCTGTTCGGCGAGAAGATGATCGCCGAACTGCGCGGCAGTGCCGACGAGCAAGGCTGTTCACCGTTCTGGGACAGTCTGGGCCGGCACTTCTTCCAGATGGACTTCAGCCACGCCGACCACCTGTCCGGACTGGGCAATAAAGCGTTTATCGCCGAACTGATGCCACGTCAGCCGCTGTACACCTGCCTGCTCACCGAACAGGCCCAGGCCGTGATCGGTCAGGCCCACCCCAATACCGAACCGGCACTGAAAATCCTTCAGTCCGAGGGTTTCTCTCACAAAGGCTATATCGACATCTTCGACGGTGGCCCGGTGATCGAAGCACCGATCCGCAGCATCCGCACCGTGCGCGACAGCCTGGAACTGACCCTGAGCATCGGCACCCCGGACGATCAGGCGCCGCTGTGGTTGATCCACAATCGGCGCCTGGAAAACTGCCGCATCACCGTCGCGCCGGGCCGTCGGGTCGGCAGCAGTCTGGTGATCGACCGCCTCACCGCCAAACGCCTGCAATTGCAGCCGGGCAACTCGGTGCGGGCGGTGCCGCTGCCCAATCAACAGCAGCAGGCGGTGGCGGCCTGAGCGCCTCTGCCTGCAACAAGAAAGCCTGAACAGGATTTTCCTGGTTAACTTCCTCGTTAATTCGTCATGATCCTTGACCCATTGGCGTGATAGCCTTTTCACCTTCGGCGTTGACACCTTTGCTCAAGCCTTTCCATTCCTTTGTATTGGTGGAACTCGTATGACCAGGCTTTCTCATCAAGATTTGCGCCGTAACTTCCGTCAGCTGCTGGCTTCCGACACCTGCTATCACACCGCCTCGGTGTTCGATCCGATGTCTGCCCGCATCGCCGCTGACCTGGGTTTTGAAGTAGGGATTCTCGGCGGCTCGGTCGCCTCGTTGCAGGTGCTGGGCGCTCCGGACTTTGCCCTGATCACCCTCAGCGAATTCGCTGAACAGGCCACCCGCATCGGCCGCGTCGCCCAATTGCCGGTGATCGCCGACGCCGACCACGGCTACGGCAACGCCCTCAACGTAATGCGCACCATCGTCGAACTGGAACGCGCCGGCGTCGCCGCGCTGACCATCGAAGACACCCTGCTGCCGGCACAATTCGGCCGTAAATCCACCGACCTGATCACCGTCGCCGAAGGCGTCGGCAAGATCCGCGCGGCACTGGAAGCACGGGTCGATTCGGAGATGGCAATCATCGCCCGGACTAACGCCGGCATCCTGCCGAACCAGGAAATCATCAGCCGCACCAAGCAATACCAGGCCGCCGGTGCCGACGGTATCTGCATGGTCGGGATTCAGGATTTCGATCAGCTCGAGCAGATCGCCGAACACCTGACCGTCCCGCTGATGCTGGTGACCTACGGCAACCCGGCGCTGCGCGACGACAAACGCCTGGCCGAACTGGGTGTGCGCGTGACCATCGACGGCCACGGTGCTTATTTCGCGGCGATCAAGGCGACTTACGACAGCCTGCGCGAACAACGCCAGATCTTCACCCAGGCCTCGGACCTGAGCGCCACCGAACTGACCCACACTTACACCCAGCCTGAGGAATACATCCTCTGGGCCAAGGAATACATGAGCGTCAAAGAGTAACCTCGCAACACGCTACAAAGAGGCAGAGCGGCCCGACGCCATCACGAGTCCACTCGCATGGCGCCCGCCGCGAAACCGCTACACCGCTGCCTTGAAGCCTTCCTCCCGCTGTAATGCTCGCGTCTGAATCACGTTCAGAATGGCGCAGCCCTCTCGCATCAGCAGATGCACCGCGCTGGTAATGCGCGTCAGATCACAATCGGAAATGCCCTTGAGGTCGAGACTGGAAAACGTGTCTGCCAGATCGCGCACGACCACAAAACGGTGCATCGCACACGCGGCCATGTCGCTGAGTTCTTTTTGAGTATTGATGAAGAGCACCGGGGATTCGGCGTCGTAGGTGTCGATGGGGAGGTAGCGGGGGATTACTTGATCGGTCATGGTGTAACTCCAATAGAGCAACCACCGTTCGCGGCCAAGCGAAGAAGGTGGCGGCTGTGTGCGGGTTGGCCGACCGGGCAGACCACATCCGGCACACCCGAAGGTGTCCCGCGCACAGCTGCCATAAAGCGAATCCAGGCACGAGAATGTCTGGACGATGACGCTGTAGCGTTTTGCCTGCCCGACCGGCCAAGGTCGTTCGCGGAGTTTTTCCGCGAGCCCAGACTATAGGGGTCGGCACCGAAACGCGGCAACAGGGTACGTTGTAGGAAAGGTCTTGGAAAGTTGTGCGCAAAAAAGACAAGGGCTTAAGGGTTCGAAGAGCCCAAAGCACCTACATCCACGACCGCTCAGACTACGCACCAATTCACACCTTGTTTTCCAAGACTCCTTGATCTACAGTCCGAGTCATGCCAGTGACTAGGAGCATCTCCAGTCATCAAATCTGGCCTCTACAGGTGTCTAGTCTCCTTTTACGTTTGTGTGCCTTTTAGCGTTGAGCTAAGAGGCACACAAATAGTAAAACCTCCTACGCAAGCAGACAGTTTCTTGTCGTCTCATCCTCTGTCGTCAAAATAGATACGTACTTCTTTTGATCGATTACAGCTACAGATCGATTCTTTTCATCCGTACCTGATCCGAAATTTCCTACCCATCACGTCCTTAGGAAACATTTTTCCTACGTCAGGAACTCCTTCTTCTCTTTTTTTAGAAACGATTGTTTCACACGATACTTTGCGGCATATTTTGTCGAAGTCGTATTCTCGCTGCGGCAGTCTTCCCAAGGCGTAAAAAATGAACAAAAGACCTCTAAAAGAGCTGTTAGTCGCAATGCATCAGGGGAAATTCGAATTTCCTGAGTTAGACACAGGCGAGATAACCAGTCTTTACGAAACAAAAAAATACAATGATCGAGAAGTACACGTACCAAACAAAAAACTAAGAACCTTTCACTCCTTCATAAAACTGATACTTCTTGATCATCTAGATACAAATGAAGACGTTGTTTTTTCATACAGAAAAGGGGTAAATGCCGTAGATGCAGTATCTAAGCATTCCCGTAGCAAATATTTCTTTCAGACCGACATAAAAAACTTCTTCAACAGCATTGACGAAGACATGGTAAAAGAAACAATTCTCAAAAATATCGAACAATGTCCAATATCTGATATTCAAGATCACATTGAAAAAATAGTAAAAACCTTGACAGTCAACAACTCAGTACCTGTGGGTTTCTCAACCTCACCAACTCTCAGCAATGCATGCCTTTTTACTTTCGACAACACTCTTCAAGAATACTGCAAAAACAACTCATTAGTTTTTTCTAGATACTCTGACGACATAATCATTTCCTCCATGGAAAAAAGCTCAATATTTGAGGCTGAAAAATACATATCGCAAAAGTTATCCGAAATTACAAAAAACAAACTCTCGATCAATGATGCAAAAAGCAAACACACTCAGACAGGGAACAAAATCAAGCTACTAGGAATGGTAATCCTTCCAAACGGAAAAGTATCCATAGACATAAAATTCAAAAAAGATACAGAAATCAAACTTCACTATTACCTCACCAACAAAGAGACATTCAAAAAAATCGTAGGATCAGACTTCGATGGCGCTATAGAAAAAATATCGGGACATCTTAACTACTACAACACAGTCGACCCCAGCTATCTCGACAAGTTAAGAAAGAAATACGGCACAACTACCGTGGATATGTTCCTTCATAAGTCGGACAAACTATAATGCTACTATCAGTCGAGCTAAAAAACATACAGCATGTTAAGAGTTTGACTTTTGGCGTTGACTTGAGTGAAAACAAGCTCACATGCATTGTAGGAAAGAACGGAATAGGAAAAACAACGCTCATCAAAGCAATCCTTAATTTCCGATCTGCGGACACCTTCTCCAAGACCACCTCATCAGGCATATTCAAAGCCGATAGCGAGGTAACATACAGGTTCGGCACTAACGAATTTCAGTTCACTTTCGACACATCGATCAACAGCCTTAACTGTAAATCAGCCATCCCTGAAGAAATAAAAAAAACTATCGATGTCGAGCTGCCAATGCCGTATGGCCAACGATTCAACCATTTCCAAAGTATCAGCACTGCGGACAAGGACATACGAACAGCGATCATATTAGGAAGGTTTACGTACCCTCACGAACTCATTGAGTTTCTAAGCGACATCTATTCCAGTGACAAATTCAAAAATCTTGTTGAAATAAAAATAAAAAACACGAAATATTACTGCATACCACTTGAGGGTGACAGATATGTTAGAGAAGACCACCTAAGCTCAGGTGAATTCTTCCTGATCAGTTTGTACAGAAAAATCACCAACCACTGTAAGCTAATCGTAATTGATGAGATAGATATTTCGCTAGATGCGGCGACCCAAGCCCATTTAATACGGCGACTCCGCGCATTCTGCGAAACATACAAAGTAAATATTGTATGTACTACCCATTCACTCGCCCTAATGAGAACATTAAAAAACAAAGAGCTTTTCTACATGACAAACATTCATGGTGAAGGCGATATCACACCCGCCTCCTACAACTATATTAAAAGCATAATGTTTGGATTTATTGGCTGGGACAAATACATCCTGACAGAAGATGAGATGCTAAAAAATTTTCTCATCTTCATGATTTCAAAGTACTGCCCAGCTAATTTTTCCCAGTACAAAATCGTACCAATTGGAGGGGGATCAAATGTAATAAAACTACTATTGCTCAACGCAAAAGAACATTTTCTTTCCAGTCCAGAAAACGTAATCTCAATCCTGGACGGGGATCAAAAAATATACAAACACATCAAAAACTGCCCTAACACTTACTTCTTACCCTTCGATAGCGTTGAGAAGAAAATTTTCGAAGACCATAAAATCTCTGAGTTTCTACCGGACTTTAAATGTGCTGATCATATCACCACAGACAAGCACTTCTACAAAGCTATCACAGAAAACAAGTTTATTAACGACCTTGCTATATTTGAGCACCTGTGTAACACATCGGAAGAAAACATAATTCTTCTAAGCAAAGAAATTGCTTGCTTCCTATCTCAAAAACCTGACTAACATGAACACTTTATGATTCGGCTTATTACAAACAAAGCAAGCAGCCTACGTTCACGACGACTGCTTAACTCTGATATATCAAACTACTATTTCGCCAACTCCATAATCATCCGCGACAACAGATAAATCCGCGGTGCCACACTCTCCACCTCCGCGTATTCCTCCGGCGTATGAATGTTGCCGCCAACAATCCCGAACCCATCCAGCGTCGGCGTCCCAACCCCGGCCGACAAACTCGCATCCGCCGCCCCACCGCTGCCTTCTTCGGTCAACTTGCGGCCAATCTCACCGTAAATCCCCTGGGCCATCGCCATCAAACGATCCGACTCCGCCGTCTGCGGCATCGGCGGCAAGCCGCGCTGCAATGAAGTTTTCACCTCGGTGTCAGGAATCAACTTGTCCTGCGACACCCGCGCCAGATCCTTCTCGATCCGGTCGAACTCTTCCGGCACTGCCGCCCGCACGTCAGCCTTGGCCGTGGCCTGATCCGGGATCACGTTGGTGCGGTCGCCGGCCTTGAGCACGGTGAAGTTGATGGTGGTTTTCTTGGCCTCGTCGCCGAGCTTGCCCAGTTGCAGGATCTGGTGCGCCGCCTCCATCGCCGCGTTGCGCCCCAGTTCCGGTGCGACGCCGGCGTGGGCCGCCTTGCCCTTGACCTCGACCAGCGCGGTTGCGCTGCCCTTGCGCCACACCACCAGACCATCGGCCGGGCGGCCCGGTTCGAGGTTGAGGGTAACGTCATGAAGCTTGGCGGTTTTCTTGATCAGGTCGGTGGCGACGTCCGAGCCGGTTTCCTCGCTGGCATCGAGCAGGAAGGTGATTTGCGCGTAGTCCTTGAAATCGAGGTTCTTGAGGATTTTCAGCGCGTAGATGCTGGCGACGATCCCGCCCTTGTCGTCCATCACGCCCGGCCCGTAGGCGCGGCCGTCCTTGATGTGGAACGGTCGCTCGGCGGCGGAGCCTTCCTTGAACACCGTGTCCATGTGTGCCATCAGCAGGATTTTCGCCTTGCCGGTGCCTTTGAGCGTAGCGAGTACGTGGTTGGTTTTTTCCGGGGTGTTGGGCACCAGCTCGATGGTGGCGCCGAGCTTTTTCAGCTCATCGATGGCGATGTCGCTGACTTGCTTGAGCCCCGGCTCATAGCCGGAACCGGAGTCGATATTGACCAGGCGTTCGAGCAGCTTCAGGGCTTCGGGTTTGTACTGTTCTGCGTAGGCCAGCACCTGTTTGTGCGGTTCGGCGAACGCGCCAGCGGTGGCGAAAGACAGGGTCAGGCCGAGACCGGCGGCCAGCAGGGAACGAGGGAATTTGAACGTCATGAATCAATCCTTGTTTCGTGTCGGGTACTGAACCGTACCTGACATCGCGCCAAGGCTCTATCCCGGATGCGACACCCAATCCGTTCAAACCGAATCGAATACCTCGCGCCGTGGCTTGTCGTCGCTGCAGCAGATCACCCGGTTACGCCCGCCGGCCTTGGCTTCGTACAGCGCCTGATCGGCGTCATCCAGCCAGCGTGTCGCGTCGCCGTGAGCCGGATCGAGCGCCGCCAGACCAATGCTCAGGCTGACTTTCAGCGCCGGGTTCTGTTCGTACACCAGAAAGGAAAAACGCTCACGCAACGCTTCCATCGCCTGCGCCGCGTTGAACAGCGGCAAGTCCGGCAGGATCACGCAAAACTCGTCGCCGCCGTAGCGCCCCGCCACATCGGCCATACGCAGGTTCTGCTTGAGCATCTTGCTCAGCTGGCGCAGGACGATATCGCCGGCCACGTGGCCGTAGGTGTCGTTGATTGCCTTGAAGTGGTCGATGTCGATCAGCGCAATCGCCGCGCCTGTCTGCTGGCGTTTGCAGCGTTCGAATTCGACTTCCAGTTGATCCTTCCAGGCGCCGTGATTGAGCAGACCGGTGAGGCTGTCGGTGCGGCTCAGGGCCAGCAATTCGCGTTTATGCAGGCCGAGGGTGTAGGCCTGGCGAAAGCAGATCCAGCCCAGCGCCAGCGGATACAGCATCAACAACGGCAGACAGGCATAGAGTTGCGCCGGTGTGGTCATCGGGACAAACGCGGGGGCAAACACCACCAGTCCAACGCCGACGCCGAGCAACTGCGCCGCCGCCCCGGCCAGCAGAAAACGCAGGCCGCCGATGGCGACGTTGTTCATCGCCATCATCGAAATGGTCGTGGCGCTGGGCAAGGGATTGAAGTGCATGGCGGCGACCCAGAAGCCACCGAGGAAGGCGTCGATCAACAGGTTGCGGTGTTCGGCGTGGTACGGAACCTTCGCCCGGCGGGCCCATTGATACGCGAGGTGCGGCCAGACCAGACCGTTAAACAGCATCAGCGCCCAGACCCAGGCCGGCGGGTCGAGCGGATACATCGCGACGCTCACGCACAAAAGCCCCAAGACCAAGCCGAGGGTTCGCGATGTATAAAGCCTCCTGGCCAGTGAAAGTCCCTTTCCTCCCGTTCTTCCCATAGGGGCCTCGACCACTCAACGGCACTGCGCAGGCCGCAGACCGGATGTGCTGAGAGTCTATCAGGGCGACGTTAAATAGCCATCACCGGCCAGCGGGCCGAATACCCCGTCATTACCGCCATACGGCAGGCAAATGTTTGGCTATACATGAAAGTAGGAAAATGGAAAAAAGACTCTAAGAAGGAGGCCCATGCAAACCTACCAAGTGTTGATCATCGGCAGCGGTTTTGGCGGCCAGTGCGCGGCGGTCAATCTGCTCAAGGCCGGTATCGACGACTTTCGCTTGCTGGAACGCCGGGACTTTTTCGGCGGCACCTGGTGCCAGAACACCTACCCCGGTGCAGCGGTGGATGTACCGTCGCCGCTGTATTCCCTGTCCTTTGCGCCTTACCGCTGGACCCAGATGTTCGCCGAACAGGCTGAACTGCACCGCTACACCGACCATGTGGTCGAACGCTTCGGCCTGCGTGATCGGGTGGAACTGCAGGCCAACGTCGAACGCGTCGAATGGGACGACACCGAAAAACGCTGGGCCGTACACACCGGCACCAAAGGTATTTTTTATGCGCAGTTCCTGATCAATGCCACCGGGCCACTGAGCCAACCGGTTATCCCACACTTCCCCGGCCAGGATCGCTTTCAGGGCAAGACCTTTCATACAAACAATTGGGACCACAGCTACGACTATCACAGTAAACGGGTGGCGATTGTCGGCAGCGGTGCCAGTGCGGCCCAGGTGATTCCGGCGATTGCACCGAAGGTCGCCCGATTGCACGTGTTTCAGCGCACCGCGCACTGGGTGCTGCCCCGGGCCGACCGTACGTTCGGTCGGTTCCAGCGCTGGCTGCTGGGTCTGAAACCCGCCTACAAACTGCTGCGCTGGATGATCTACTGGCAATTCGAAACCCGGGTCATCGCCTTCAAATACTCGAAACCGGCGATTCACATGGTGCAGAGCCAGGCCCTGAAGTTTCTCAAACGCCAGGTGACTGACCCTGAGTTGCGGAAAAAACTGACACCGGACTTCACCATCGGCTGCAAACGGGTGCTGCTCTCCAGCACCTATTACCCGGCGCTGACCCTGCCCAACGTCACGCTGCACAGCCGCGAACAGGGAATCGCCAGCCTCGACGAAACCGGCATCGTCACCACAGACGGCCGGCACATCGACGTCGATCTGATCGTCTGGTCGACCGGTTACGACGCCACCGACGGCGTGATTTCCTACCCGGTCAGCGGAAAAAACGCCGTACAACTGCGCGACATCTGGGCGCAATACCCGCGCGCCTACCTCGGCACCAGCCTGCCGGACTTTCCCAACCTGTTTATCGTCACCGGGCCGAACACCGGCATCGGCCACACCTCGGCGCTGTTCATCATCGAATCGCAGATGAACTACATCCTCGACTGCATCCGCACCTTGCAGGCCAAAGGTCTGCGCAGCATCGAAGTTCGCCCCGAAGCAGAACGTACCTACACTCAGATGATTCACCGGGAGATGGAACGCACGGTCTGGAAAACCGGCGGCTGCCACAGTTGGTATCAAAGCAGGAGCGGTCACGTGATCGCGATGTTCCCCGGCTTCAGTTTCAGCTACCACCGGTTGACCCGGACGCTGAAACCGGCTGACCACATTCTGTCTTGAACAAGGAAGACCCACGATGCTTTTGCTGTTTGTCGCCCTCGCGGTTTTCGTGGCCTGGAGCTGGTTGAGTTACCCGGCGGTCGGCCATTGGCTCTACGATCTGAGCGCGGCCCTGGAGGCCAGGCTGTACCGGTTGCACAAGATTGAAGTTCCGATTGCCGAAATGACCGTGTCGACCTGGCAAGGCGGGCCTTATGAAGCGTCAAGCAGCATTTTGATGCTGCACGGCTACAGTGCCGAAAAGAACTTGTGGCTACGCTTTGCCCGGCATTTTGTCGGGCAGTATCGGGTGATCATCCCGGACCTGGCCGGCCACGGCGAGACCGGCTTCAAGGCCGGCGGTGGCTACTACATTCCGGTGCAGGCCAAGCGCATGATTCAGTTGCTCGACGTCTGCGGCGTCGAGAAGGTCCATGTGATCGGCAACTCCATGGGCGGTTACATCGCCGCGTGGCTGGCGGCGACCTACCCGGACCGCATCGCTTCGGTGGCGCTGATCGACCCGGCCGGCGTCACTGCGCCCGAAGCCAGCGACATGGAGCGCCACCTGGCCCGCGGGCACAATCCGTTTCTGATCAACTCCCGGGAAGAATTCCGACGCTTCTATGCGATGACCATGGCCTCACCACCGTGGGTACCCGGTCTGGTGCTCGACGCGATCGCCCAGCGATACGAGCAATGTCGCGATGAACTGGAAGAGATCTTCCGGGATTTTCGCGCCAGCCCGCCGATGGAGCCGAAACTGCCGGACATCAAATGCCCGGCGCTGTTGCTCTGGGGCCGCAAGGACCGGTTGATCGACGTCAGCAGCGTGCCGGTCTGGAGCAAAGGCATCAGCAATTTGCGAGTCGATGTCTGGGACGGCGTCGGCCATATGCCGATGGTCGAGCAACCGTCGAATACGGCACGTCTGTATCGGGAATTTCTGGGGGAGAATTCGCGTCAGGACAGGTAAACGGTCAGTCGTTGGCAGAATGAAGTTCGTAGGATTCTTCGTTTGCCCGCGTCGGCGAAGGCTGCGATCTTTTCCGACATCCTTTACGTGACCGTGCCAGGAATTTTTTTCATGACCGTGCAGCCTTTCGTCAGCCCCGACCTGATCCGCCAACGCTTCTCCAAAGCGATGTCCGACATGTACCGCGAAGAAGTGCCGCTGTACGGCGCGTTGATGGAACTGGTGGAACAGACCAACCGCGACGTGCTGGCACGCGAACCGCAGATCGCCAGTCAACTGCACAGCACCGGCGAAATCGAACGGCTGGACATGGAGCGCCACGGCGCAATCCGCGTCGGCACCGCCGCTGAACTGGCCACCCTCGCCCGCCTGTTCGCGGTGATGGGCATGCAACCGGTAGGCTATTACGACCTGACACCTGCCGGGGTGCCGGTGCATTCCACGGCATTTCGCGCGGTGCATGAAGAGGCGCTGCAGGTCAGCCCGTTCCGGGTGTTCACTTCGTTGCTGCGACTGGAATTGATTGAAGACCCCGAGCTGCGAGCCTTTGCTCAATCAGTGCTGGATAAGCGTTCGATCTTTACGCCTTCGGCGCTAAGGCTGATCGAACAGGCAGAAGCCGCTGGCGGCCTGAATGAATCCGAGGCCGGGGAATTTGTCCTGCAAGCGCTGGAGACTTTTCGCTGGCACCACAGCGCCACCGTCACCGCTGCGCAATACCAGACCCTCAGCGCTCAGCATCGCTTGATCGCCGATGTCGTGGCCTTCAAGGGTCCGCATATCAACCACCTGACCCCGCGCACGCTGGACATCGACATCGTCCAGGCGCAGATGCCGCAGCACGGCATCACGCCCAAGGCGGTGATCGAAGGCCCACCGCGTCGGCAGCACCCGATCCTGTTGCGTCAGACCAGTTTCAAGGCGCTGGACGAGCCGATCGCCTTCACCGACCAGACGCAAACCCGAGGCAGCCACAGCGCACGCTTCGGTGAAATCGAACAACGCGGCGCGGCGCTGACACCCAAAGGCCGCGCGCTGTACGACCGCCTGCTGAACGCGGCGCGCGATGAACTCGGCGATTTCTCCAACGAAGCCAATGCCTCACGCTACAACGCGCTGATGACCCAGCATTTCAGCGAATTCCCTGACAGCCTCGAGGGCATGCGCGAGCAGGAACTGGCGTACTTCCGTTATTTCCTGACAGACAAAGGGCTGGCGGCGGGTCATCCCGCTGATGTTTCGCTGCAGGCATTGTTGCGCGACGGCTATGTGAAAGCCGAACCGCTGGTGTACGAAGACTTCCTGCCGGTGAGTGCAGCGGGGATTTTTCAGTCGAACCTGGGAGACGCAGCGCAGACGCACTATGGCGAGCATTCCAACCGACAGGCGTTCGAGCTGGCGTTGGGGCGTTCGACCATTGATGAGTTGGGGTTGTATGCCGAAACCCAGCAACGCTCGATCGAGGAATGCCTCGCTTCAATCGCCCGCTCCGCGTGAAAAGCGGCGATTGGCCATACTGCGCAAGAAGTTGCGCACTTGCTCCCTGAAAACGCTCACCGATTCCGCTGGAGGCCATGTGTTTCAAGGCCTCCAGCCAAGTGCGCAAGAAGTTGCGCAGTACTGCGCAACTTCTTGCGCACTTCCAGCCACGTCGCTGTTTAAAAAACGCTCAAAACCGCGAAGCAGAGCGGCGAAGTCCCCAGCTCCCGGGTATGTGCCAAAAGCTGGCACGCTCCTTGATAACAGTCAGGCACCCACCGGGCGATTTCGCCTCCCGGGCACCCTAACTTTATCCGCAAGGAGCACCTCCCATGGCAACACCAGCGTACATGTCGGTTACCGGCGAAAAACAAGGCCTGATCACTGCCGGCGCCTTCACCGCCGACTCCGTTGGCAACACCTACCAGGAAGGTCACGAAGACCAGGTCATGGTTCAGGCGTTCAGCCACGACGTGATCATCCCGCGTGACCCGCAATCCGGTCAGCCAACCGGTCAGCGCGTTCACAAGCCAGTGATCATCACCAAGGTCTACGACAAGGCTTCGCCACTGCTGCAAGCTGCTCTGACCTCCGGCGAGCGCATGAGCGAAATCGTTATCCAGTGGTACCGCACTTCGGCTCAAGGTACCCAAGAGCACTACTACACCACCAAACTGGAAGACGCGATCATCGTCGCCATCAACAACAAAATGCACAACTGCCAGGATCCAGGCAACTCGCACTTCACCCACCTGGAAGAAGTGCAGTTCACCTACCGCAAAATCACCTGGACCCACGAAGTCTCCGGTACTTCGGGTTCCGATGACTGGCGTGCTCCAGTCGTTTAATTACGGCTGATCGTTTCAAGCATCGGCCAGCTCTGCTGGTCGATGTTGTTTACGCCCCTCCAGAATTTCGCGTGCGTTGAACCGCCTGGCGGTCGTCGACACACGCCGCATGCAGCACGAGGAACAAGGGATGTTCGCGCCGGCCAATGAAACCCACTTTGCCCTGACCATCGAAGGTCTTTCCGCCGATTTCCAGGTGTTTACCCTTACCGGTCGGGAAGCCGTCAGCCAGCCTTTCGTATTCGAGGTGGAGCTGGTCAGTGAGCAGCCGTCGCTGGACCTCGAAACCCTGCTGCACAAACCGGCCTTCCTGCAACTGTCGCCCGACGGCAGCGGCATCCACGCCCTGATCTACCGCGCCGCGCAAGGCGATTCCGGCAAGCGCCTGACGCGCTACTCCGTGACCCTGCGCCCGCAACTCGCGTACCTCGCCCACCGGATCAACCAGCGGATCTTCCAGAACCTCAGCGTGCCGAAAATCATCGGCAAGGTGCTCGAAGAACACGGCATCCAGGGCAACGCCTATGAGTTTCAGACCGGTTCGATCTACCCCGATCGCATCTACTGCGTGCAGTACGACGAATCGGACCTGCATTTCATCCAGCGCCTGTGCGAAGAAGAAGGCATTCACTACCACTTCCAGCACACCGCGACGGCGCACAAACTGGTGTTCGGCGATGACCAGACGGTGTTTAAGAAACTGGCGCCGGTGGCCTATCAGCAGGACTCCGGCATGGTCGCCAGCGACCCGGTGATCAAGCGCTTCGACCTTCGCCTGGAAACCCGCACCAGCCGCACCACCCGCCGCGATTACGACTTCGAAAAACCGCGGATCACCCTCGAAAGCGAAAACCGTGGCGACGCCCTGCCCGACCTCGAGGACTACGATTACCCGGGCCGTTTCGTCGACCGCGAACGCGGCAAACACCTGGCCAAACGCGCCCTCGAACGTCATCGCAGCGACTTCCAGCTCGCCGAAGGCAAGAGCGACCAGCCGTTGCTGGTCAGCGGCCATTTCCTCGCGCTGAAAGAACACCCGAAGGCCAAGTGGAATGACCTGTGGCTGCTCACCGAAGTCCATCACGAAGGCAAGCAGCCGCAAGTGCTGGAAGAGTCGGTCACCAGTGACACCACCGCGCTCAAAGACGATTTCCATCAGGGTTACCGCAACCGCTTCCAGGCCACCCCGTGGGACGTGCCGAACCGCCCGCCCCTCAATCATCCAAAGCCGCGCATCCTCGGCAGCCAGAGCGCCGTGGTCACCGGCCCGAAAGGTGAAGAAATCCACTGCGACGAATACGGCCGCGTGAAAGTCCAGTTCTACTGGGACCGCGACGGCCTCGCCGACGACAAGACCAGTTGCTGGCTGCGCGTCTCCAGCGCCTGGGCCGGCGCCCAGTACGGCGGCATCGCCATCCCGCGCATCGGCATGGAAGTGCTGGTCACCTTCCTCGAAGGCGACCCCGACCAGCCGCTGATCAGCGGCTGCCTGTACCACAAGGAAAACACCGTCCCCTACGCCCTGCCGGCGAACAAGACGCGCACCACCTTCAAGACCCTGAGCTCGATGGGTGGCGGCGGCTTCAACGAACTGCGCATCGAAGACAAGAAAGGCCAGGAACAGATCTTCCTCCACGCCCAGCGCGACTGGGACGAGAACATCGAACACGACCAGAAAATCCGCGTAGGCAACGAACGCCACGACGTTGTGGAAAAGAACAGCTACACGGAATTCAAGGCCGAAGAACACCACACCGTTTACGCAGACCGCAAAGTCGAAGCACGCGCCAACGACCACCTGACCGTGGGCGTGAACCAGCACATCAAGATCGGCACCGGGCAATTCATCGACGCCGGCCAGGAAATTCACCTGAGCAGTGGCATGAAGGTGGTGCTGGAGGCTGGGGCTGAACTGACGCTGGTCGGCGGTGGCAGCTTCATAAAGATCGATGGCGGCGGCGTGACCATGAGCGGGCCGGCGATCAACATCAACTCAGGCGGCGGACCGGGCAGCGGCACTGGTGCTGCGCCATTGATGCCGGGCGTGCTGAAACAGGCGGATGCCGACAAGGCTGGCGCCGTACTGACGCCGGCGCAAATCAACACCCTCAAACGTAATGCGCCGTTCTGCGAAGAGTGTGAAAAATGCAAGGCAGGTGCCTGTGCCATCTAATCGACTGACACCCAAAGACTGGCTGGGGCAACAGCCGCTGCAGAAAGACGAGCGGCTGTATCTGGTCATCAGCGCCGCCAGCGATGCCGAAGCGCTCAAAGCCCTGTATCAGAGCGAACCGTCCGTACAGGCCATTCCCGTCTGGGGCGGAACGCCCTACTCCACCTGGCAACCGGTGATGCCTTACGTCGCCGAACTCAAGGCCAACTCGGCCTTCCTGCCCTGGATCACCGAAACCGACGCCCTCGACTGGGGCTGGCTGGCGGTCTCCCGCTCGGACCCCAACGAAGTTTTCGAACATCTGCGCAGTTTGACCCAAGTGAAGATGCCGGACGGGACCGAAGTGTTTTTCCGGTTTTGGGATGGGCGGCATATCTATCCGATTCTTGAGGGGTTGGGTGAGACGGCGGGGGAAGTGTTGCCGGTTTTTGAGCGGTATCTGATTAATGGGCGAAGCCTGGAAGTCGGGCCGAGGGTGGTGCCGAAGGCGAAGGATTGGCCGTGGTGGGAGGTGCCGAAGAAGTTGCTGGATCAGTTGGCGAAAGAGGATCACACGACCCTGATCGGCAACTTGATGCAATGGCTCGAAGAAGCACGCCCGGACCTCTACAGCGCGTGGCCCGAGAACAACCTGAAACTGAAAATCACCCGTTTCGTGCGTCGCCCGGATGCTCCGGACAACCTTAAAGAAGCACTGTTAAACCACCTGATTCTGGAGCAAGGCTAAATGATCGCGAAGGAACGCATTGCTTTCATTGACAAACAACTCAACACCTTCAAAGACAGCTTGACGCTTTATCAGGAGCAAACAAAAACCTGGTATGCACAACTTGCTGACAAAGGCAGCCGAACTGCAGACTTGCCTTCACTGTTGGGCATGGAACGCATCATAAAGGTCGGAAGTACCAGCAAATCGGTGAGCATGACCGACGGCGACTTCACGTCGAACGTGGCTCGGTGCCCGCTGAAAGGCCCCCTGCTGATCGAAAGCAAATTCGAATCGGTTTATGACATTCCACTGGGCAATATCGACGTTGAAATCATTGCTGTGGAAGGTGGGGCAATCAGCAAGGTCAAGCTCGACGCCCAAGGTAAGGCAAGCTGGACTGGCGGCATTCCCGGCAAGTTTTACAAAATCCGCGTTCACAACGAAGTGACGCCTGGCCAGATCGATACATTGTTCAATTCCTACAAAGGAATCACGGCTGATCTGGAAGGCTTCCTGCGCAAAGAATGGGCCGGGTTCAAACCGCAATGGTCGAATTTGTCCGCATCCGGCATGGCTATGGCTGTTGGCAGCGGGATTCTTGAGGGTGGCTGGGAAGCCATCAAAGGGGTCTGGGATGGCATCAGCCTAGTGCTCGACATCCTTCAGGATCCGGGAAAGTTTGCCAAAGATTTGGGAGCGGGCACCCAAAAGTTGATTGATCTGGCCAAACAATCTCCAGACGTCATGAAAAAGGCGATGTTACTGGCCAGCGACGAAGCTGCATTGTTCTTGATGGTACGCAGTGCCGTGATCTGGTTGGCAGGTTTACCACCAACGAAACTGGCAGGTGAATCAGCAAAGATGACAACTGCGGTGGTGGTCGGCATCGCCATCGACATCGTGATTGGTATCGTGCTGACCATTGCTGCCGAAGGTACGGGCGTAATCTATCTCGCCGCCCGCCTGAAAAAATACGGCCAAATCATCATCAAGGCTGTCACTGGTTTTGTGGAGTCGGTATTCAAGATCATCAAAGGATTCATGGAATACGTCGCCAAATACACCGCCGTTGCGGCGCGTGGGGTGACGGCAAAGGTGAGAAACGGCATCTCGGAATTGCGTTTTGACGGTAAGCGAGTGACAACCGTCGAAGCACCAAAAGCCCATCACGACGCGCCTGCACAATCCAAGACGCCTGACGAAAAAAGTGCAACTTGCGCTAAAAACACATGCACGAATGGTTGCCCGGTTTCGATGGTGACCGGCGAAGAACTGCTGACACTGACTGATGGGGAACTGGATGGTACTTTGCCTTTTTCCTGGACTCGTCTTTATCGCACTAGCGCAGCAGAAATCGATTGCGGCCTTGGCTATGGCTGGAGTCATGCGCTGGCACAACGGGTTGACGTCAACAATGATGAAGTAGTCTGGACTGACCACGAAAATCGAGTTATCACATTCCCGCTGCCGAGCCTGCAACGTCCAGCAATAACAAACAGCCTTTCTGAAGCCGCAATTTTTATTGGTGATGATCCCTCTGAGCTCATCCTTGCTCAGGCTGGCGAACGCTCCCAGTTTTATCATTTCCGCTACAACCGCACCGGCGCAACACTGATTGCTGTCAGCGACGCGTATGGCAACAGGCTGCATATCACTCGCGATATCCATGGCCGCATCAAGCGAGTCGATAACGGCGCAGGTCGTGCGTTGCTTCTGAGGTATGACCGCAAACACATCGTAGCCATCGAATATCAGCAATTCATCCCAGCAGACACTCTGGAAGATGCATGGAGCACAATCCAGACCATAGTTGCTTATAGCTACGACTCAGAACATCGACTGATCGCGGCAAAAAACGCAGCAGGTGAAACGGAGCACTACGCATACAACGCTCAGAACGTAATCCTAGAACGGCGCCTGGCTGGTGGTGCCATCTTTTACTGGGAATGGGAGAAGGAAGGTAAATCTGCCAGGTGCATCCATCACTGGGCTAACTTTTCGCAAATGGACACGCACTACGCTTGGGATGATAAAGGTAGTGTCACTGTCACCAATGCGGACGGCAGTGAAGAGGTCTACACCCACGATGACAAAGCACGACTGGTCGCCAAAGTTGACCCTGACGGTGCTGAAAATCTCAAAGCCTATGATGACAAGGGTCGTTTGGTCGCAGAGCAAGATCCTTTAGGTGCAATTACTGAATTCCATTACAACGAAACCGGGCGACTGATTGCGGTTATTCCACCAGAAGACGAACCCACCGGCTATGAGTACAGCCGTGGATTCGTGAGCAAGGTCAGTCGCGGAAAAGCCACTTGGAAGTACCAACGCAACAACCAGGGCGATGTAACGCAGCAGACTGATCCAGATGGCAACACGACCCACTACAGCTACGACAACCGGGGACGACTGCTGGAAATCAGTTACGCCGACGGTGGCCGTCATCAATTGGGCTGGAACAACCTTGGCCAATTGTTGGAGGAGCGCCTCCCCGACGGCGGTAAGCGTAAATATCGCTACGACGCACTCGGCCGGCAAATCACGCGCCAAGATGAGTCCGGCCAGATTACCCAGTATCAGTGGGATGCCGCTAACCGTCTCTCGCAAATCACCCTGCCAGGCGGAGCCACTCGCGCTTACACCTACAACCCATATGGGCGCGTGACTGCCGAACGCGACGAACTCGGCCGCGTCACCCGTTACGAATATGCCGACAACCTGCACCTTGTCAGCCGTCGCATCAATCCTGACGGCAGCCAGCTGCGCTATCGCTACGACAACTCGCGCCTGCTGCTGACCGAAATCGAAAACGAACGCGGCGAGCATTACCACCTCGATTACTTCCCGAATGGCCTGATCCAGCAAGAAACCGGCTTCGACGGTCGTCGCACTGCATACGAATACGACCTAAATGGCCAGTTGCTGAAGAAAACCGAATTCGGCGATGACGGCAGCGAGTTGGTGACTGAATACCAACGCGATGCCGCAGGCAGGCTTCTGGTGAAAACTCTTCCCGATGGCGAAGAAATTCACTACAGCTACGACGCCCTCGGCCGCCTGGTCAACGTCGACGACGGACACTGGCCGCTCGCCTACGAATACGACCTGCAAGATCGCCTCGTCACCGAACACCAAGGCTGGGGCACCTTGCGCTATGAGTACGACAGCGTCGGCCAGCTCAAGCACTGTCGCTTGCCCGATGGCAGCAAACTCGATTACCGCCATCAACCCGGCGGCCTGCTCAGCGGCATCGATCTCAACGGCTCGCGCCTGACGTCTCACCAGTTCAGCGGTGGTCGCGAACAGCAGCGCCAGCAGGGCCTGCTGCTCAGCCGGTATCAATATGACGAACAGGGCCGCTTGCAGGCTCACAGTGTCAGCCAACGCGACAAAAACCTGCTCCAGCGCCGCTACAACTACGACGCAAACGGCAACCTCGCCGGTATCGACGACAGCCGCAAAGGTAGCCGCAGCTACCACTACGACCCGCTTGATCGCTTGATCAGCGTTCGTGGCTCGACACCGGAAAGCTTTGCTCATGATCCGGCCGGTAACCTGCTCGGCCAGAACAACGAAGGCACAGCCAACCTCGCCAACGTCAAAGGCAACCGTCTGCTGATGCAGGGCGACCGCCACTACGACTACGACGCCTTTGGCAACCTGATTCGCGAACGCCGTGGCGCTGGCCAGAAACTCGTCACTGAATACCGCTACGACTCCCAGCATCGACTGATCGGCGCGAGCCTGCCGGGTGGCAGCACCGCGTCCTACAAGTACGACGCTTTCGGTCGTCGCATCGAGAAAACTGTCGATGGCCATACCACCGAATTCTTGTGGCAAGGCGAACGTCTGATTGCCGAAAGCGATGACAATCGTTATCGCACTTATATCTACGAACCCGGCAGCTTCCGCCCGCTGGCCATGCTCGACGGCGAAGGCCCGCGCAAGGCAACGCCGTTCTACTACCAGCTCGACCATCTCGGCACACCGCAGGAGCTCACCGACTACAGTGGCGAGATCATGTGGTCCGCGAAGTACCGCGCCTACGGCAACCTCGCGGCGCTGGACGTCAGTAAAATCGATAACCCGTTGCGCTTCCAGGGTCAGTACTTCGATGCGGAGACAGGCCTACACTACAACCGTCATCGCTACTACAATCCAGAGTCTGGACGTTTTCTGACCCCTGACCCGATCAAGCTTGCGGGTGGGTTGAACAGCTATCAGTATGTGCCCAACCCTACCGGATGGGTCGATCCATTAGGTCTGAGCTGCACACCTGGCGCTTGTCCAAAAGTTCAATCCATAGACCCTAATGAGATACGCTTCTCCCAAAATAGCGTTTCCTATAACAAAGTGGATAGAGGAACCGGTGCAAACTTCAACTATGATGATCTTGTCAGCTCGATGAAGAAAAATGGATGGCAGGGCGATCCTATTGATGTAGTCCGCATGCCAGATGGAAAGCTTACCAGCATGGATAACACCCGTGTTAGAGCTGCACGAGAGGCAGGTATAAAAGTTGAGGCGAGAGAGTGGAAGCCAAACGATCCACTATCAGAAAGTAACAGAGAGCGATTTGAGGTAAACGATGTGATGCCCGACACGTGGGGTGAGGCATTGCAACTTAGAATTCAAAAACAAAAGCCGAAAAGATTTGGCAATGAAAACCCACATGGCTCTGACGACTTGCCAAAACTAACAGGAAAAAAATGAAGATCTTTCTCGATATTGAACAAATAGAAAACTATAACTTCCCAAGCGAATTTATAGAATTCGCAACCATGGAGCCTAAACCAGACATTGAGCCTTGGTGGCTATTAGTATACAAAGAAGGAAAAATAAACAATTGGCACAACACACTAAAAAAACTTTACCCAAAACGCACTCTAGTGCCTTTCGCAAAATTCAGCGCGAATGATGACATTGCTTGTTTTGAGGGCGAAGATTTATCTGGAAATCCAAAAGTTTTAATAATACACGCCTATGCTTCGGAAGGATGGGAGCTTCATGGAGAATATCCTGATTTTTGCACTTGGCTAAAAACAGCCATTGAGACCCATGCAGAATGGAACGAAGAAAATTGAAAAAATAACTATTAAATTTTATCTAAATACTCAGGGGGCACTGAGGATATCAACCAAATATTATTCTCTGCCCTAAAAAAAACGAACCCATCAAGAAACATTTCATGACTTTTCACGCGTAGAACAACGGATGACCCATACCGCTGACCAACGTCAAAAGCTAAGTCCTTATTTTCAGTCAAGTGCACGTAATGCCTAGCCCCAGCTTGCAACCCTTCTTTAAAAATTGAGTCAACAAAGCGATAGGCAGTACCATGATATAAATAACAAGGAGGCTGAACGACAGGGTAATCACGAGTTACCAATTTTGACGAATGCCCTTGTACAGCACGAACATACACCCCATCCTCTGAGATCTCAAATCGTCGCTTATCGCTTCCCAACACTACCCTCTTCACAACCTCATCATCCGCCACCACCCCTAACTTTTGCATCCCTATCAGAAGACTGTCGAGCCTTGCCCAACCCTCTGAATCTAAATGCAGCCCAACAGATTCAGGTTTATGACGCAGCAGAAAACTCATGGTTTTACTTAGACGATCAACTTCACCAGTCATAACAATTTCCTAATAGCAAAGAGCACGAATAACAACCATACAAAAATATATAACAATTAAAACATGAAAACAAATCACCAATTAAAGGCTACAAATTTATTTTCCGCCAAAGAAAACAAATCCAACCTTTCTCACCAGCCAATTTTTCATGACAAAAATAATCGTCTGACTTTCGGAAAGATCAATGTTAGAAAACAATAAAACAATAGAAATCAATGGAGAGGACGCCCTTGAGGTTCTAGAGGAAATTGAATTTATCTTGATTTCGCTGCACAAAATGGGAAGCTACTATTGCGACAAGCCTGTCAACGATTATCAAAAAGCGACTACCGATTTTATTGACAACGAGAAGGTGACTCAAAGACTTGCGAAGGTGAGAAAAATCATCTCTACAAAATTTGATTCAACCCTCGGAGAGGATGACATGGACGATATTGAGCGTCATATGGAAGGAATCCAATTTTGGAAGCCTTAGACAACCTTTCTCTGCTATTCCAATAATTCGGGATTAACTCTAAAAACCATTTGGCATTTTTTTAGATTTTCCAATCAAAGAAAAACCTCATCAAAAACCCTCCGACTAATAATCTCATGAAAATCACTATATCGCGCATAGTTAAAATCCACACAGAAAAGACCCTTGTTGAATTCTCCACCCTTTATGGAGAAGGTCTTTCAAGCTTATTCACTCTAGAGGCAAGAGAAAACCGTCCCTATGACGTCGAAATAAATATTGATGATGATTTTTATTGGGGTAAAAACATCTTCACCTCAATGAGCAACACACCCTCAATTCGCCACGAAGCCGAAATAACCTATATAACAGCAGAGCTAATTTCTATTACCGAAGATGGATGCGGTTCGCTGAGACTTGGCAATTCCATCATCTTCATCTCACTAAAAAACGACAATAAAGATCTTATATTTCCGAGTTTTGTTGAGATCTTAGCTATTCAAATCACCCTTTACCCAACTAACATCTGAGCAGTGCTCACCCCCCCCTCAAATACCTCTGGATATAACTAAATGAACACAAGCAAAATCATCACCCTCGGAGGCAAAATAACTCTCGATGACATTTCCCAGCTTGATCAAACAATCGACATTTCTCTCGAAATAGAAAACTTGAAGGAAGACCTTTTTCAAGCGACTTTCCCATGCGGCCAAATACTCGATATCGGATGGTATCCAGAATTCAGCACATACGGTTCCTTTGTAATCTCTCTAATCCGCAATCAAGACTGGCAAAATCCTACTCATTGTGAAAAAGCCAAAAACTGGGCAGAGCTGAAAATCGCGCTAGAGAACATATTAAAAAACCTGGAAAGCTAGTATCGATAAACGCTTCCGATATATGGAGTAAACCACCTTACCAAAACAACATCACCGCTATCCCCCCTCAATCATCCCCTCCAAAACCTCATACTTAACCACCACCCGATTCCCATACAACCGCTCCCTCTCCATCAACGCTCCCACCTGCCCCTTCTCCCTCACCTCCCGCCAAATCTCATTCTCCCGATACACCCGCTCCCCCTCTCGCACAAACCGATGCCCCACCCCAAACACGTGATACCGATAAGCCCGCTCCCGGTCGCACAACAACTCCCCCTCCAACTGCGTCTCTCCGACCTTCAATTTCAGCTGAAAACTGCGATCCGTCGGGTTGTGCAGTACCAGGTCGATGTAGTTATAGAAGATCGCCGCGCCGGAGCCGAATGGCAGGACGCGGCCGTCGTCCGGGAAGGGATCGAAGCTGTGGTTGGCGCGTTCGATGACGACCAGGGGTGAGTGGATGGCCATCCAGTGGATGAGGTTGCTGAGTTGGCAGATGCCGCCGCCGATGCCGGTGCGGGCTTCGCCGAATGAGAGTTCCATGCCTTCGACGTAGCCGCGTTGGCGGGTCGGGCGGCCGACGAGGCGGCAGAAGGAGAAATATTCGCCGGGGGCGATGGTGACGCCGTCGATGGCGGCGACGGCGAGTTTGAGGTTGATGACTTTGTTGTGTTGCAGCGCGAGGTCGGAGTCGCCGAGTTTGCGGATCAGTTTTGAGGTGTGTTTGAGGTAGCGGTAAGGCAAGCGCTCGGACGTCGGGGCAGGCCGCGCGTAGCGTTTGCTCGAGCAGTGCCAGGCGATGTGGCGGAACAGTCTTTTTTGCCGCACGCGCAGCCAGTAAAGGGCCGGGTGGTAGAGGGAAAGTGGTTTCATCCGTGGCGAACGGCGCGGGCCGTTGTCTTCCTTGAGCTTTAAAGGGCGGCGCATCTTACCGTGGAACCGCGCTTGATCGCCAAGCGCCTCACCTGTGTCGCAAGCCGTAACAAGTCGCCCGACCCGGGCGCTCGAAAATTAAGCTTCAACTAAGGTTGCGTCCCTACCATCCGGGCCACAAAGCAGCGGTTCTGTGTGCTGATTGCCGTCAGCAGAACCCTTCAACTTGAAGTGAGCCCAGACCATGAGTGCGATCGATTCCACCTCAAAACAACTGCCCGCCTTCAGTCTTGTATTGGTCAATTACAAGACGCCGGAAATAACCCGGATGTGCCTGGAGTTTCTCCAGCAATACGTCAAGGATCATCAAATTCCGGTGTGGGTGGTGGACAACGATTCCGCCGATGAAAGCCTGATCTACTTGCGGTCCCTGGACTGGATCAACTTGATCGAGCGCCCTTCACCCGGCAAGGAAGCGGGGCATATTGCTCATGGCAAGGCACTTGATCTGGCACTTGCGAAAGTTGAAACCGATTACCTGTTTTTGCTGCACACCGACACTTTCGTTTTTGACAGTACTGTCTTTTCGATGATGATGAATGAGTGCATGCAATCTTTGGATACAGCGGCGGTAGGTTGCGTCGAGCAATTGGATCGCGGCGTGCTTAGAGACACCTGGCGTTTGTCTTCACGTTATTTCAAACACTATTTCCGCCGGGCAAAACAGCAATTGGGGTTGCCGTCCAGAGATCCAAAACCCTACCGGGAAACTCACCTGAAAAGCTTCTGCACCTTGTGGAATGCACGGCTGATCAAGGTTCACGGGCTGCATTTTTCGATGGACGACCGGGTCCCGGGATACACGCTGCAGGATCGTTTAAGCAGCCTTGGCTACGGCATCAAATGTCTCTCGCCGCGGACGATCTTCCGCTACCTCGATCACATCCAGGCCGGCACCGTGGCAGCTATCGGTGGATACGGCACACAGCACCGCCGCACCACCATGTATCAGGAAACGCTCAAGCGCCTGCAGTTACAACAAGGCATGCGACCTGCAAAATAGTAAGACAATAAAAAAGGGCGACTTCAAAGTCGCCCTTTTTGCATCTGAATTCTTTGGCCTCCACTCCGAGGAGGTGTTCGCCCAGTGTAATGGCCTGGCAATCCATGCACCGGTAAAGAGCCCTGACACTGGGCGAACGCGAAGGATTTTAATGGAAATTGGCGGATATGTCGTCCTGCTTCAACATGAAATTTATGTACTGAAAAGTTAAAGAAAATATTCGTCGATATTTCCCGACAAACTTTCTGACATCACCACCTCGAATACTTCATATGACTGTTCTCATACAATTACTTGTACAAGAACAGTCATTCTGTAGAGTCAATACTCAACTTTCATGCTGACTGGTCACTTTTAATACATCGGTGTAAGTGACTACGACGCTCTGTCCGACTTTCAGGTTTTTCAGTTTGGCCTGAATCTCGGGCTTTTCGACGTTGAGGGTTTTCGACTGGCCCGACGGGTTTTCCAGGGTGACCTGGTTTTTCGCCAAATCAATTTTGGTGATTTTCAGTTGTACCTGAACCTGGCGAAAGGCCTCGCCACCGGGGTTGCTGCTGCCCACTGCGTTGCGCAGTTCACCGGTGCGCTCGGTGGAGCCAGGCAGACCTTTATCCACGTCGGTGTCCAGATAAGCGGCGACCGAACGTGTCACCTCGATCTGGACCAGATCCCCCACCTTGAGATTTCCGAGGTTTTTCGCCTTGTCGCTGAGCTGAATGTGCACCTGGCGACCTTCCGCGCCTTCCAGAACCACTTGATGATTGGCCGGGTCAACCGCCAGCACTTTGGTGGTGACCCGGTCGGCCTCGACACCGGCCGAAAGCGGTATATCGGCGGCCACCGCCGAAAAGCTGGCAGTAGAAAGGACAGTGGCAAGTGCAATGGCGTGCGTCAGTGCTTGGAGCTTCATAAGCGGTACTTTCCCTGTGATGGATGGCAACACCCGGCGCCAACGTGGTCAGCGACGGATGTGCCAGTGAGCATAGACGCGCTTCAGGGTTTGTTCCGTGATCGTTGCGCAGTGTCCTGCGCCGTGGACTCGCCACTGGGGGTGCCTTTACCGGAGCTCTGCCGCTGTTTGGGATCGGTGGGGCGCAGCGCGTCGTTGTCGCGCTCGGTTTCACCCGGCGGACGAGGTTCATCGGGGTGCTCGCTATCAGGAACAGTCTTCATGTCGGACCTCCTCAGGCTTCCGGGTCATCGAGTTCCCGCGTGACGTTCACAGCAGGTGAGTCCTTGTGCAGGTCATCGGCTTTGGCTCTAAGGATCTGCCACTGCTCAAGATCGATGGCACCTTGACCAAGCAAATCGTCAGCAATGCGCTGCAGATCGAAGTAATGGGCATCCGGGGATTGTTGCCAGTACGTCTGATCGTCAAACATTTGCTGCCAGGTCGTCAGGTCTGGAGATTTCAGTTCCTCGCTCATGGATCGGATCCTCGGCCATGTTCCTCGGTAGAGGGGGCATCCCGGACAGAGTTCCAATCGATTCCTTCGCGGCACGGCGCGCGGAATCAATACCCGGTCATCTCCAGATAACCCTGCCCGCTCCGATTGCCGCTCAGGCGCACCGGCCCTTCCCAATACGGAATGCGCAGGTTCATCCAGGCGTCGGGGTTGATTGCATCGAGGGTGATCTGCAGATTTTTTTCCGGAATGCCGATCGACCAGCGCACCGGCATCGAACGTCCGGCGACCTTCGCAGTGTTCTGCGGGGTCAGCTTGATCTGGTCGGCGTGCAGGGTTTCGGTCTGGCCATCGGCGGCAATCCACGTGCCGGTGAGGTACGGCGCCCCTTCCTTCTGGCGCATGCGGTAGAGCATGACGTGTTCGCCGCTGTCCAGATGCAAGGAGAACCAGTCCCAGCCCGTCTGATTGGCGGTCAGAGGTTGACTGCTCCATTCGCGGTCGAGCCATGCCGGGCCGTTGACGGTGTAGGTCTGGCCATCGATCTGCAGGGTGCCGCTGGCCTGGAAAAACGGTTGGCTGTAGTAATACGACGCCTGGCCCTGTTCGGATTTCTGGCTGAAACCCTTGTCGCCTTGCAACACCAGCGGGCGGCTGGAGGTCAGGCGCAGTTGATAGCTGAAGTTCTTGTCCCGGGCGCTGAGTTGCAGGTCGGCCAGCGGATCGCTCGCCTGACTGACGAAACGCCAGTCATCGATCCACGCCTCGAACGGCGCTGCATGCACGCCGGCCTGCCCGACGCCGCCACGAGCGTAACGCTCGGCGGCGTGGTGGACGCTGGCCGAAGTCACCGCCGCATGCCCGAGCCAGATCGTCTGGTTTGCCCAGCCCGGCTGCTGCGGTGAGGCGTTCAGAGCGCTGCGAAACAACGTCCACTGCACGCCGAAATCGTTACCCTGCGCATCCTTGAGATTGGCCGTCACGTACCACCATTCAATGCGAAAACCGTCATGGGCGCCGTGATCCGCCGGAAAGCTGAATACCCGTCCCGGCACCACCGGCGTGAAGGCCTGTGCCTGAGCGCCCATCCCGGCGAAACCCTTCTGCTCCGGTGCGGGGTTGTCGCAACCACTCAACAACAACGCCAGAAACACCAGCGCAAACCTAGTCCTCATGGGCAAACGTCCTCAGCAGGTCCGCCGGTTGCGTGCGGTACAGCGAATACAGCGGCCACGCCGAGGCCAGCAACGTCGCCAGCAGCGCCAGCCCCATCAGTTGCAGCAACTGCAATGGAAACACCCGCAGCGGCAGACGCCAGCCAAAGGCCTGAACGTTAATAACCGCGTCCAGGCACCACGCCAGGCCGATGCCCAACGGCAAGGCCAGCACCAGCGTCAGCAGCGCCAACAGCCACGTTTGCCCGAGATTGAGCAACATCAACTGCCGTCGCGTCACGCCCAGGGCCCACAACGGTGCGAGCTGGCCGAGACGGCTCTGGCTCTGGGTCAGCAGGCTGATGAACAGCGCCACACCGGCGACGGCCAACGTCAGGCTATTCAGCGCGGCGGTCGCGGCGAAGGTGCGTTCGAAGACTTGCACCGACCAGCCTTTGAGCCGCGCCTGATCGACGATCCGGCTGTCATCGAGCTGGAAACGTGCCTGCAAGGCCGTGAGCAACGCCGGGATGTTCGGCGAGTCGATGCGCAGGTTGAAGCGGTTCGGCGTCAACTGCGGCCAGCCGCGCAACAGGTGATTGCTGTTGATCAGCACATGGCCCTTGGGATTGCCATAGTCAGCGTAAATGCCGACTATGCGCGGCGACCACGACCCGCCCGGCGTGGGAATCGTCAGGTGATCGCCCGGCGTCACTTTCAAGCGCCGCGCCAGTTGTTCGCTGAGCATCACCGCATCGTCCTTGGCCAGCGCCGCCCACGGGTCGTCTCCTCGAGATTCGAGCAAAGGCCAGTGCTGGCGATAGTGCGGATGATCGATGATCCCGAACACGTCCGCCGGCCAGCCTTGCAGCGTCACCGACACCTGCCAGTTGGGCATGATCGCGGTGACGTTCGGTTGCTGTTTGAGCCAGGTGTACAGCTCTCGCGCCTGCGCCGGGTTGCTCGGGTTCAGATAAAGCTCGGCTGTGAGCCGTTGTTCGAGCCAGTCGTTGAAGGTCTGGCGAAAACCGGCGGTCATGCTGCCGGCGCCGATGTTCGCCGCCATCGCCAGCAGCAGCGCCATCAAGGCCAGGCTCAGCGCCGGCAATTGCTGGCGGCAATCGGCGAGAAACCATTGCCCGAGCACCGAGCGGCTGCGCCCGAGCAAACCGTTGAGCAGCGCGCTGAGCAACACCGGCAACGCCAGTGCGGCGCCGAGCAACAGCCCCGCCATCAACACAAAACCGCTGGCCAGGCTGTTGCCCCATACCAGCGCGGCCAAGGCAATCACTGCACATACGCCGGCCACCCAACCCTGACGCCGCAACCAGCGCGCATGTTGCTGATGCCAGGCCTGAGGATCCGCCACCGCCAGCAACGGCAGACGCGCCGCCCGCAGCAAACTGTTGGCCCCGGCCAGTAACGCGCCAAGCAGGCTCAAGCCGATACCGCTGAACCACCACCACGGACTCAGGCGCAACTGCCCCGCCACTTCCGCGCCGTACAAACCGCGCAGGCTGGCGGCGACGTCCGGCAACAGGACGCTCGCCAGCCAGTAACCACTGACCACGCCGAACAACCCGCCGATCAACGCCAACGCGCCAAGCTCAACGATCAGGCAAGCGATCAGCATCCGCGCGCTGACCCCGCAGGCTCTCAAGGTGCGCAGCAATCCCCGGCGCTGTTCCAGCGCCAGACCGATAGCCGCGTGGACAATGAACAAGCCGACGATGAACGAGAGAAACCCGAGGGCATCGAGGTTGAGGTGGAAGCTTTCGGTCAGTCGCGCAAGGTTGTTTTCCTCGCCACTGCTCTTGAGCTGCAACTGACCTTTGAACGCGGCCGGGATGTCAGCGTGAAAATCCTTTGGCAGCAGCAGACGTGACAGTTGATCGGGCTGTTCGAGCACGCGCTGAGCGACGCCAATGTCCACTAGCAGCACGCCGGGTGCCATGTCGGTTTGCGCGCGCAGCGGCGGCAGCGTCTGAGCGGTTTCGGTGGCCGGGGTCGCGCCCTCGGCGAGGTTCAGCGCCCGCAAGGTTTCGGGAGAAATCCAGGTGCTGCCCGGCGGACTGAAGAACTCGACGATGCGCTCGATCGGCATCGCCTGCCCGGCCACCGCGCTGTCGCCGGGTAACGACACCGGCTCGATGCCCATCAATTGCAGACGCTGGTTTTCGTGGCCTTTAAGAATCAGGCGCCCTTGCAGCACCGGCGACACCGGCCAGCCCAGGCGCCGCAGATCAACGAACCATTGTTGCGGGAACGTCGCGCCGTTTGGCGTGCTGAGGCTGGCCTGGGGTTCGCCGCCAACCAACTGGCTGGCCCGGGCGTAACTGTCCCGCGCCTGACTGTTGAGCGCTTCGACTCCGGTCAACAGACTGGTGGCCAACCACAACCCGGTCAGCACGCTGAAAAACTGCACCGGATGGCGCCGCCAGTGACTGAGCAGCGCCATCAACGCGTGGCGGAAAACCTTCACGTCAAGCGACCGCTGGACAGCACCACGCGCTCCGCCAGCCGCGCCGCCACGCGTTGACTGTGGGTGACCATCAGCAAGGTGGTCGGAGTGTCATCGAGCAATTCCAGCAACAGCCGCAACACTTCGTCGCTGGTGGCTTCGTCGAGGCTGCCCGTGGGCTCGTCGGCCAGCAACAGTTTCGGTTGCGCCGCCAGCGCCCGGCCGAGCGCAACCCGCTGTTGCTGGCCGCCGGAGAGTTGTTCGGGATAGCGCTTGAGTAATTCACCCAGCCCCAGACGCTGCACCAGATGATGCTGCCAGCGCGGGTCATGCCGCCCGGCCAGCCGCGCCTGAAACGCCAGGTTGTCTTCGATGCGCAGGCTGCCGATCAGGTTGTACTGCTGGAACACCAGACCGATTTCGGTGCGCCGCCAGTTGGCCAGTTGCGCCTCGTTCATCCGGTCCAGCCGATGTTCGCCGCTGCTGATGCTGCCGCTGTCGACTTTGTCGAGCCCGGCGATCAGGTGCAGCAGCGTGCTCTTGCCGCTGCCCGACTCGCCCATCAGCGCCAGACTGCTGCCGGGCTTGAGCGTCAGGTCGATGCCTTGCAGCACCGGCAACGGGCCTTGCGGGGTGAGGTAGCTTTTGAAGACGTTTTGAACCTGGAGCATGCCGCCATCCGATCGATCCGTGTCGGCCAAGGATAGCGGATACCGACGCGTTACTGACCCACCGCCACACTCGTCGGCGCCTCACCCGGCGTGACGATGCTGTTCAGGTCGATGTGTTTCCACTCGGGTTTGGCCCCCAGCCGTGCGTTGAAGCGGTAGTTGAAGGTGAATTCATCCGCCGTCGCCACGCTCAGCGGTTTGCCGTACACCGCCTCGATTCCCGGCAGGTCGTAGCCCATCAACTGCAAGAGTGTCGGGAAGATGTTGTAGTGACTCGAGCGATCCTTGTTCGCCGCCAGTTGCGCCGACCAGTCGAGCGTCTGCAACTGATCGCCCTGAATCACCACCAGCGGCACCACCCCTTCTTCCTCCACCGGGTCGCCGCCGCAGTGGGTGTTGAGTCCCGGATTACCGCGCTCGTGCAAATCCTGGCCGTGATCCGAGGTGTAGATCAGCAGCGCGTTGTTCAGATTGGCCTGGGCAAACACCCGCGAGAAGAACTCGCCGACGTTCCACAGCACGGTGTTCTTGTAGGCGTTGCGATACAGCACCCAGTCATCCGGCTGGCCGTTGAAACCGGTGCGTTCGCCGGTGTCGGCGACTTCCGTGAACTGCCCGCGCGGCAAGGTCGGACGGTAAGCCATGAAGGCGTCCGGGTATTTGTCGTGCACCGGAAAATGCGCGCCGACCTTGTTGATCAGCACCAGCTCCGGTTTGTCGTCGTTGAGCAGTTCGATCAACTTGGCGGCGGCGGCCATGTCGCGGTCGCGCACGCTGGTCTGGTCGAATTGCACGAATTCGTCGATGTCCTTTTTTTCGGCATCGTTCATCAGGTTCTGCAGGTTGCCGCCGGTGCGCTGAGCGTCGATGTAGACCGTGCGCATGCCGGCTTTTTTGGCGTACTGCCAGATCGACGGCAGCGTGCTGTTGATCCGCATGTAGTCGGCGCGGGTGCCGCCGTAGCGCAGGGTGATGTTGGTGTCGGCGCTGCAATTGGCGATGGACGCCGCGTAGCCGTAATTGAAGATCTCGACGCCCGGACGGGCCTGCTTGAGGTTGCTGTGCACGCCGAACGGCGCGTTGATGTCCAGGTAATTGCCGGAAATGCTCTCGTCGATGATCAGCACGATGTCGTGGCCGACCGCAGGACCATTGCGCGCCAAGGTCACCGGCTCACGCGGGCCGACGGTGTTGTGCAGCGCTTCGTAGCCGAACAGGTTCAGATAGGCCAGCGGCGTGTACATGATCGGCAACCCGCGCGCGCCCTCGCCGGCCCGCACGAACAACACGGCGCTGAGCAGCAATACACCGCACAACGGCGCAGCGATCCGCAAGGCATTGGGCACCGGGATCGCGTGCCGGGGCTTGAGACCGATCCCGAACAACAGCAACAACCCGTTGAGCAGCCCGTGGATAATCGCCCCCCGGTACTGATACGCCGCCTCCTGGATGAAGCCGCCGGAGTACACCAGCGAGACGAAACTGCTGTAGGTCAGGTAATCGGCGGTCACCCTCGTATAAACATCGAAGAACACCGCCGAAACAAACAGGGTTAATGCGAACAAATGCCGAATGAAAGTCTGACGTATATAGGCTGTTAGTAATAATGCGAAAGTCAGCGTCAAAAACATCGCGCCAAAAAGAAGTACTGCCAACCCCATACCCATCGCATTTAAGCGGTCAAGGTAATATTCGAAATAAAGCAGCAGATAAATAATTAAAAGCAGTTCTTTCAGGTATCGAAACATGGCAATTCCGGGGCGCGTCCGACGAGACATGGTCAATCATTTGTCGGTCAAAATCTGACACTAGCACCGGGCCATCAAAGCGCAAGAAATGTCGGACATAATGCAAAAGCGTCAAAAAACTGTTGACTCAAATCTGACACACCCAAGTCGTTAAAACCCTTGAATTTCGCGGCCTACGACCGTTTATCGTTTTCTTCGGAATGTGAAAAACCCGTCAAGAACGGGACAAATCCATCTACAGCAAGCACTTGATGGCCTTTCGCCCCCAAAAATGGGGGTGTTATACCCTTGCAACATGTCATTTTGCTGACACGCTTTCCCCACGCTGCGCTATACCCCTTTTGACAGTTCCATTTCGATCTTCCATCACCGTCTTACGAGGCACGCCAATATGGACGTGAGCGTATTTGGTACGGGCTATGTTGGCCTGATACAAGCAGCCGCACTTGCCGATGTCGGACATCGCGTATTGTGCGTCGATATTGACCCGAACAAGATTAAACAACTGCAACAGGCAGTACCGCCTATTAGCGAACCGGGTCTTTCGGCAACTTTGGAAGAAAACATCAAGGCCGGGCGTTTGTTGTTCAGCACCCAGGCCAGCGATGCGGTGGAACATGCCGCACTGATCTTCATCGCCGTGGGCACGCCGGCCGACGAAGACGGCTCCGCCGACCTCAGCCATGTACTCAACGTGGCGCGGCAGATCGCAAGCTTCATGGAGGACGATCGCACGCTGATCATCAAATCCACGGTGCCGGTCGGCACGGCGGATCAGGTGCTGCACACCGCTGAAGAAGAACTGCAGCGGCGCGGCAAAAGCGCCCTGGCGGTGCGGGTGGTGTCCAACCCGGAATTTCTCAAGGAAGGCAGCGCCCTCGCCGACTGCATGCGGCCGGACCGGATTATCGTCGGCACCCGCGACGACCTGGCCCGCGAGCAGATGAGCGAGCTGTACGCGCCGTTCTGCCGCAACCACGAAAAACTGATGTTCATGGACAACCGCAGCGCCGAGCTGACCAAGTACGCGGCCAACGCGATGCTCGCCACCCGCATCAGTTTCATGAACGAGCTGGCCAACCTCACCGAACTGCTCGGCGCCGACATCGAAGCGGTGCGCAAGGGTATCGGTTCCGACCCGCGCATCGGCTATCACTTCATCTACCCGGGCTGCGGCTTCGGTGGCTCGTGCTTTCCCAAGGACCTGCGCGCCCTGCTGCACACCGCCGAACACAACGGCATGCCGCTGAAACTGCTGCGCAGCGTCACCGACGTCAACGACGCGCAGCGGCACATCCTGTTCAGCAAACTCAGGGCGCAATTCCCCCAAGGCCTGGCCGGCAAGTCGATCGCGATCTGGGGCCTGGCGTTCAAGCCGAACACCGATGACATGCGCGAAGCCCCCAGCCGCTATCTGATGGATGCGCTGTGGGCCGAAGGCGCCAGCGTGCAGGCCTACGATCCGGAAGCCATGTCCGAGTGCCGGCGCATTTACGGTTACCGCAATGACCTGCACCTGTGCGCCACCCGCGACGACACCCTGGAAGACGCCGACGCCCTGGTGATCTGCACCGAGTGGAAGAATTTCCGCGTGGTGGATTTCGAGCTGCTGGCCAGCAAGCTGCGCTCGAAAGTCATCATCGACGGACGCAACCTCTACAACCCGGAACAAGTGGCAGCCGCCGGCCTGCACTACAGCGGCATCGGTCTGCGCCACATCGCGCCTGACGGGTTGCGGCCATGAAAATCCTCGTCACCGGTGCGGCCGGCTTCATTGGTGCTCATGGCGTGCTGCGGCTGGTGCGCGACGGGCATCAGGTGATCGGCCTGGACAACTTCAACGGCTACTACGACCCGCAGCTCAAGCACGATCGGGTGGACTGGGTGCGCGAGCAGGTCGGGGATTTCCAGCTCGCCACGATTGATCTGGCAGACGCCTCGGCGCTGGAAGCGTTGTTCGTTCGCGAACGGCCGCAAGTCGTGGTGCACCTCGCGGCGCAGGCCGGGGTGCGTTATTCGCTGGAGAATCCAAGGGCTTATCTGGACAGCAACCTCGACGGTTTCCTCAACATCCTGGAGTGCTGCCGCCGGCACCCGGTCGAGCACCTGATCTACGCCTCGTCGAGTTCGGTGTATGGCGCCAACCAGCGCACGCCTTACTCGCTGCAGGACGGCGTCAATCACCCGCTGTCGCTGTACGCCGCGACCAAGAAAGCCAATGAATTGATGGCCCACAGTTACAGCCACCTGTTCGGTATTCCTTGCACCGGGCTGCGGTTTTTCACGGTCTACGGGCCGTGGGGCCGGCCGGACATGTCGCCGATCCAGTTCGCCAAGGCGATCAGCGAAGGCTCGCCGTTGAAGCTGTTCAACTACGGCGAGCATCAGCGCGATTTCACCTACATCGACGACATCATCGAAAGCATCGCACGCCTGATCGAGCGGGCGCCCCGGGCCAATCCCGAGTGGGACCGCGAACAACCCGATCCGGCGAGCAGCATGGCCCCGTGGCGCCTGTTCAACATCGGCGGCCAGCACCCGGTGGCGCTGAAAACCTACCTCGCCCTGCTGGAAAAACACCTCGGCCAGAAAGCCGTGGTCGAGCTGCTGCCGCTGCAGCCGGGCGATGTGCTCAACACCTGCGCCGAGGCCAGTGACCTGGCCCAGGCCACCGGGTTCCAGCCCCGGATAGAGCTGGATGAGGGACTGGGGCGGTTCATCGCCTGGTTCCGCGATTACTACCCCACTGCCTATCGCCCACGCGCCGAACGCGGCTGAACATCAGCGGAGGACTCCATGACTGGACATGAGAAAGGTGTACCGATCCAACAATTGGTGCGGGACAAACGCATGGATCCGGAACAGCGAATGCGCCTCGACGCGGCGATCCATCGCCAGGGTCAGGGCTGGATGACCGGCCGCGAAGGTGGCCGGCCGTGGCAACTGTCGCGCACCAACCGGGTGGTGGCCTGCCTCGGCGCGCTGATGATCCTGCTGATGATTTCGCCACTGCTGATCGGTCTGGCGCTGGCCATCAAGTTCACCAGCAAAGGCCCGGTGATGTTCGTGCAAAAGCGCACCGGTTATCGCGGGCGCAAGTTCGGCATGTACAAGTTCCGGACCATGGTCGCCAACGCCGAAGAGCTCAAGGAGTCGCTGCGCCACCTGAACAAGCACGGTGCCGACGCCATCGACTTCAAGATCGACCAGGACCCGCGCATCACCGGGATCGGCGGCTTCCTGCGGCGCACCAGCCTCGACGAACTGCCCAATCTGATCAACGTAGTGACCGGCGACATGCGCCTGGTCGGCCCTCGCCCGACCTCGTTCAACGCCTACCGCTACAAAGACAGTCACCTCGCCCGTCTGGCGATCTACCCCGGCATGACCGGCCTGTGGCAGATCTCCGGACGCAGCAATATCGACTTCGACCAGCGCGTTGAGTTGGACCTCAGCTATATCGCCGAGCAGAGCCTCCTGCTTGATCTGAAGATTCTGTTGAAAACCCCCTTCAAAGTATTCAGCGGCCACGGAGCAAGCTAATGGACGGTTCAACCAACAAAAGCCTGAGCATTGCCAGCCCCAGCGAGTCGAATCTGACCTCGACCGTGCTGGACCTGGATCTGCGGATCCTGTTCCTGACCGCCGCCAACCCCGGCGCCGGCACCACCACCAGCGCCCTGGCGCTGGCCAGTCAACTGGCGCAGATGAGCAGCGGCCAGGTGCTGTACGTCGATGCCAGCCAGTCGGCGAGCAACCTCACCCAGCAACTGAACCTGAGCAAGGAGCGCGGCCTGCGCGACCTGCTGTTCAACCGGGAAACCCCGCCGCTGTTGCAGGACTGCGTGGTGCAAGTGTCGAGCTTGCCGTTCCACGTGCTGCCCAACGGCCGGCCGATCCGCACCATGGAACACCTGACCGCCGAGCGCTTGAGCCCGCTGCTCGATCAACTGGGCGCTCAGTACCGCTTTGTGGTGATCGACGGCGACGCGGTGTATTCGGCCGCCGACACGCTGGTCATCAGTACTCAGGTCGACGGCGTGGTGTTCGTGGTACGCGCCGAAGACACTCGCTGGGAAGTCGCGCAAGCGGCGGTGCAGCGGTTGACCCAGGCCGGGGCAAAAGTGGTCGGCAGCGTGTTCAACCGGCGCAAGTACTACATGCCCAAATGGCTCTACAAAAACCTGTAAGCAACCGCAAAGGATGACGCCATGAACGCCAGGATTCTTGTGCTGCTGATGCTGCCGCTTGCAGGCTGCTCGAGCACCTCCGAAACCCAGAACATGCCGGTGAACATTCTCACCGCCACCCCGGCCAACGCCCAGGCCACCGACATGCCGAAGATCGAGCAGACCCTGCGCCCGCAGGATGTGCTGGACGTGATCTTCCACATCAGCACCAGCGGCTCGGACGCTTACCGCGTGCAGTCGGGTGACCAGATCGGCCTGAACTTCACCGCCGCCAGCCAGCTCAACGGCAACCAGTTGGTGCTGCCGGACGGCACCATCGAACTGCCGGGCGCCAACACCTCGGTGAAAATCGCCGGGCTGACCAGCGAAGAAGCGCGCCAGGAAATCCAGCGCGCCTACCAGCGCAAACAGCTGTTCCAGCCCAACCGCAATCAGTTGACGGTGCAGATCATCAGCCCGCTGACCAACGAGCAGAACCTGAAAAGCGCCCTCAACCACCCGGCCACCGGCATGAGCCGCGAGATCACCGTCGGCACCGACGGCTACGCGAGCTTCCCGGAAATCGGCGCGGTGCCGCTGCAAGGCATGACCGTCAACCAGCTCGAAACCTTCCTCAACAAGAAGTACGCACAACTGCCGGGCCGGATGACCGTGGACGTGCTGCTCAAGTCCACCGCCGGCAACGAGATCTACGTGCTGGGCGAAGTCGGCCAGCCGGGTTCCTACCCGATCCGCCGGCCGGTGTCGGTGCTTGAGGCGCTGACCCTGGCGCGCGGCACCAACGTCAAGGCGCGGCTCGATTCGGTGGTGATCATGCGGCGCAACGGCAATCAGGTGCAGGCCGTGCGTTACGACGTCGAAAAAGCGTTGTCGGGCGAGGCGCCGCAAATCGCCTACCTGCAACCGGACGACATGCTGTACGTGCCGAAAACCAAACTGGCCAGCGCCGGCGAACTCGCCCGGCAACTGGCCGACGTGGTGCTGTTCCAGGGCGTGGGCTTCAGCTTCGGCTACCGCGTCGACAACAAAGACAGTGACAGCAACTGACTCTCAGGTGACCGACATGAATCCAAAGGAAAACTACCTGCATGAGTTCTTCAGGATCTTCTTCGCCAACAAGCAACTGGTGAAACGGGTCTTCCTGATCTTTGCAGTGATCGCGCTGGTGCTGCCACTGTTGCTCAAACAGAGCTTCGATATCACCGCTCAGGTGATCGTGCAGTCGAAAAAACTTTCACAGGGCGACGCCACCACATCGCTCACCGTGGACAACGCCACCTTCATCCCGCCGTCGCTGGCGGACATGGAAACCGAGAGCAATATCCTGCGCTCGCCGGCACTGATCCGTCAGACCATCAGCGAACTGCGCGACAAGGGCGAATACACCCCGTCACCCGGCATGTTCAACAAGCTGGTGAGCGAGCCGTTCAAGCGCTACATCAGCTCGCCGCTGCGCCAGTACGTGATCAACCCCGTGCGCAATGCTTTGGGGCTTGAGACCGATCCGGTGCGCGACACCGCGCTCGATGCACTGACCCAGCAAGCCATCGACAGCCTGAAAATCGAGACCCTGCCCGGCTCCAACGTGATCTCGATCGTCTACAGCTTCCCCGATCCGCATCAAGGCACGACTTTCGTCGCCGCCCTGTTGCAGAACTATCTGGTGAGCCGTCAGGCGCTGCAATCGATCGACCTGCCGCAATCGTTCTACGAGTCCAAGAAGCAGCTTTATCAAGTGCGCCTCGATGGCCTGGAAGGCAACCGTCAGGCACTGCTGGAAAGTGTCGGCTCGTCGGATCCGAAGGAGGAAATCACCTTCCGCCTGAACGCGATCAACACCGAAGAACAGGCATTGAACCTGTACCAGGATCGTCTGCTGCAAAGCCAACGCTGGCTGGAGTACCTGAAAACCAGCCTGGCCGCCGCCAGCAACAACAAACTCAATGACTACACCTTCCCCTACACCTTCACCACCACCGTGGACAACGTGGCGTTCGAGGACCGGGAAATCAAACAGCTCGGCGAGCAACTGACCACTCAGGTCAGCCGCTACATGAACGATCTGGCGGTGTTCCAGCCCGGCAGCGAGCCGATGCTGCTGACCCGCGAGCAGATTGCCCGCACCCGCCAGCAATTCCTCAAAGTGGTCAGCAACCGCATCCAGGAACGCACCAACGACCTGGCCGTGGTGAAACAGGTGATCGATCAGAAAACCGCGCGCATCGCCGAGTTCAAGAACCGCATCCACGAGCTGCAGCAAACCCAGAGCAAGCTGCGGCAGATGGACACCGAGATCGACGCCATGCACGCCGCGTTCTCGACTTATGCCCAGCGTTTTGCCGAAAGCAGCACCACCCGCTCGCTGAACGACGACTTGTCCAACGCCCGGGTCTTGAGCCCGCCGTTCGAGCCGACCGAAGCGGCGTTCCCCAAACCGATGCTGATCATTCCGTTCGGGCTGTTCACCGGTCTGTTGCTGGCGATTGCACTGGTCTATGTGCGTGAGTTCTTCGACCACCGCTTCAAACATCCGGCGCAAATCAGCCACGAGCTGGGCCTGCCGGTGCTGCTGGTGATCAACGACCAGAACGCGCTGCCGAGCAATCCGCACAAGAACTGGACCGTACCGAGCTTCCTGCACTGGGTGCGCAATTGAACACGCCCTCTACCCAGAACGCCGCGCTGCCGATCATGCATTTGCTCAGCAGCGGCGGGTTCTACGGGGCCGAGCGGATGTTGCTCGATCATTGCCTGGCGACGCCGGGGCAGCACCAGGTGCTGTTCCTCGACGCGCCGCCGGAACTGATCGCGCGCTTTCGCGAGGCCGGCGTCGATGCACAAGGCTGCGCAGGGCTTGCTGCCCTGTTGCGGCACTTGCGTCAGCGGCGCGGTGAACGGCCGTTGATCAACACCCACAATTTCAAAGGCCTGTTGTTCGGCTGGGTCGGCGCCACGCTGTTGCGCCTGCCGCTGGTGATCACTCAACACGGCTTCACCCCGCGCAGCCGCAAGCAGAAGTTCTACACCTGGCTGAGCCTGCAACTGTGCCGCACGGCGTCGGTGGATCGGGTGGTGTGTGTCGCCGAAAGCATCGCGGTGTTGCACCGTCAGGCCAGCGTGCGTGCGGAGAAATTGCAGGTGATTCCCAACGGATTGCCGGCCGCAGCCGCCCTGCTTTCCGATGCGCCAAGACAACGCTGGCTCGCCGGATACGTCGGGCGCTTGAGCAGTGAGAAAGGCCCGGATCTGTTTCTCGACGCGCTGATCCCGCTGTGTCACCAGCACCCGCAACTCGACGCGGTAATGCTCGGCGACGGCCCGGAACGCGAAGACTTGCAGGCACGGATCGACGCCGCCGGTTTGCAGCAGCGCATCCGCTTGCCGGGTTATCAGACCGACATGCGTCACTGGTGGCAGCAACTTGATGCGCTGGTGATCAGCTCGCGCACCGAAGGCACACCGATGATTCTGCTGGAAGCGATGCAGGCCGGGGTGCCGGTGGTGGCATTCGGCGTCGGCGGAATTCCCGATGTGCTGGAGCACCGCCACAACGGCTTGCTCGCGGCCCCGACCGACAGCGCCGCCCTCGCCCGCCAGCTCGACACGTTGCTGTCCGAGCCTGGCTTGGCGCGGCAACTGCGCGACAACGCAAAACGCACGCAACAGGACCGCTACGACCTCAAGGCCCTGGCCGAACGCTGGTCGCAGCTGTACATCCGCACGGCACGGGAGGCACGCGCATGATTTTCCCGCTCTCGATCGTCAGTCTGCTGGGTCTGGCCTGCATCGCTCTGCTGGCCAGTCCCTGGCCCTACCTCGCGCCGGGCGCAGTGCTCGGTCTGGTGGGGTTCGCGGTGTTGTACCGCAAACCGACCTGGGGCCTGCTCGGCATTGCCGCGCTGGTGCCGTTCGAGGGCTTCTTCAAGGACAGCTCGTTGTCCGGCAGCAAACTGATCGGCGCTTCGCTGGCGGTGATCCTGATGCTGCAACTGGCGATGCACCAGATTCCCTCGGATCGCCTGCGCAGCAATATCTGGCGCTTTCTGATCGCCTTCATGACCCTGTACTTTCTGAGCCTGCTGAACACCGATGACATGGGCATGTCGCTGGGTCACCTGCGGGAAATCAGCGTCGGCCTGATTCTGTTTGTCATCACCCTGCTGATCGGCCGCGAGCTGAACCTCGACCTGTTCGCCCGGCTGGTGACCCTGGCCGTCAGCACGACCTGCGCCATGGCCATGTTCTCCACCAAATTCCAGGATCAGGGCCGCGCCGCCGGCCTGCTCGAAGACCCCAACGCTTTCGCCCTGCTGATCGCCTTCGCCATTCCGCTGGGGCTACTACTGGTGATCCGCAGCCCGAACCTGTTGCATCGGCTGTTCTGGGGTGGTTGCTGCCTGCTGTTGCTCGGTGGCATGACCAAGACCGAATCGCGCTCCGGGCTGGTGGTGCTGGCCTTGAGTCTGGTGATCGGTTGCTGGCACTACCGCGCGCAACTGGCGCGGATTCGTCCGCGTCATCTCGGCTTCGCCATGCTCGGCGCAGCGATCGTGATTCCACTGGCGATCTACGCGATGCCTGCCGGTTACATCGCCCGTATCCAGTCGCTCAGCGTATTGAGCGCCGGGGCCAAGGGGCACAACGACGAATCCCTCGGCCGCCGCGCCTCGTACATCGTGGTCGGCAGCCAGATGATCCGCGAGAACCCGCTGCTCGGTTCCGGCCCCGGCACCTTCCCGCTGCACTACGCCACCACCGGCTACGCCAAGGCGTTTTCCGCCAACCGCAAGATCGGCGACCTGTACCGCCGGGCGCACAACACTTACCTGGAAATCTTCAGCGAACTGGGGGTTCCCGCCGGCCTGATGTTCGTCGGCATGCTCGGGCTGGGCCTGTACAACCTGGCGCGGGCACGCAAGGAATGGATGCTGCGCCGCAACTGGCAGCAGGCGGATCTGATGACCCACCTCGGGGTGAGCTTTCTGTCGCTGACGCTGTTCCTGATGTTCCTCAGCGCACCGAACCAGAAATACCTGTGGATCATGCTCGCGCTGACCAGCGTTCTGCGCCTCAAAGCCGAGCAGGCACCGATGACGGAGGCCAAAGCATGAGCCGGATCAGTATCGTCATCCCGATGTACAACGAGGCCCGGCACATTGGCCGCACCCTGCTGGCCGCGCAAAAAGCGGCGCATGCGGCGGATGTCGAATGTGAGCTGATCGTGGTCGACAACGGTTCGAGTGACGAAGGTCCGCAGATCGCCCGGCAGTTCGGCGCCCAGGTGCTGGTGATGCCCGGCCTGCTGATCGGCGCCCTGCGCAACCGCGGCACGGCGATCGCCACCGGGGAATGGCTGGCATTCATCGACGCCGACATCGAAATGCCCGAAGACTGGCTCACCCAACTGTTCGCCCTCGAAGCCGAAGGTCAGGCCGATATATTCGGCCTCGACCTGCACACCCCCGCCGCCGCGCCGTGGTACGCCACCGCGTGGCAACGCCGCACCTTACGCCCGACCACCCATACCAGCCATGTCGTCGACTGGCTGCCCAGTGCCAACCTGCTGATGCGCAAGCGCTGGTTCGACAAGGTCGGCGGTTTCAACGAAACCCTGCGCACCGGCGAGGACAAGGAGTTCACCTTGCGCCTGAGAGAACACGGCGCGCGGCTGCTCTCGATCAATGAAAGCGTGGCCCTGCACTGGGGCTACGAAATGAACTGGCGCGAGTGGATGGGCAAGGAACTGTGGCGCCAGGGCAGTCATCTGCAATTGCTGCGCAGCCACGGTTTCAGCCTGCGGCTGCTGCGATTTCCAATGTTGTCGATCTTCGTCTGGATTCTCGATTTCCTGGCGATTTCCGCCCTGCTCGACGGTTTTCCCCATCACGCCGCGATCATGGTGATGTTGACGCTGGTGCCGGGGCTGGTGCTCAGCGTGCGTCAGAGCGCCAAGCACCACAACGTCTGCCTGACCCTGCAACTGTGGGGCCTGCACTGGGTGCGCCTGCACCTGGCGGGGGCCGCGTTCATTCTCAGTCTGTGTCATTGGAACGCCAGGAGGCCTGCCCGTGGCTGAATTCATTTTCTGGATGTGCCTGCTGCTGCCGGCGTACGCCTATGTCGGCTACCCGCTGCTACTGACGCTGCTGGCGCCGCTGTTCCCGGCGTGGCGCCACAGCCCGGCACCGCCGCTGAACATCAGCATCGTCATCGCCGCTCACAACGAAGCGCGGCACATCGAGCACAAGCTGCGCTCGCTGCTGTCCCAGGATTATCAGCCGGCGACCCTGCAAATCATCCTGGCCAGCGACGGTTCCACCGACGACACCGTGGCCTGTGCGCACAAGGTCGACGACCCGCGCATCACCGTGCTCGACCTGCCCCGCCAGGGCAAGGCCGCCACGCTGAACGCAGGTACGGCGCTGGCCACGGGCGACATTCTGGTGTTTACCGACGCCGACAACCAATGGTCGCGGGAAACCCTCGGCTACCTGCTGGCCCCCCTGAGCGATCCACAGGTCGGCGCCTGCGCCGGGCACATGGTGATCCCGGTCACCGGCGGCGGTTTGAGCATCGGCGACAGCCTTTATCGGCACTACGAAGGCTGGTTGCGTCGGGTCGAAAATCGCACCGGTTGCATGGTCTCCGCCGACGGCGCCCTGCTTGCCCTGCGCCGCGAACTGTTCGAGAACGTGCCGGCCGAGGTCAACGACGACTTCTTCATCAGCACCTGCGCGCCAGTGAAATTCAAACGCATCGTCTACGTGCCCGAAGCGCAAGTGATCGACCACGGCGTGGACGAGGCCGACAAGCAATTTCGCCGTCGCCAGCGGGTCACCGTCGGCGGCCTGCAAAGCCTGGCGCAACGCAGCGAACTGCTCAATCCGTTCAAGCATGGGCTGTATTCGATTGCGTTGATCAGCCACAAGTTGATCCGCCGCTTGGCGCCAATCCTGTTGCTGCCGCTGCTGCTGAGCAATTTCTGGCTGTGGGAAGAACACGGTTTCTATCGCCTCTGCCTGATCGCGCAACTGGTCGGCTACGCCATCGCGATTGCCGGCCTGCTGGATTCGCAACACCGCTTACCCAAACCGTTCCGCCTTGCGGCATTCCTGCTGGTGACACTGGCGGGCATGAGCATCGGCCTGTGGCAGTTCCTGCGCGGCCAGCGTTACGCCCAGTGGAACCCTGACCAAAACCGTTGAGAGGGACAGAGCCATGGCGATCAAACAACTGATTAAACGCACCAGCGGCTGGCTCTATCTCAACTCGTCCGTGGGACGAAACCAGTTACACGGCGCCGGCGTGATCCTGATGTTGCACCGGGTGCTGGCCAACGACCGCGCCGCCGACCTGCCGCACCGCAACGAACTGTGCGTCGGGCCCAAGGCCTTCGAACACTTGCTGGTGTGGCTGCGCAAGCATTTCGATTGCGTGCCGCTGATGGAAATCCTGCAGCCCAACGCCTTGCGCACCGAGCGCCCGCGAGTGGCGCTGACCTTCGACGACGGCTGGCGCGACAACGCCGCCAACGCCTTTCCGCTGCTGCAGAAACATCAGGTGCCGGCGAGCATTTTTCTCTCCACCGATTTCATCGGCAGCCGTCAGCGCTTCTGGTGGGAAAGCATCGGCGAAACCCTGTGGGGCAGCCATGGCGAAAAACCGCGCATGCACCTGATCGAATATTTGCAATCGATCCATCATCCCGTGCCGGTGCTACTGGACGACATCGACGTGGACCGGCGCAGTCTGACCCTGCTGCATTACCTGCAAGGGCTCAAAGCGCTTGACCCGATGATGCTCGAACGCCTGACCGACGAATGCCCGCAAGAGTCGCAGCCTCAGGCACTCGACTGGCATCAGGTGCGGGCAATGGAGTCTTCCGGCCTGGTGCGGTTCGGCCCCCACGGCGCCAGTCACGCCATCCTCACCGGCCTTGACGATGTGCGCCTGGGCGAAGAAATCAGCCGCAGTCGCGATGCCATGCTCAACGGCTGCAACAGGCCGCTGCCGGTGTATTGCTACCCCAACGGCGACAACGACGAGCGGGTGCGCGAACAGATCGCCCATCACGATTACCCCTTCGCGCTCGGCACTGGCAGCGGCATCTATCGCGGCACCGGTGATCCGCTGAACCTGCCACGTTTCGGTGTCAGCCAGCGCACCGCGCGCAATCCGGAGCTGCTGTCGTGGCGGATCTATCGCGGGGCGCGGCCATGAGTCGAGGCAGTTACCTCAAGCATCTGGCGCTGAGCATGGGCACCAAACTGGCGATGATCGCCCTGCGCCTGCTGAGGAATGTGCTGCTGGCGCGAATTCTCGGGCCCAGTGAGCGCGGGCTGTTCGCCCTGCTCAGCACTTTGCCGGACCTGATCAGCGCGGCCACCAGCGGCGGTTTGAACTCCGCTGTTGGCTATCAAGCGGCCAAGCAACGGCCGATGGGTTTGTTGCTCGCGCAAGTGCTGGTGTTCGGCTGCTTGTTGGCGGGTCTGCTGACCTTGTTGGTTGTGGCACTGGTGCGCGAGTTCGGCAGTGAACTGGATGTGACGATGCAACTCGGGCTGCTGGCGTGGCTGTTGCTGCTGGCGGTGCCGTTGACCGTGCTCAAAAGCGGTCTGCTGACCTTGCACAATGCGTCCGGCGGTGTGGTCGCTTTCAATGCCTTGCGGCTGGTGGAATCCCTGGCGCCGCTGCTGCTGTTTCTCGCGCTGTTCTGGATGTGGAAAGAAGCGGCCCTCGAAGCCGCGCTGATCAGTTGGCTGGCCGGCATCAGTCTGGTGGTGCTGGTCGGCTGGCTGTGGCTCAAACGCGCGCAGCCGTTGCAGCTGCAATGGGATCGCGCCAGCCAGAACGAACTGCTGCGCTTCAGTGCGCGCAGCCATCCGGATCTGCTGTTCCAGCAGGTGATCCTGCGTTCCGATTACCTGTTCATTGGCGCCCTGCTCGGCAGCACCGCCCTGGGGCATTACGCGATGGCCAGCGCCGCCGCCGAGCTGCTGCTGATCGTTCCGGAAGCGGTGACCACGCCGCTGATGAAACGCCTGCTGCAACAGGACGAAGGCATGGACAAGGTCACCCCGCTGGCCCTGCGCCTGACCGCCACGGTGATGCTCGGCGCCTGCCTGACCATGGCCGTGATCGGCGAATGGCTGATCGTCACCCTGTTCGGCGTCGCCTACCAGCCGGCGTATCCGGCGCTACTGGCCTTGCTGCCGGGGCTGCTGGGCCTGTGCTACGCGAGCATCCTGCGCCTGGACCTGATCGGCAAGAATCGTCCCGGCACGGTGTCGCTGCTGATGGGGATCGGCGCCCTGCTCAATCTTGCGCTGAACCTGCTGCTGATTCCGGCCTACGGCATCGTCGGCGCGGCGGCTGCTTCGTCGATTGCCTATCTGGCGGTGACCGTGGCGATGCTGGTGCTGTACTGCCGGTTGAGCGGCGTGGCGTTCTGGCAAACCCTGATCATTCTGCCCAGCGACCTCACGCCGATGTGGCTGATGTTGCAGCGTCGTTTTTTACAACGGAAGTCAGCATGAAAGGCCTGGCCCTGCTGCTCGGTCTCGGCCTGTCGCTGGACGCCTTCGCGGCGTCGATGCGCTGGGGCGACATTCGCGACGGCAGCCTGTACCTGCAAGCCGATCGCCCCGACACGGTGACCGTGCGCTGGGCGCCGGCGTGGCAGGCGGAGGCCAACGAAGAGCACATTTACCTGCTCGACGGCCGGGGCCAACTGCAGGGCGAGCGCTTCATCAAGGCCAGTGAAACCCGTGGCAGTCAGAGCTGGCCATTGGCGCCGGGGGCCGCGAGTTATCAGCTGGAAATCCCCGGCTACAGCTTCCGCAGTTATCGGATCGAGCACGACGAAAACACCGTGGCGCTGTTCGCTCCGGCCAAGGTGCATTTCAGTGCAGAAACCCGTAACGGTGATGAGCTGTATTTCAAAGTCGCCGCCGGTGAGCACGCGATATTGGCGGGCAAGTTCCACGGCGGGGTCAGCGCCCTGCAAGCGCAACGGGTTGGTGACGGGCAGCCCCTGACATTGGCGCTGAAACCCTATCGCGCCTATTGGCAGTTCGATCAGGTGGCGTTGCCGGTCAGCGAACGCGAACAGGTCTGGCGCCTGCGTCTGCAAGGCAGCGGCAAAGCGGCGTTCTGGCTCGACGGCACGGCCAATCTGTTCGCACAGACCCCGCAACAGCTCAAACCGCTGCGCGAAGACGACGGCCAGACGCGCCTGACCCTGCACGACAAAGTCCTCGGCCGCACCCCGGATCTTGGCATCGCCCTGCCCTACGTGATGCCGCCGCCCGCCAGCCATCCGGTGCTCGACGCGCTGAAACCGACGGCTGCCAGTTACTACAGTTTCGTCGACGTGACGGCAAAGAAGCCGCACTTCGAAGATGCGTTTCGCCAGGTCTATCAGGATCGCTTCGGCATTCGTCAGGACATCACCTTGCTCGCCGGCAGCCAGCGTCAGGCCGATCTGCGCGCCGACGTGCAAAGCAACAGCGGCCTCGACGCCTGGCTCGCAGGCACCCGTGCACTCGGCGGCAAAGGCACGCACTACATCGGGTTCGCCGATGAGCCCAACCTGAATTATTCGAGTTACGAGCAATACCGTTCGATCTTCACCAGCATGGCCCGGCAAGTGCGCAGCGATCCGGCGAATGCCAAGGCCGGCGTGCGCATCGCAATGCCGGCCAGTTCGCGATTGGTCAACGGGCCGTTCGCCGACAACGCGGCGAACAAGCGTGGCATCGACTGGGCGCGACGCCTGCTGAGCGAATCCGCCGATCAGGTCGATGCGCTGGCCTGGCACGAGTGGATGATTCGCGACCTGCTCGCCACCCGCGTGTACCGCGACAGCGTGCGCCGCGCGGCGGATCTGGTCGGCCTCGATGCCAAGGGTCAGCCGCGCAAGGCCTTGTTGCTGGACCAGACCAACCTGTCCAGCGGCTCGAGCCTGAGCCCCTATGATCAGGAAACCCATTTCACTTCGCTGTGGTGGGCCTCGGTGGTGATCAACGCCTCCCAGGACGGCTTGCTGACGATGCTCAACTGGTTCCAGGCCGCCGATGAACCGCAATACCCCAAAGGCATGTTGCGGGTGCTGGGCGATGACCGCTTCGAGTTGAAACCGGTGGGCCTGGCCCAGCAGTTCATCCAGCAGCACTGGCTGCACAACGTGCTGTGGCTGGAGAACGATGCGTTCGAAGTCGATGTGCTGGCGATGGCCGGCGACGATCAGCGCGGGCTGCTCGGCGTGAACAAAGGTACGCGTTTGCAGCGTGTCGATCTGGCGGGCGCCAAGTGCCCATTGAACAACGGCGCGCTGCGCTACTTCGGCGCCGACAACCGCAGCCGCGACGCGCCGTTTCGCTGTCAGGACGGTCGCGTGCGCTTCGAGCTGCCGGGACAGACCCTGTTTGCCCTGAGCTGGAGAGCCTCATGACCGCCCTGTTGATGTCCGGCCGCGCTGGCCTCTGGCCGCGCGATGACTCGTCATCAGGAGCAACGACCATGAACATGCTGCGCAAACTGACTGAAAACCTACGGCAGAAAGGACTCACTGCCACCGTGAAAAAGATCTGGAAGCACTGCATTTTTTCTCACCAGGAACTGCTGTGGATGGAGCGCGATCTGGTCAGTCCGGTGCCACCTCACAGCCTCAAACCCTACCCGCCGCTGCGGGTGGTGAAGATCACCCCGGACAACGTCAGCGCCTTCGCCCGCCACTTCGGTGACCGCGTCGGCACCATGGCGGAACTGGCTCGGGAAAATCACACCGGGCACATGCACCTGGACGACCAGGGTCATGCGGTGGCCTTCATCTGGGGCAGCGCCCGGGACTACTTCGACCGCCACTATTACGGCTGCATGTTCCCGGTGAAACCCGGCGAGTTCTTCGAGTTCGGCGGCGAGTTGACCCGCTCGTACTGGGGCACCGAACTGTCGGTGGATCTGCAACTGGAACTGTGGAAAGCCATGGCCGCCCAGGGCTGCGACAAGGTCGTGGACGTCTGCGAGTTCCACAACATCCCGGCGCTCAAGCTGCACTTGCGCATGGGCTATACCGAACAGGGCCGGATCATGAATGTGTATGAGTTGTTCGGTCGCTGGCGCTTCTACCGCGAAACCCGCTACAGCGGTTCGCGCCTGGACGCGCTGCGCAAACCTTCCCGTCCACCTGTCACAGCAACGGCGACCTGAGCCTATGGCGCAATTCGAATGGCGCACCTCGTTGTGCGCACCTGACTTCCCGGCGGCGGCCTATGAAGCGCTGCGCCTGCGGGTGACGGATCACACGCCGTTCAACAGCCTCGACTGGCTGTGTGCGGCAGAGCAGGCGCTCGATGCGCACGAGCGGCTGCATGTATTGCTGGGTTGGGAAGCAGACGAATTGCGCCTGTGCCTGCCACTGGTGGCGAGCCGTGAGCGGTTTTTCGGTTTGCCGTTTCGGGTGGTGCATCACCTCGGTTATCCGCTGGCCGATCGCCTGGCGTTGCTATCACTGCTGAATGCCGACGATATGCGTCAGGCCCTGAGGCTGATTCGCCAGCGAGTGCCCCACGCCCTGCTGCAACTCAACGAAATCGCCGAGCCGGTCGGCGACGAAAGCGTGCTCACCGAATGGATGGCCCACAGCTCCACCGGCGAACGTCGCTTGAGCTGTCGGGTGCCGGTGCACCTGATCAGCGACGCTGACCGCCAGGAAGTCTCGGGCGACCCGCGCTACAAACTGCGCCGGGCGCGCAAACGGATTGCCGCGTGCGGCGCCGAAGTCCGGCGGATCATTCCCGATGCGACCAGCATGGGCCCGTTGTTGCAGGCCATCAGCGAAGTCGAAGCAGTGAGCTGGAAAGGCGACGAAGGCGTCGGGATCTTTGCCAGCGAGCGCAGCCGCCGTTGCATGGAAAACGCCTTCACCGCCCTCGCCGCTTCGGGCCGGGTGCGCGTGGTGATGCTGGAGCTGGACGGACGTTGCATCAGCTATCGACTCGGCCTGTTCGAGCAGGGCCGGCTCTACGATTACAACCTCGCCTTCCTGCCGCAGTACGCCGACCTGGGCAGCGGCCGGGTGTTGCTGGAGGAATGGATTCGCTGGGGGCTGGACGATAACTGGCGCTGGATCGATGCCTCCCGGGTCAGCCTGGAAAACTCCAGCCATCAACTGCACGAACGCATGACCGGGCAACTGGAGCACTGGCGCTGGAGCTTCTACTCGTGGCGCCCCAGCGGCCTGTTGCTGGGGCTCGGGCTGCGCGTCTGGCACCGGCTCAAGCCTGGATTGCAACAATGGCGGGCAAAGCGTGCGGCGGCCAAAGCGGCAGCCATTGCGACACCTGTGATCAACCCCACCAAGGAGGGCGAACATGCCTCGCCAAGTCATAGTCAACGCTGACGATTTCGGCCTGAGCCCGAACGAAAACGCGGTGATCCTCGGTGCGTTCCAGGCCGGGCTCATCAGTTCTGCCACCGCCATGGCCAACATGCCGGCGTTCGAAGCGGCCTGCGCCATGGCCCGGCTGCCGCTGCTGGAAGGCCGGATCGGCCTGCACTTCAACCTGACCTACGGCCGGCCCTTGAGCCGGGCCATTCTCGAACGTCGCACCTTCTGCGACAGCCACGGCGTGTTCGACCTCAGCCTGCCTCGCCACAGCCTGTGGCTGGGCCGGGAAGATCGCGAGGCGGTGCAGGAAGAATTGCAGGCGCAGTGGCAGCGCTGCGTCGATCACGGCGTGCGTCCCAGCCACCTCGATTCGCATCAGCACGTGCACAATATCTGGCCGATCGGCGAGATCGTCGCGCGCTTCGCCGCCCATCAAGGTGTGCCGGTGCGGCTGGCACGTAACCTGGGGCAAAACCTCAGCCTGCCCAAACGCGTGTTCAAGGGTTTGCTCAACCGCCGATTGCAGGGATTGGCCGGGGTCACGGCCGATTACGTCTGCACCCCGGTGGACCTGCGCAACGCTGCTGCGCCGACCGACGGCGTGCTGGAAATCGTCGCCCATCCGAACCAGCTCGGTGCGGATTTCGGCGACGCGTATCTGCAACCGGGAGAGTCCCTGAGCCGCGTGCTAGAGCAGCGGCTGGCGGGCGTCCCACGGGTTTCCTATGCCGATCTGAACAAGGATTTTCTACGCGGTGCTGCGGCACTCTGAACCGTTACACAACTTGCAATACATTCAAAGCTGGCGCTTTGACATGGACTTGCAGGGGTGATCTATACCCACAAAAGCGTCATCCACAACACCCGGGCTTCGGCCACGGAGGGCATCATGAGCGTCATTGAAAAGCTGCGCGAACGTATCAAGCAAAAAGGCCTGGGCCGCACCTTCGGCACGTTGTGGAAACGCTACGTGTTCTTCCATTGGGAACTGTTGTGGATGGAGCGCGACCTGGTCAGCCCGGTACCGCCGCACAAGCTGCGCCCCTACGACGGCCTGCGCAAAGTCGACATCACCGCCGAGAACGCCGGCGCGTTCGCCAAGCACTTCGGTGACCGCGTGGAAACCATGGCCGAGCTGGCCAACGAGGGCCATACCGGGCACATGTACCTGGACGCCGACGGCCATGCGGTCGGGTTCATCTGGGGCAGTATTCGCGACTACCACGACCGCCACTATTACGGCTGCACCTTCCCGGTCAAACCCGGCGAGTTCTTCGAATTCGGCGGCGAAATGATTCGCGCCTACTTCGGCAGCAGCCTGTCGGTGGACGTCCAGGTCGCCCTCTGGGAAGCCATGGCCGCCCAGGGTTGCAACAAGGTGGTGGACGTCTGCGAAACCCACAACATCCCGGCGCTGAAACTGCACATCCGCATGGGCTACCACGAACAGGGCCGCGTCATGCACGTCTATTGCCTGTTCGGCAAATGGCGCTTCTTCCGCGAAACGCGCTATGAGGGCTCACGCCTCGATCCGCTGCGCAAGCCGGGACGGCCGGTGGTGACGGCGGCTGCGCAGGCTTGACGGATTTATCCTGCGGCGGCCGGGACGGCGCCGCAGAATCTTCCTACTCTCGTACAGGAATCCCCGTCATTCAGTTTCGGCACCATCTGGCTGATCGCAATCATGTGAATTAATACATTCATGCAGAAACGCAGAGACAAACCGATGGAACAAAACACATCCGATTTTGAAATGACGGCACTGCTGGTTGATCTGAATACCATCCGTGAGTACCTCTCTCAGGTACTGGCAGAAGGTGACGATGAAGAGTTGTTTCGAGCAATCGGATACGTGACGCAAGCCCGTATCCGACTCACCGAAAAAGAGACAGCGCCTCTCGCCTCCCCCTCTTGTACCTGTCTCAGCGTTTCACCCCCACCCACGTAAAACACATCGGCATCTGCGCCTCGCGGTTCTGGTACTGGTCATACACTTCTTCCCGGTTCGAGTGCGGGTATTCCTTGAAGTGCGTGATGTTCAGGCCGGCCTCGATGGCGGCGGTGAAGATTGCGCCGAGGGTGTGCACGAACCAGTAGGACTTGGCCGCTTGCTGTTCGACCTTGCCGACGTAGACGATCGGTTTTTCAAGCACGAACGGTTCTTCGCGGAAGTACGAGGTGGCGAGGCGAAACGGGTCCTCGGTCTCGGGGTCGACCATTTCCAGGAACGGGTGGGTTTCGTAGATCACCAGTTGTCCGCCCGGTTTCAGGGTCGAGGCGACGTGACGAAAGAACTCGCCGATGTCGGGCATCCAGCCAAAGACGCCGATGGTGATCAGTGCGACGTCAAAACGGGCGCGCAGCGATTCGGGCAAATGATGAATATCGGCTTCGATGAACTCGGCATTGTGCGGCGAACGCTTGTTCAGTTCGCGGGCCTGTTCGAGAAACGCGCTCGATTGATCGATACCGACCACGCTCCGTGCGCCAAGGGCGAACAGTGACAGGCTTTCGCGGCCATTGTTGCAACACAGCTGCACGACGTCTTTGCCATCGACACCGACCTGCTCGAGCAAGCCGCGAAGGGTGTCGTCGAGGCAGGAAAAGTCAGCCTGCGTGACTTCGGTCAGCAAGGCCTGCCAGTCGGGCGAATCCTGGTGATGACGGGCGGAATCGTTCCACGCCTGACGATTGCTCTCGACGGCGTTTTTATTGTTTGGCACTTCCATGGCGCACTCCGGGCGATGCTCACAATTGAGCGGGCCCGAGTCTAGTTCAGCCTCGCGTTACAGGTTGTTGCGAACTTGTAAGCCGACAAACTTGCACCAGCGCCTGCACCAACGCCTGCACCGCGGGCAGCTATAGTTAATAGCCTTGGGGAAATCCGCTTCCACAGGTGCTGCCATGGGAATGTTCAATCGACTGCTGTTGTCCGCCTGTCTGCTCGCCGCCGCCCAGGCGCAGGCGCTGGACAGCAACTTCAACTACTACGGGGCGGACCAGCCTTTTGCCCACCCTGCTCCGCCGTCGCTGTCCGCTCAGCCGCCCCGGCCGTTCGATGACACGGCGCCGCAGGATTTCATCGTCATCCCGGATCGCCACGTGTTCCATGACTCGCAACTGCCCACTGTGGCCGATGCGACGGTGCGGGTGTTTATCCGCACCTACGATGCCGAACGCGGCATCTACGTCAACGACGAAGTGCTGGATCCGACGTGCGTGCTGGAATGCCTCGGCACACCGAGTCCGCGCAGCAACGCGGTCTACCACTGACGCTTGTCCGGACGGGCCAGGCCGAGCTTTTCGATGCGGTAGCGCAGCATGTCGCGGCTCAGGCCCAGCAGGCGCGCCGATTTGGTGACGTTCCAGTCGGTCTTGTCGAGCATCTTGCGCACCATGTCGCGCTCGACCTCCGGCAGGTTCATCGATTCGGTGTTGCTCGCCGGGCGCGGTTCGAAGTGCGTGTGCGGCACCTCGTGCTGATGCTGCGGTGGCAGCTCATCGCACAGGCTCATGCACACGTTCAGTTGATGCGCGGCGATGGTGTCGCTCGGCGCCAGCAGCACGGTCTGTTCGAGCATGTTGCGCAGTTCGCGCACGTTGCCCGGCCAGGTGTAGCTGAGCAGCAGCTCTTCGGCCTGATCGCTGAAATGCAGGTTCGGTTTGCCATAGCGCTTGCCGTGGCTGGCGAGGAAGTGCCGGGCCAGCAGCAGGATGTCTTCGCCACGGGCGTACAGGCGCGGCACCTTGATCGAGATGATCCGCAAACGGAAAAACAGATCGCGGCGGAACTTGCCCTGCTGGACCATCTGCTCAAGGTTGCAATTGGTGGCGCTGATCACACGCAGGTTGACCTTGCGTTCCTTCACCGAGCCGACCCGGCGAATAGTGCGATCTTCCAATAGCTTGAGCAGTTTGGCCTGCAACAGCAGGTCCATTTCGCCGATCTCGTCGAGAAACAACGTGCCGCCGTCCGCCGCTTCCACCAGCCCGACCCGGCGATCCTTGGCGTCGGTGAATGCGCCTTTCTCGTGGCCGAACAGTTCCGATTCCACCAGGTTGGACGGAATCGACGCGCAGTTGAATTCAATGAACGGGCCTTTGCTGCGCGGGCCGTCGAAGTGCAGCGCGCGGGCCACCAGTTCCTTGCCGGTTCCGGTTTCGCCTTCCACCAGCACCGGCGGCAGATCGGTGTTGGCCATGCGCCGCTCGGCGTCGAGCAACTGGCCGATGGTGTTTTTCAGGTACTGCATCGGCGACGACTCGCCGATCAGCGCCTGCACCCCGGACTTCTGCGCCTCGCGCTCCTGATAGAACGACAGCGTGCGTTCCATCCGTTCGGTGGCCAGGGCCTTGTCCAGCAGCAGTTTGAGTTCCGGCAGCGCGACCGGTTTGGTGACGTAATGAAAGGCGCCCTCCTTCATTGCGACCACCGCGTCTTCGACGTTGCCGTAGCCGGTCATCATGATCACTTTCAGTTCCGGCGCGCTGATGCGCAGCTTCTGGATCAGATCGTGACCACTCATGCCCGGCAGCGAGTTGTCGGTCAGGACGATGTCCGGCATGAAGCTTTCCAGTTGCCCCAGCGCGTCCTCGGCCGAGTGGCAGACCGTCACCTCGAAGTCTTTGCGCTCCAGGTAGGTCTGAATATTCTCGGCCAGCAGTTCGTCATCCTCGACCAGCAGAATGCTGTGTTCCATATTCCCCTCCCGATGCCACTCTAAAGTTGAGACTGACGCGGGTTCCTTCCTGCTCCCGGCTGGTCAGAATGACCGAACCCTGAAACCGCTCCATGATTCTTTTGACCAGCGCGAGGCCAACCCCGAGGCCGCCCTGCTTGGTGGTGAAAAACGGCTTGAACACCAGCTGTTGCTGCTGCGCGCTCATGCCTTTGCCGGTGTCGCTCAGGGTCATGCGCACATGACCGGTGTGCGGTGTTTCAATCTCGACACTCAGTACGCCCCCCTTGGGCATCGCTTCCAGGGCGTTGGCAAACAGGCTATTGAGTATTTGCGTCAGCAGCACCTTTTGACTGACGACCGGCGGGCAATTTTGTGGCGTGAATCGCACTTCAACGCCATTGCGCCGGATCAGCGCGTCAAACGCCCCCAGGGTGTCCTCGACCGCCGCCAGCAATTCCACCGCCTCGCCGTCGTCACTCATCGGGCGCAACGACACCAGCAGTTCGCGCACCCAGCGCGACATGCGGTCAACCTGGCTGATGATGTCGCCGATGTTGCGTTGCGCGCCGGGGCTGGCGATTTCCTGGGCCAGTTCGGCGCTGGAACGAATGGTCGCCAGCGGGTTGCGCAGGCTGTGGGCCACTGCCGAGGACATTTCGCCCAAAGCGACGAAGGTTTCGTTGCTGATCAGCTGCTGTTGCTGGCTTTGCAGCAGCGTCGAGGCGCGCCGCACGATCCAGAACAGACCGAGATAAATCGCCGCGCCGCCAAGAATGGTCGCGGCCCAGATCGAAGCGAACCCACGGTCGATACGGTCCACCAGATCCGCCGGTTCCTTGTAGATCTCGACCATGGCGACGACTTTGCTTTTGTCGGCGTTGAACATCGGGATGTAGTTTTCGATGAACAGGTATTTCGGCTCGCGGGAAAGCCGCTGCTCCGGCTTTTCGTCGTCGATCTTGTGGTAGCTGGAAGACACCGGCACTTTCATTTCGAACGACTCGTCCAGCTCGTCGTCATCTTCGATCTTGACGTTGATCAGCTCGGGGTTGGTCGACCAGATAATCGTGCGATCCAGGGCATACACCGTGGCCAGCAACACGTCGGGCAAGTGTTCGACATGATCGAGAAACTCGGCGCGGGCCGACGCATGGGCCAGCGGGTCGACGTCGGGGTAGTTCCCGTCCTGGCGCGGGTCGAGCATCTCGCCCATGGTCCGCTGCGGCGTGATGTTGGCGTGGCGCATTTCCGCATCGCCGATGGCCTGCACGAATTGCGCGGTGAGCAGCGCGTCACGCTCTACGCTTTCGGTGACCACGAAACGCGTGGAGATGTAGCCCAGCCCCAGCGCCACGGCCGCGATGATGAAAAAACTCGCCAGCGAGAACCAGCGCAGCAGATTGAACTGCCCGCCCCAGCTCTTGATGGCCGCCAGCGCGAGGTTCGGTGCCGATGTTTTCTGTTCTTCCAGTCGTTGCATGGAGATGCCCTGGCGTTCTGGTATCGAGCCGGTTACAGCCGCCCTCTCGAATGAGTGTAGGTGGCAATGACCGTGACACACGGTTCGGTGATGCTATTTAGCCGCTACTGCATACGACTCACCGTTTCGCTGGCAGAACCCGGTTTTACTGGCGTCAAAGCCCCGTCAGCCAAGGGCTGCACCGACGGATGCTGACGCTCGGTTTCGGCACTCAGGAAGTCGATGATCGATTGCGCGGAAGCTTCATCCAGACGCAGGTTGGGCATCGGGATTCGCTCGTATTGCTCGAACAGTTGCAGCGCGATCGGGTCTTTTTCCGCCAGCACGCGATCCGGTTCACGGATCCAGCGATTGAGCCAGGCCGGGTCACGCTGGCGGGTCACGCCGATCAGATCCGGGCCGATGTTGCGCATGCCGATGCCTTCGCCATCCTGCGGGCCGAGGCTGTGACATGAGGCGCAGCGGGTACGGAACAGTTCTTCGCCATTGCTCGGTGGACGAATCTGCGGGGCGTCGGCGTAGCTTTCTTCGGTGCTGGCCTGTTTCCAGTTCTGCAGCGTGTTGGCGAGCTGGTCGGCGAGGATCCACGGGTTCTCGAACGGCGAGGCTTTCATCCAGCGCCCGGTGCTCTGGTTGCCGACGATCAGGCTCAGGTTGTGATCCTTGGTGCGGCCGTTGTCGACGCCTTCGATGAACAGCCCGAGCTTCTTGCGCAGCTCGGTGACGTCTTCGAACTCTCCGGTGAGGAATTTCCAGCCAGGGCCGACCTTGAAGCGTTGCGAATAGGCCTTGAGCACTGCGGGGGTGTCGCTCAGTGGATCGATGGTGATCGAGTAGAAAAAGATGTCTTTCCCGACCCGGTCCCCCAGCAGTTTCTGCACCTGGCGCAGGCGCGCGGTTTCCAGTGGGCAGGAGTCGCTGCACGAGGTGAAGATGAAGTTGATCACCACCACCTTGTCTTTGATCAGGTCATCGAAAAAACGCACCTGCCGACCGTCCTGGTCGGTCAGCAGGGTATTGGGGAAATAGTCGCCACCCCACGGGGTGGCGGATTCGCTGGCGCCTTCGGGCTGCGCCTGATGGGCGATGAGCACCTGACTGCCGAGCAGGCAGGTGACCAGCACCAGAATCAGGTGCATGCCCAGGGCGCGGGAGCGCGGCGTTGGCTGTGTCATGTCGGCTCCCTCCCTGCTCATGGTTTCACGGTCACTTGCGGGCCGAAGCCATCGCCAGTGCGGAAGGTTGGCAGTGCGGCGGAGTTGACGTAGCGCACGCCATCCCAGCTCGGCAGCGGCGTCGGCATCAACTGCAGTTGCCCGGGTTTCTCGAGGTCCCAACGCAGCAGCATCGAGTTGTCTTCATGCTGGGTGTTGTGGCAGTGCTCCATGTAAGTCCCGGCAAACTCGCGGAAGTTGATCGCCATTTCCACGCTGTCCAGCCCGTCGGCCTCCGAACCGATGCGATAGACGTCCTTGCGCGCCCATTTTTCCCACTCAGGCGGGGCCTTGCCGCCACGGCTGAGGATGATCCCCTCCTCGAAGTGCACGTGTACCGGATGGCTCCAGCCCGTGCCGCCGGCCTTGATGTTCCACACTTCCAGGGTGCCGATGCCGCTGACTCCGGCGTCGGTCGGGCCGCTGGCCAGTTTGGTCGAGGCATTCAACCGGCGAGGGTCCATGTGGAAGCCGAAACCGCCATCGGTCTTGATCGTCCATGGCGCTTCATCGGTGCCGTCGGAGCGGCCGAAGATAAAGGTCCGGTGCAGCGCCTTGGCGAGCAAGGCCTTGTCGGCAGCGTTGTCGCGATGGATCTTCAGCGGAATCATCACCATGCCTTCGGCCTTGCCCGGTTTGGCCGGTTCGTAGGCCGCCGGGTTCATCGACAGATCCTGGCCGGTATAAGCCTTGACGTTGAGTTGCAGAACCTTGCCTACCACCGGGTCGCCCCGGTCCCATTGCGGGCCTTTGCTGGTCTGCTTGATGACCGCCAGATATTTCTCCGAAAGCACGTCGGCCAACGGGATCACTTCTTTCGGGCCCTTGCCGTCGTCCTGGGCTTGCAGGTTGACGAAGAACAGCTTGTCGCCCGGCTTGATGCCGTTTTTCGCGAAGTTGACGATGATGTCGAACCGCTCGGCGATGCCCTGGGTCGGCAGGATCGCGTTGTGGTTTTGTTTGTCGCCGTCGGCATCCAGGTCCATAGAGCCGTCGAACGGCACGCTGTGTTCCATGATGTTGCCGTCGTTGGCAATCATGTGGAACGGCACCCGGCTGTACGACACGCCGGAGTTTCTCGGTCCCTGGAACTCACCACTGGTGCCTTTGACTTCTCGCACCAGCGCAAGCTTGAAGTAGCGCGACACCGAACCATTGAGGAGGCGGAAACGATAACTGCGGGCCCGCACGTCGAGGGTCGGTTTCCACTGCCAGTTGACCAGCACCTGATCGCCGATGAAGCCATCGGTGTTGAACGGGTTGAACCACAACTGGCCCTGCTGATCCCAGGCCTTGTCGGCGAACACCAGGTTGACGTCGTAGTCGCGGTTGCCCCACGGCAAGGCGCTGCCGCTGGGGAAACGCAGGTTGACGCCGTCGTTCACCGATTCGTTGCCACGGTCCAGGGCGCTGTAGTAGTTCATCATCGCCGCGTTGCCCTTGTAGACGTTCTGCGCGGTGAAATCGAGCATGTGGTCGTGGAACCAGTGGGTGCTCATGGTTTCGCGCCAGTCGCCACGAATCCTGATGGTGCCGTGGTCGCAGGTCTTTTTCGCAGGCTGAATATCGTTGACCCACAGGGTTTCCCCCGGTGCACACGGGAACGCCGCGCGTGGGTCTTCGGCTTTGGTGTTGATGCTGTCGTAACCGGCGAGCTGGATCGGCCAGCGATAGTCGTAGAACTGGCCGGGGAAGAAAAACGCGTTGGCATAACCGTCGCTTTCCGCTGGCGCATGGCCGTTGTGCTCGTGGGTGGTGATGGTGTGCAGACCGAAACCGCGGTTGGCCGAAGGGTCGATCGGCAAACCGTTGTAGTGACGCATCAGCACCGGCTGGCCGTAGCGCACCATCAACAGTTTCGGCGGCAGCGTGCCGTCGAAGGTCCACACCGAATTGTGGTCCTGCACCGGCATCGCCGGGTGGAACCGTGGGTCGACACCCTTGGCCGTGCCATCGGTCGCCGGCACGCCCGCGACGTTGTGGTACAGACCACCAGGGCCGAACTCGCCGACGGCATAACCGTGCATCTGCCGACTGTCACGCAGGCCGCCGTTCAGCCGCGCACCGGTCTGCACGGTCTTGTAGGCGACTTGCGGGTAGAACTCGTTCCAGCGCTGATGGGCCCAGCCTTTTCCCGGTGGGCGGCCTTCGGCGGAGGAACCGATATGACGGTTGAGAAACAGTTCGATCTGCGCCTGCCAAGGGTTGCGGTCAACCACGTTGGCGTACTGGCTCGGAAATGGCGTGAGCCCCGGTTGACGCAGGAATGCATCCAGCGCCGTGCCGGGTGGCGCGCTGCGGGCGATGTTGTTCGGGTCTTGCGCCGGCGCCGGGCCGATGGCCGCAGGCGGGAAGCTCAACGGCGCGGCCGGTGTGGTCGGGTCGAGTTTTTCCGGGCCGAACTCTTCGAACAGCACCAGTTGCTGAGTGAACGGCTGCGCACCGTACAGCGGGCTCGGCTTGCCGTTGGTGGGGTAATTGAAACTGGTCTGGACGGTGGGCGGCAGGATGTTTTCCGTGCGCGTCGTGTTGCGCGTGCCTTTGACCCCGTCGGGCAGATCGAAAGAGTCTTCGTTGGCCTCGGGCATGGTCAGGATGGCGTTGAGCGCGCCGGCGCGGTCTGCGGGCTCGTCGTAATAGGCCGACGGGTCGGAGGCCTCCGGCTGATTTTCGTCGTCGATCGGGCTCGCTCGGACCGCGGTCATCTGGCCGAGGGTCAACATCAGAAAGACGCTCAGGGGCGTCAACAGGAACAGCTTTTTGGGGTCACGCATTGCTCTGTCCATCACCAGCCGCCTCATCTAAGGAAGGGGTGATGGTGTTTTGCAATTACCTCGCCAAAAAATCATTTCCAGTTGTAACAGGGACTTGGGAGCGCTGTTGCATTCCCCACTCCCCGGTGACCGGGGCCTGACACCCACTGCTGGGGGAAAGTTCACCCCAATTTACTGAATGAGCTGAAACGCCAGACGAACGGTGGTGCCCTCGCCTTCGCGGCTGTCCAGGCTCACGCCCCCGCCGAAGCGTTCCATGATCCGTTTGACCAGCACCAGCCCCACGCCGAGGCCGCCCTGCTTGGTGGTGAAGAACGGCCGGAAGGCCATGCTGCGCTGTTCCTCGTTCATGCCTTTACCGGTGTCGCTGAGCATCACGCTCACGCCACGGCTGTCGCTCGGTTCGAGGGTGATGGTCAGCGTGCCGCCCTTGTCCATGGCCTCCAGCGCGTTGGCCAGCAGGCTGTTGAGGATTTGCGTGAGCTGGATGGGCTGGCTCAGCACCATCGGCGTCTGCTGGGGATGAAACACCACATGCACGCCGGCCTTGGCGATCTGCTGCTCGAAGGCCATCAGGCTGTCGTGCAGCGCCGCCACCAGGTTCACCGGTTCCGGGTCGTCATTGAGCGGTCGCAACGATTGCAGCAGTTCGCGCACCCACTTCGACATGCGGTCGACCTGGCCGATGATGTCCTTGATGTTCTTCTGCGCCGGCCCCGCATCGAATTCCAGCGCCAGCTCGGCGCTGGAACGGATGGTCGCCAGCGGGTTGCGCAGGCTGTGAGCCACCGCCGATGACATCTCGCCCAGCGCGACAAAGGTTTCGTTGGCGATCAGTTGTTTTTGCTGGGCCGCCAGCAGAATCGCTGCCCGCCGCACGATCCAGTACAGCCCCAGATAAATCAGCCCGCCGCCCAGCGCGGTGGCCAGCCAGATCAGCGTCAGCCCGCGCTCCATGCGGGCGATCAGGTCTTTGGGCTCTTTATAGATCTCGACCATCGCCGTGACATTCTTGCCCTCGGCGTCGAAGAGCGGGATGTAGTTTTCGATGAAGATGTATTCCGGCGGCACCACGAACTTCTGTTCTTCACGGCCCTTGTCCACATCGTGATAACTCGCCGACACCGGAATCTTTTCATCGAACGCCCGGTCGAGGTCTTCGTCGGCATGAATACGCGTGTTGACCAGCGCGGGGTTGGTCGACCAGATCACGGTACGATCCGGCGCATAAATGTTGGCGAGGATCACGTCCGGCAAATGCTCGATGTGATCGAGAAATTCGCCCCGGGCGCTGGCTCGGGCTTGCGGGTCGACGTCGGGAAAGTTCTTGTCCTGGCGCGGGTCGAGCAATTCGCCCATGGTGCGGATATTGGGGATCGAGACGTGGCGCACTTCCGCCGACGCGATGGCCTGAATGAACTGCGCGGTCAGCAAGGCATCACGCTGCACGCTTTCTTCGATCACGAACCGTGTCGACACCGCCCCGAGCGCCACGGCCACGGTGCCGATCACTGCCATGCTGATCAATGAAAACCAGCGCAACAGGTTGAACGGCTGCTTGCGCGAGTTCAGCCGCTGGCTGCTCTCCTCGATCGGTAGCGATTTTGACTGCATGTTCATGGCGGCGACTTCCCGATACGTCCCTATAGGGTTATAGCCCACGGTTGGGTGTTTGCCCGGATCCGGGGGGTGAACGGCCCCACGCTCGGCCGATTTCCCGGTCAGGCAAAAACCGCCAGGCGTTCATGCCCCCACAATCCCCAATGCTGGGGACAGTCGCCCTATCCGGGCTTGCGCCCTTTCCCCCCACGCCAAGCCGCGAACCCTTGCGCCACGGGCGTTTGCGGCCGGTTGGCCCGTCGTTGGTATGGAAGTTGTAAAGCCCTCTGCAACTGACCCATCCCCAAGGGGCAGGTACTTTGATAGAGGGATTAACTCATGCACCCTTTACTGTCCAAAACCGCGACCGTCCTGGTCGTGAGCGCCTTGGCCCAGGGCATTGCCCAGGCCGCTCTGTTCGCCGTCGATCCGGGTCCCTACACACCGGCCAATGGCGGTTTCGCCAGCTGGTATCAGGACACCCACGGTCGCACTCTGGATCTGTGCCTGTCCAAAGCGCTCAGCTCCCGCGTGCCGAGCACACCGGGCGCCCCGTCGTACATGTGCTCGCTGCTGCCGACCCCCGGCGTGTTCGATGACACGCAGCCGATCGTGTTCCCCAGCAACTTCCCCGATGAAGCGTTCTGGTTCACCGGCGAAACCTCGCTGGTCGATGCCGCGCGCGGAATCAACCTCGGTTACGTGAGCGCCGTCGAAGCCGCGTTCGCCGCCGAAGAGCCGGTGGAAGGCGATCAGGTGAGCTTTGCGCGGATTCGCATTCGCGTGGATGTGCCCACCGCTGGCACCTACGTCATCACCCACCCGTACGGCGTCGATGTGTTCAACGTCGATACCCCCGGTCGCCGCGCCATCAACATGACCCGCGACATCGGCATCGGCACCCCGCAAACCTACGACGGCGCGCTCAAGGGCGACATCGGTCCGTTCCTGCGCAGCGTCAACGGGCCGTACACCGAGACCAACCCGGTGAGTGGCGCGGCCGAGCAGTTTGTCGGCGACCCGAACCTCAACGAAGCCGTGACCGGCAGCCCGTTCAACACCAACTACGTGCGCATCGAAGGCCCGGGCGGCATTGACCTGCGCACCACGACCTTCGCCGTGTCCGGCAAGTTGTCGACGGTGGTGCGGCCGACCCCGCTGATCCCGCAGCGCAGCACCTACTCGCGCAAACCGGGTGACAGTGCGCCGGTGGCCCAACAAGACGTGTTCGTCCAGGCGCCACCCGCGCCGGGCACCGCCGCCATCACCAGCAGCACCCCGGTGGTGAACATGAAAGAAGCCGACAGCACCGGCAGCTGGTACGCGCAATCGGCGGTCAACCCGACCCTGCCGACCGTGCTGCAAGTGACTGCCGACAACCACCTGGCGATCGCCACCAGTTCGCCCACCACCCTGCCCATGACCCTGACCGACCTGGTGGTGATCCAGCGCGCCGAGTACAGCCTCAGTTCCGGGCAATTGACCGTGGTGGCCTCGACCAGTGACGAAACCTCGCCACCGGTGCTCACCGCCACCTCCGGCACCGGCGCCGCCATTGGTGCGCTGGGCGGTGACGGCGCGGTGAAAACCCTGGCCACCGGGATCACGCCGATTCCACCGGCCAAGGTTCGGGTGACGTCGTCCAACGGCGGCAGCGATACCGAAGAAGTGGTCATCGTGCAATGAACGCTCACATGCCCAGATCCGCATCAGGAGGCATCATGAACAAGTGGCCACGCTTCGCGCTCAACGCGCTCGGGCTGACAATCTCGCTGACCGGCAGTGCGTTCGCGCAACTGGCCGCCGTCGATCCCGGCCCTTACACCTTCGCCACCGGGAAATTCCCGATGTGGTACCAGGACAACAACCTGCTGTCGATGGAACTCTGCCAGTCGCGCGCCGCCAGTTCGCGAGTGCCGGTCAGCACCCCGCCGGCGTACATGTGCACCCTGCTGCCGGAACCGGGCGTGTTCGATGACACCCTGCCGATGGTGTTCCCCGACAACTGGCCGCCGGAAGCTTTCTGGTTCCTGGCTGAAACCGCGATCCCAAACAACGGTGCCGGTTTCGGCGTAGACGCCTACGTCGCAGGCATCGAAGCGGCGTTCGCCTCGGAGAATCCGGTCGATGGCGATCAGCAAAGCTTCGCGCGGATTCGTATCCGGGTGAACGTCCCGGTGGCCGGCACCTACACCATCACCCACCCGTACGGCGTTGAAACCGTCAACGTCACCACACCGGGGCGGCGGGCGATCAACATCACCAAGGACATCGGCATCGGCGCGCCAGGCAACTTCAGCGGTGCGCTCAACGGCGCCATCGGCCCGTTCCTGCGCAGCATCAACGGCCCGTACACCGAAGTGAACCCGGACACCGGCGGCATCGAAACCTTCGTCGGCGACCCGAACCTCACCGAAGCGGTGACCGGCAGCCCGTTCAACACCAACTTCCTGCGGATCGATGGTCCGTCGGGCGCCGGCTCGATTCAGACCAACCTGTTCACCGTCGCCGGCAAGGTCCTCGACAACCGTCAACAGACCCACGTCGCCATCGACCGCGCCACCTATCGCCGGACGTCGGCCGGTGTGCGCGCCGAGGTGTTCGCCAAGGCTGACAGCAGCACGACCCTGTGCTTCCGCGAAACCCTGGCGTTGCTGCCCGGCCCACCGCCAACGCCGTGCCAGACCAGTCTGCTGGGTGACAACAACGGGCTGTTCTTCGGCCAGCGCCTGGGCAACGGCACCCTGCCGTCGGTGGTGGTCGTGACCGCGACCAACCCGGCCGGCACCACCCGTCCGACCGCCGTCTCGGCCAAGCTCACCGACGTGGTGAAAATCCAGACCGCCCGCTACAGCTGGGCCAACCACAGCCTGCTGATCGAAGCCACCTCGACCGATGAAGTCGCGGTGCCGGACATGGTTGCCCAGGGCTACGGACGTCTGTCGAAAACCGGCACCCTGCAAAAAATCACCGTCGCCGACCTGACTCAGCCTCCAGCCACCGTCACGGTGAAATCCGCCGCCGGCGGCAGCGATACCGAGCCCGTCGTAGTGGTCGGTGCTGCACCGGACACCGGTGAGAACCAGGCGCCACTGGCCGTCGCCGACACCGGCAGCACCAGCTTCGGTGTGCCGATCACCCTCAGCCTGTTGACCAACGACAGCGACCCGGACAACAACGTGCCGCTGACGATCACCGCGCTGACTCAACCGGCCGCCGGCCAAGGCACCGTCGCGCTGAGCGGCACCACTTCGGTGGTCTACACCCCGCCAGCCGTGGTGACCACACCGTTGACCACGACCTTTACCTACAAGGCGCAAGACAGCAAAGGTCTGGCCTCGGCCAACCCGGCGACCGTGACGGTAACCGTCGCGCCTAACCGGCCACCGACCGCCGTCGCCGACAGCGTCGCCACTCTGGGTGTTGCAATACCGATCAACGTCCTGGCCAACGACACCGATCCGGAAGGCAACACACCGCTGGGCGTCGCCAGTCTGACCCAACCGCCGGCAGGACGCGGCACGGTCAGCACTGACGGCACGGTGATCACCTACACCCCACCGGCCACCGTGACCACGGCCTTCACCACGACCTTCACCTACATCGCCCGGGACAGCTTCAACGCCCAGTCGACGCCGGCGACCGTCACGGTGCAAGTGTCGCCACGGCCAGCGGCGGAAACCTTCACGATCACCACCTCGACCGTGCAGGCCCGTTCCGGCGGCCGCTTCAACTGGGACTTCGCCGGCACCTCGTCGGTGACCACCGGCAACACCATCACCGTGCAGGTCACCACCCCGACCGGGCTGGTAACGCTGGGCACCACCACGGTACCGGTGACCGGACGCTGGCGGCTGACGCTGAACAACACGCTGGTCGTGCCATCAGCCAACCCGACCGCCACCATCCGTTCGTCCCAGGGCACCGTTCGCACCATCTCGGTGACCACGCTCTGAGCCCACGCCCCACCCAACCCACACCGCCAGGCGCGGGGTGGGTGGGGCGGACTCAGCCACGATTCCGGATTTGAGCAACACACAACACAGGACAACGCCATGAACACGCCGACCGCCGCCCTGCTTTGCCTGCTCGCCCTGTGCGTCAGTGCGGGCGTGCGCGCCGACGACCTGATGGAAAACGATGACCTGGCGCCCAACAGCGCCGATCTCGGCGAACTGCCGCCCCCCATGGGCCAGCAAGCCCTGATCGACCAGAACGGCCAGGTCAACCTCGCCCTGCTCTCGCAGAACGGTCAGTCGCTGCTGGGCAAGATCGTGCAGTCGGGCAGCAATCAGGAGGCGTACATCCTGCAACAAGGCAGCGACCTGATGGCCTTGATCACGCAAAACGGCTCCGGCAACGCCGCGTCCATCACGCAAACCGGCAGCCACAACCGTGCGCAGATTTCGCAAAACGGCAACAACAACGACGCCAGCATCGAGCAGGCCGGCACGGGGCTGCAAAGCGCCGTGACCCAGTCGGGCAACGGCATGAGCGTTTCGGTCAAGCAATATCGCTAAGCACTGCAATCATCGGAGAGTTCATCATGTTCAAACTGACGCCCCTCACCGCCGCCATCCTGGTCATGATCAGTGCCCAGGCCATGGCCGACGACAGCATTTCCACCCAGAGCCAGCTCGGCACCGCCAACATCGCCAACGTCAAACAGACGCAGGCCCCGTTCAGCACCGCCACCCAGACCCAACTGGGCCAGGGCAACGACGCCGCCGCCGTGCAAGACACCGCCACCAGCGTCATCACCCAGGACGCGGTCGGCGACTACAACGCCGGTTACGCCGAACAACTTTACGAAGACAACAGCACCATCACCCAACAACAGGTCGGCGCCTTCAACACCACCCACGCCAGCCAGTCCCTGGGTTTCGGCGCCGGCAACCAGGCCCTGCAACAACAGCAAGGCACCGGCAACTTCTCGTTCGTCTATCAAGACTCGCAGAACGGCAGCGAAGGCAAGACCTTCCAGTTCGGCGACAGCAACGAAGCCAACATCGAGCAACTGTACGAAGGCACCGGCAACAGCTCGGTGATCACCCAGTACGGCACCGCCAACTACGGCACCGCCGAACAAGTGCTGCACAACGGCGGCCAGATCGGTATCAACCAGGCCGGCGAAAACAACTACGCCTACGGCGACCAGCGCAACGGCACTGGCGGCAACATCACCATCAACCAGTTCGGCAACCTCAACGGCACCGAAATCTGGCAAGACTCGCAACTGGCCAGCCAGGCCACCGTCAACCAGTACGGCGACAGCAACGAAACCGTGGTCGACCAGAGCTTCGGCGAAAACAACACCGCCGCCGTCACCCAGGTCGGCAACACCAACGCCATCTATGCCGACCAGTTCGAATCGGTCAACTCGACGCTGGCGCTGTATCAGGTCGGCAACGGCAACGTGCACTTCACCTACCAGAACGGCGACAGCCACACGCTCAACGCCACCTCGGTGGGCAATGACAACAAGGTCTACGCCAGCAACTGGAAAGGCCCGCAACTGGGCGGCCAGTTCGGCAGCAGCCAGCGCGCCACCGTCACCCAGGCCGGCAACGGCAACATCGCCAGCTTCAAACAGGACGGCATCGGCCACATCATGACCACCAACCAGACCGGCACTGGCAACAAGACCACGGTCAGCCAGGCGGATTCCTACAACGAGCTGTACTTCGATCAGAACGGCAGCGACAACATCCTCATCGCCGACCAACGCGGCACCACCAACCTGGTTCAGGGCTCCTCGAACGGCTCGGGCAACAGCGCCGAATTCGATCAATCCGGCACCGGCAACCAGGCCTACACCGCGCAGCTGTATGGCAGTGACAACATGATCACCGTGAAACAGGCGGACACCATGAACGTGGCGTATGTAACCCAGGGCGGCACCGGGAACATTGCCAATGTGGATCAGAGCGGGATGACGCAGACCGCGACGATTCAGCAGTTCGGGTCGGCTAACCAGGCGACGGTTTTGCAGCAGTAAGTGTTGAGTGTTGGAAAACCGCGATCTTGAGGTCGCGGTTTTTTTTGCGCTGACGCTTGAGTGGCGTCCTACGGAAAACGGAACGTTTTCAGAAACTCGAGGAGTTTTCTGACGAATTCTGGCGGTTGGCCGTCGGAAGTGCAGGCTCTAGGATTTGCCGGGACAACTTGATCCCCATGGAGCTTGGCCTACATGCAATTCATCCAGACAGCGACGACAGCGATACCGTTACCGAATAGACTTCCAGGCACCAAACCCGGAGGTTCCATGATCGACCCGTCTTTGATCGACCCACTGTGCCCGGTTGTTTCGGATCTTGGTCCTGAGGAGCAGGCTGCGAGTTATGACCGTTGGTTGATCGCCAAAATACAAGCTTCCATGGATGACCCACGTCCGAGCATTCCTAATGATCAGGTGATGGCCGAAATGCATGCCCTGATGGAAGCAAAGCGTAAAAAATACGATGCAGGTTGAGTGGCAACCCGAAGCTCGGGCTGAACTCCTGCACATTCTTGACTACATCAGTGACCGTAATTTCAAAGCGGCTAACAAGCTCTCAAACGCTATCGAAGCCGCCACGGTTACCCTTACCAAACATCCACACCTCTATCGAGTGGGGCGAACTCCCGGCACTCGTGAGATGGTCGTACATCCCAACTACCTGCTCATTTACCAAGCGGTGGGCCGGATAAATATTCTGGGCGTTGTGCACGCACGTCAGGAATATCCGTGATGTGGCGCTCAGTCACAGAATGAATGACCCCACTGAAGCAAAAAATGCGCTCCCTTTTGGGGGCGTTTTTTTTTCGCTGGTGCTTGAGTCGTTGATCGTTCCCACGTCGAACCGACTCGGGAAATGCCTCAAGGGACGCACCGCGTTCCAGCTCGCGAATTTGACGCGGAGCGTCAGGGGCTGCATTCCCACGCAGAGCGTTGGAACGATCAATCTGGTGCTGCGGTGCAGTCTTTGTTCGACGCCTCAAGTGCCTCGTACCTGCGTTGAGCCTCTTCCATCAATGCCTGTATTTCAGCCATCACTTGCTCATGCGGAATACTTGGACGCGGGTCGTCGATTGACGCTTGGACTTCGGCACGAAACCACCGGTCGTAGTTGGCGGCCTGGTCTTCGCTTTCGAAGTCTGAAACGATTGTGGAGATCAGGGGATCCATGGTGACTCCAGTTTGAATGTGAAAAACGCGACCCATTGCTGGGCCGCGTTTTTTTTATTGGGAATGTGCTGGATCAGCCCTTCAGTTCGACGTGATCCAAGGCCTGATTTACGGCCAGTTCACCCAGCATGAGGATCTGCGCGATGCCCAGGGCGGTCTTGCGGTGGGCGGGGTCGAGGGTGGCGGCGAAGTTGTTGAGCATTTCGCTGGCCGAGCCTAGGGATTCGCTGGCGTTGGCGAGCAGGGATTCGGTGTTGTAGACCGGGTTGGCGAGGTACATCGGGGCGGGTTCGTTGACGCTGCCCATGATGTGGGCGCCGGGGCAGAGGTAATGATCGAGGGCGCGTTCGGCGGCTTCGTGGAGTTTTTTGGAGTGGGTGGAGGTGTATGGGGAGGTTGGGTCGGTTTCGGGG
>NZ_JAIHBA010000030.1:0-107066 GCF_019718735.1 Pseudomonas sp. RIT778 | reverse complement strand
GCAGCGCCGTGCGGCGCAGCCGCATACATCGAGAGGAGGTGCAGCGAAGCAAACCGTAGGCGATGCCCCCTGATGGACACCGTAGCGAGGGAACACTGAGCCTAAGCGAAGTGCCGTACGCCGGGGCAAAAGCCTTTTGGTTCCTTTTTGGCGTTTGAAAAAGGGACTCGCTGTAAGAGCGAAACCATAAGAAGCCGTTACCGCAGCAACGGATATGCCCACAAAACCAAAAAGCACCAACCATTGACCCATCCCCACACCCTGCGTAGCCTTGCGCTTTCGAGGTTCTTCGGCCCACGCCGAAGCTAAGAAGGGAACGCGGTCCAAGCCGCGGCTGCCCCCGCAACTGTGAACGGTGCCGTTCGCTGCCACGCCACTGCCAACTCAATCCAGAGCCAGCGGGAAGGCGCAGCGAATACCGGGCCAAGGCCCGAACACCGTCAGCCAGGAGACCTGCCTCGTCACAGATTCTCACTTTCAACCGGGCGGGGTGATCCGGTGGCGAACTCTCCAGGCACGCACCCGCGTTGCCGGTCTCGTCCCGTATGCCCGCCACCTTGCCAAAGGGCATCCGATGAAAACACTGGCCAAACTCCCCGTCACCATCGTCACCGGCTTCCTCGGCTCGGGCAAAACCACCTTGCTGCGGCACATGCTCGACAACGCTCAGGGCCGCCGCATCGCGGTGATCGTCAACGAGTTTGGCGAGCTGGGCATCGACGGTGAAATCCTCAAACAGTGCACCATCGGCTGCACCGAAGAAGAAGCCACCGGCCGCGTCTACGAACTGGCCAACGGCTGCCTGTGCTGCACGGTTCAGGAAGAGTTCTTCCCGGTGATGCGCGAACTGGTGGCCCGTCGCGGCGACCTCGACCACATCCTGATCGAGACCTCGGGCCTGGCCCTGCCAAAACCGCTGGTGCAAGCCTTCCAGTGGCCGGAAATCCGCAGCGCCTGCACCGTTGACGCGGTGATCACCGTGGTCGACAGCCCGGCCGTGGCCGCCGGTACCTTCGCTGCGTTCCCCGATCAGGTCGATGCCCAGCGCAAACTCGATCCGAACCTGGACCACGAATCGCCGCTGCACGAACTGTTCGCCGACCAACTGGCCAGCGCTGACCTGGTGATCCTCAACAAGGCCGACCAGACCAGCCCTGAAGACCTCGCGCGCGTCCGTCTGGAAGTCGCCGAAGAACTGCCGCCAGCGGTAAAAATCATCGAAGCCAGCAACGGTCGCCTGCCGCTGGACGTGCTGATCGGCCTCGGTGCCGGTTCCGAAGAACACATCGACAGCCGCCACAGCCATCACGATCACCACCACGGTGAAGGCGATGACGATCATGATGACCACGATCACGATGCTTTCGACTCGATCTCCATCGAACTGCCGCAAGCCGACGAAAGCCTGTTGCTCGACGCGCTGACGCAACTGGTGGTTCAGCACGGCATTCTGCGGGTCAAAGGCTTCGCGGCGATCCCGAACAAGCCGATGCGCCTGCTGATCCAGGGCGTGGGTACACGTTTCGACAAGCACTTCGACCGTCAGTGGGGCGCCGATGAGGCGCGCGTGACACGTCTGGTGTTGATCGGTCAGGCACTGGACGCGGCCCAGCTCGAAGCGCAACTGCGCGCCGCGCTCAGCGTTTAAGCCATGCATCTGCTCAGGACCCAGCCCGGCGGTTTTGTGTCGGATGACAACATTGCCGACCTTGGACAAACCCCCGCCGAGCTGGTGATCCTGTGCAGCGGTGATTCCAGCCTCGCGCTGCTCGCCGAAGCGGCGCAGCAACTGCCCGAGGATTACCCGAGCGTGCGGCTGGCCAACCCGATGCAGGTGCAGAACCATGCGTCGGTCGACCTGTACGTCGATGAAGTGCTGCGCCACGCCAAGGTCATTCTGATTTCGCTGCACGGCGGCATCGCTTATTGGCGCTATGGCGTCGAGCGGCTGGTCGAGTTGTCCGAGCGTGGCGTGCAGGTCATTCTGGTGCCGGGCGATGACCGTCCCGACCCGGAGCTCAGCGACCTCAGCACCGTGGGCGCCGAGGATCGCGACCGGCTCTGGCAGTTTTTGCGTCAGGGCGGCATGGGCAATGCGCTGGACTTTTTCCGTTGCCTGGCCAATCGCTGGCTGGCGCGGGATTACGTGTGGGGCGAGCCGCAGACGCTGCCGCGCACGGCGATTTACCACCCGAATAAAAGCACCGCCGCACTGAGTGACTGGCAAGCCGACTGGCTGCCCGGTCAACCGGTCGCGGCGGTGTTGTTTTATCGCTCGCATTTGCAAGCGGCGAACACGGCGTTTATCGACGTGTTCTGCCAACGGTTACAGGCTGCCGGACTCAATCCGCTGCCGATCGCCGTGGCCAGTTTGAAAGAGCCCGGCTGCCTGTCGGTGGTCGAGGACTGGCTGGATGAGGTCGAGGCCTCGGTGATTTTGAACACCACCGGTTTCGCCCAGTCCAGCCCGGAAGCGCCGCATCTGCGGCCGTTTCGTCGCAACATTCCGGTGATTCAGGCGATCTGCGCCCAGGACAATGAACCCGGCTGGCGCGAGAGCGAGCAGGGCCTCGGTCCGCGGGATCTGGCGATGCACATTGCATTGCCGGAGCTTGATGGCCGGATCATCAGCCGGCCGATCAGCTTCAAGGATCTGGCCTGGCGCAGCGAGCGCAGTCAGTCCGACGTGGTGTGTTATCGGGCCCAGCCCGAGCGCATGGATTTCGTCGCCGAACTGGCGCGGCGCTGGGTCGATCTGGCGCGGGTGCCGAACGCTGAAAAGCGCATCGCCCTGATCCTCGCCAACTACCCGACCCGGGACGGGCGCATCGGCAACGGCGTCGGCCTCGACACGCCGGCCGCCGCGCTGAATATCCTGCGAGCGTTGCAGGCTGAAGGTTATCCGTTGCCGGCCGAACTGCCGGACAGCGGCACCGAACTGATCCAGCAATTGCTCGGCGGCGTCAGCAATGACCTCGACACCCTGGATCAGCGCCCGTGCCAGCAAAGCCTGGCGATGGACGATTACCTCGCGATGTTCAACGCATTGCCAGAAGCCAATCGCGCAGCGGTGCTGGAGCGCTGGGGTTCGCCGCAAAACGATCCGATGTGCCGTGACGGGCGAATGATGATCGCCGGCCTGCGGTTTGGCCTGACCTTCGTCGGGATTCAACCGGCGCGGGGTTATCAGGTCGATCCGAGCGCGGTGTATCACGACCCGGATCTGGTGCCGCCGCACGCGTACCTCGCGTTCTATTTCTGGCTGCGCCAGACCTACGGCGCTCACGGCGTGATTCATGTCGGCAAGCACGGCAACCTCGAATGGCTGCCGGGCAAAGGCGTGGGTCTGTCGGAGAACTGCTGGCCGGACGCATTGCTCGGGCCGCTGCCGAATATCTACCCGTTTATCGTCAACGATCCGGGCGAGGGTGCCCAGGCCAAACGTCGCACCCAAGCGGTGATCATCGACCACTTGATGCCGCCGCTGACTCGTGCCGAAACCTACGGTCCGCTGCGCAATCTGGAACTGTTGGCGGACGAGTATTACGAAGCTCAGTTGCTCGATCCGCGCCGTGCCCGTGAGTTGCAGCGCGACATTCTGCAACTGGTGCGTGACACGCAGATCGATCGCGAATTGCAGCTGGATGCCGCCCTCGACAGCGATGCCGATGCGGCGATCTGGCTGCCGCGTCTGGATACTTATCTGTGTGATTTGAAGGAATCGCAGATCCGCGATGGCCTGCATGTTTTCGGTGAGTCGCCGACCGGGCGTTTGCGCATCGACACCTTGCTCGCGTTGCTGCGGATTCCGCGTGGCGATGGCAAAGGTGCGCAGTCGAGTTTGTTGCGGGCGTTGGCCAAGGCGTTTCAGTTGGGGTTCGATCCGCTGGATTGTGCACTTGCCGAACCCTGGACTGGCCTGCGCCCAATGGAACTGCAATCGCTGAGCGATGAAGTCTGGCGCACGGCGGGAGATACCCGCGAGCGCCTGGAGCTGTTCGCCACCCAGTTGATCTCGCAGTCACTGCCATCCCCCTGTGGGAGCGAGCCTGCTCGCGATAGCGGTGGGTCATTCAAAACGGAATGGCCTGACCTGACGCCATCGCGAGCAGGCTCGCTCCCACAGGAGCCGCGCTGGGTTGAAGTCAGCGCGATCATTGAGAACCTGCGCGAAGTGATCGCCCCGCGTCTGGACGCCTGCGGCCCGGCCGAAATGCACGGCTTGCTTGATGCCCTCAGCGGCCGTTTCGTCCCGGCCGGCCCGAGCGGAGCGCCAAGTCGCGGCCGCCTCGACGTACTGCCCACCGGACGCAATTTCTATTCGGTGGACGTGCGCAATCTGCCGACCACCACGGCATGGCGCATCGGCTTCCAGTCGGCAACCCTGATTCTCGAACGACACCTGCAGGACCACGGCGATCACCTGCGCCAACTCGGTCTTTCTGTGTGGGGCACCGCGACCATGCGCACCGGCGGCGATGACATTGCCCAGGCCATGGCGCTGATGGGCGTGCGTCCGGTGTGGGCCACCGGCAGTCAGCGGGTCGATGATTTCGAGATTCTGCCGCTGAGCCTGCTCGACCGGCCTCGGGTGGATGTCACGCTGCGGGTCTCCGGATTTTTCCGCGATGCGTTCGCCAACCTGATCCGCCTGTTCGACGCTGCCGTACAAGCCGTGGCGGAACTGGACGAGCCGGACGATCTCAATCCGCTGGCCGCAAAAGTGCGTGCCGAGCGTGAGGCGTTACTGCAATCGGGTCTGGATGAAGACGCGGCGCGACGTCAGGCTGGCTGGCGGATCTTCGGTGCCAAACCCGGCGCTTATGGCGCCGGCGTACAGGGCGCCATCGACGGACGCCTCTGGCAAACCCGAGAAGATCTGGCCGAGGTCTACCTGAACTGGGGCGCCTACGCTTACGGCGGTTCCGACGAAGGCACCGCCGCCCGCGAGCAATTCGTCCAGCGCCTGAGCCAGGTGCAGGCGGTGCTGCAAAACCAGGACAACCGCGAGCATGACCTGCTCGATTCCAACGACTATTACCAGTTCCAGGGCGGCATGCTCGCCGCCGTGGAAAGCCTGCGCGGCGAAGCAGCGGCCAGTTATCACGGCGATCACAGTCAGCCGGATTTGCCGAAAATCCGCACCTTGAAGGAAGAGCTGAACCGTGTCATCCGCTCAAGGGCGGCGAATCCGAAATGGATCGACGGGGTCAAGCGCCACGGCTATAAAGGCGCGTTCGAACTGGCGGCGACAGTCGATAACCTGTTTGCCTTCGACGCCACCACGCAACTGATCGACGATCACCAGTACGCCTTGCTGGCCGATGCGTATCTGCTGGACCCGGCGACCCGCGACTTTGTGCGCGAGCATAATCCCCACGCCTTGCGCGACATGACCGAACGCATGCTCGAAGCGCAGCAGCGCGGGATGTGGCAGGAACCGGGCGCCTACAAAGAAGCCCTGGAAAACCTGCTGCTGGACATAGAAGAAGAGAGCTGAGACTGAACATGACCGACACCCCGCATTTCCCGCTCTCCGCCGTGGTCGGCGCCGATGACCTGAAACTGGCGCTGTACCTGACGGCCATTGATCCGAAGATCGGCGGCGTGCTGATCGAGGGCCCGCGCGGTATGGCCAAGTCGACGCTGGCCCGGGGTCTGGCGGATCTGTTGGCCAGCGGTCAGTTCGTCACCTTGCCGTTGGGCGCGACTGAAGAACGGCTGGTCGGCACGCTGGATCTGGACGCGGCATTGAGCGATGGGCGCGCGCAGTTTTCTCCGGGTGTGCTGGCCAAGGCTGACGGCGGCGTGTTGTACGTCGATGAAGTGAATCTGTTGCCGGATCATCTGGTGGATCTGCTGCTGGATGTGGCTGCCAGCGGCACCAACCTGATCGAGCGTGACGGGATTTCCCATCGGCATTCGGCGAAGTTCGTATTGATCGGCACGATGAACCCGGAAGAGGGTGAGTTGCGTCCGCAATTGCTGGATCGGTTCGGCCTCAACGTCGCCCTGAGCGGTCATACGGCGCCGGCCGAGCGCGGGCAGATCATTCGTCGTCGGCTGGATTTCGACAGCGATCCGCAGGCGTTCTGTGCGCAGTGGGAGGCTGAGCAGCAAGCTCTGCGTCAGCGCTGCGAGAACGCCCGCAAGGTTTTACCGGGTATTCCGCTGGATGATGCGGCGTTGGCGCAGATCACCGAGCGCTGCTTCGCGGCTGGCGTCGACGGTTTGCGCGCCGATCTGGTCTGGTTGCGTGCCGCGCGGGCGCATGCTGCGTGGCGGGGGGCTGAAGCCATCGCCGAGCAGGACATCGATGCCGTGGCTGAGTTTGCATTGCGTCATCGTCGTCGCGAACAGTCTCCGACCAGTACGCGGCCACCGGCGCAATCGCCGTCCGGCACTAACGCCGAACCGAGCGAAGGGCAGGGGCAGTGGGGTGAAATGCCGGCGCCGGCACTCGCCACCGGTGCCCGCCGCGAAGTGCCTGTCTGGCCAAAAAAGCCCTAGGCATTCGCCCCCGATCCGACGCGGGGGCGAATGCCAGACCCCGCGCCGGACGCCTCGATAATGGTCGCCAGGGGAAGCGTCACGCGGCTCGCAGCGGCTCGGTGAACTGGCCCGGAACCTTGCTCAATGGCCGTCCGAAAACCCGGGCGGATCTACTGTTTCAACTGCGTACCCGCACGCCCCATGAACTGTGGCTGGTGATCGTCGACGCCTCCGCTTCGACCCGTCGCCATCAGGCATTGAGCGATGCCAAGGGCGTGCTCGCGCAACTGTTCGACGACGCTTACCGGCAGCGCGCGCGCCTGGCGTTGTTGACTGCGAGCGGCGCGGCGCCGAAATGGCAGGTGCAAGGGTTGAAGGCCTCCAGCGGTTTGCGCGCGTGGCTCGATGGATTGGGCGCGGGGGGCGGCACGCCTCTGTTGGCAGCGCTGACGGAGGCCGGGCATTGGCTGGCGGTGCGGCGCAAGCGTTTCCCCTCCGAACAACAACGGTTGCTGGTGATCACCGATGGCCGTTTGAAAGACAGTCCGGAACTGCCAGCGCTGGCGTGTCCCGGCCTGTTGATCGATATCGAGCGCGGGCCGATTCGCCTAGGCCGCGCGAAACAATTGGCGACAGCACTGGACGCCGATTACCGGCATATCGACGAGTTGTTGTCGGTCTGAGAGCTATGCTGCAGTGAGGCCAAATCACAGGGAGTGAATCATGCGCGTACTGGTCGCCAATCCGCAGGACGATTTTCGCGTCAAGGCCTACGCCGGCACCAACGGCGTGCTGCTCGCCATGGACCTCGCCGAACCCCGCCGCAAAGGTCTGCTGGGGTTTGCCATCGAAAAGCAGCAGGGCGACAAACCGTGGCTGTTCCTGTTCAACAGCCTGACTTTTCCCGGCAAGGTTCACACCTTCCCGCAGTTTCACGCCACGCCGAGCGACAAGGCGCCGCTGCAGAAATTTCGCTGGGCCGATTACGCGGTCAATCCCGGCATGACGATTCACTATCGCGTGCACCTGGCCTATGGCACGCCGGATGCGCCGCAACTCGGTGAAACGCTGGAACTGACAATCCGCTCCGACGACGGTCATCCCGCCAACCAGGGCGTGATCTTTAACCGTGCCGTGGCCGCCAGTCAGGCGTTTCAGCGCAAGTTTCCCGATCTCGACGCACAGATCAGCGCCAACAAAAACATGCCCATCGAAGCCTGGCCCGATGCGGCGCGTCAGTGGCTGGAGAACGGTCTGCTAGGGCGCCTGCAAGGGTTTATCGAGCGTGCAGTCGACGGCCAGTGGGCGCTGGACATCGCGATCTACGAATACCAGTTGCAAGCCATCATCGACACGGTGAACGCGGCGTTCGATCGAGGTGTTCAGGTGCGTGTGCTGTATCACGCCCGGCCCGACGACGAAGACACGACGATCAACGAAGCAAGCCTTGCGAAACTGCCCGCGACCAGCAAGCGCGGGCGGGTCACTCACAACATTTTCCATAACAAGTTCATCGTCCTCAGCCGCCTGGACGGAGGCGGTGAGCGCCAGCCGCAAGCGGTGCTGTGCGGCAGCACCAACTTCACCGCCAACGGCGTGTACCGCCAGGCCAACGTGGTGCATGTGCTGGACGATTCGGCGGTCAGCGCGAGTTACCTGAAAACCTTCGAACAGATCTGGGCCGAGCCGGCGGACGTCGGCACCACGCGCGACTGGATCACCCAACACAACCCGATGAATCCGGCGCAACCGGTGTTCGCCGGGTTTTCACCGCGTACCGGCGGCGCCGATCTGCGGGAGTTCGTCGATATCATCGAGGGGGCGAAAAAAGACCTGCTGTTCGTCACCGCATTCGCCTTGCCGGACGCGATTCTCAACGCATTGCTCGGCCAGCCCCACGACGACATCCTGCGTTACGGCCTGCAAAACACCGTCAGCCGCATCACCGGGTTTCACGCCGACCGAACTGCCGAATTCGCCGCCACCGCGTTGCTCAACACCGGGCTGGAAGGCTGGCTGCGGGAGAACATGAAGGGCCAGAAAGGCAACCTGCTGGTGCACACCAAAGCGGTGGTCACCGACTTCACCAACGACAGCCCGACCCTCATCAGCGGCAGCCACAACCTCAGTTCCTCGGCCAGCAACGGCAATGACGAGAACTACCTGATCATTCGCGGCGACACCGATCTGGCGGACCGTTATGGCCTGGAACTGCTGCGGTTCTACGAGCATTACCGTTTTCGCTACTTCGCGAAGAAACTGGCGTTGAAGCAGGTACAGCCGTTGGCGGCGGATGACAGCTGGACCAACGACTACTACGTCGAGGGCGATCTGCGCCGGTTGTCTCGCCTCAGGTTTGCCGGGCGTTAGCCCTTACACATCCGTTGGTTGCCGATGCTGACGGGGACGGCGATAAGCTGGCGGCGTACAGATTTTGAAATGATTTCCAGCTTTAGGAAAAGTCATCTGAGCCTGTACGCTTCAAGGCCTTTTTTCATTCAGGATTTGCATGAACACCCTCTCGGAGCCTCCCAGTTCTATTCCAGGAACCCCGTTCCCCTCGCGCCACGGCGCGGTCTTGACGCACTTTCAGCATCCAGTCTTCCGACTACCGACTATCGTTGTTGGCGCAGCCTTCGAGCTTTCGCGCCGCACTTTGCCGTGCCCGGCAGCCTGAATTCACTGACGAGAGATAGAGACAGATTATGGAATGGTTAGCGGATCCCACGGCATGGTTGGGCTTGTTGACACTGATCGTGCTGGAACTGGTACTGGGTATCGACAACCTGGTGTTCATCGCGATCCTGGCGGACAAACTGCCGCCGCATCAGCGCGACCGCGCACGCATCATCGGCTTGAGCCTGGCGCTGATCATGCGTCTTGGCCTGCTGGCGAGTATTTCCTGGCTGGTTACCCTCACGGCACCGTTGTTCGAAGTGTTCGGCAAGAGCTTCTCCGGCCGTGACCTGATCATGCTGTTCGGTGGTGTGTTCCTGTTGTTCAAGGCGACCATGGAGCTGCACGAGCGGCTGGAAGGCCATATCGGCGAGCGCTCGACCAACACCGCTTATGCGCTGTTCTGGCCGATCGTGGCGCAGATCGTCGTGCTCGACGCGGTGTTCTCCCTGGACGCGGTGATTACGGCCGTGGGCATGGTCGATGAACTGGCGGTCATGATGATCGCGGTGGTCGTGTCCATCGGTGTGATGATCGTGGCCAGCAAGCCGCTGACCCGCTTCGTCAACGCCCACCCGACAGTGATCATGCTGTGTCTGGGCTTCCTGATGATGATCGGTTTTGCCCTGACGGCCGAAGGCCTGGGCTTCCACATTCCGAAAGGTTATCTGTACGCCGCCATTGGTTTCTCGATCCTGATCGAGATCTTCAACCAGATCGCCCGCGCTCGTCGCAAGCGCTCGATGCAGGGCTTGCGCCCGATGCGCGAGCGCACGGCTCATGCGGTGATGCGTCTGTTGGGCGGTCGCAAACTGGCGGTGGAAGAGGTCGGCGAGGAGATTTCCGACTTGCTGGATAACGGTGAAGCGCCGAGCGCGGAGCTGTTCGACCGTCGCGAGCGGGTGATGATCAGTGGCGTGCTGCAATTGGCCGAGCGACCGATTCGCGCCTTGATGACGGTACGTGCCGATGTCGATCACATTGATCTGGCGGACGACGCCGAGGCTATTCGTACGCGATTGATGCACTCGTCCTACTCGCGCTTGCCGTTGATTCGTAACGGCGCGGTGGATGAGCCACTGGGCTTTGTGCACAAGAAGGAACTGCTCAAGGAATACCTGGCCGGCAACGAGCCGAACCTTGAACACCTGGCGCGCAAGACCGTCAATCTGCTGGACAGTTATTCGATCCTCAACGCACTGGAACAAATGCGTGCGGCCTCGACCCACATTGCCTTTGTGGTCAACGAGTTCGGCGACTTTGTTGGCGTGTTGACCATGACCGACATTCTCGAATCGATTGCCGGCGAACTGCCGGACGCCAGCGAAATCGCCGGCCCGGACGTGGTCGAGGAGCAGGGCGGGTTCATCGTCAATGGTGCGCTGAACCTGACTCGCATCCGCGAGCACACCGGTTTTCGCGCCGAGCCGACCGAGGATTACCAGACCCTCGCCGGGCTGGTGATGAGCCTGCTGGATCGCCTGCCGATGAAGGGCGATCGACTGGAACATGAAGGTTGGGGCATGACCGTGATGGCAGTCGAAGAGCGTCGCGTGACGCGGGTGTTGCTGGTGCGTGAGGCCTGACGGCCTCACTGATGAAAAGTGTACCGGTCCTTGCCGGTATGCTTTGACTCGTACAGTGCTTCATCGGCCTTGATCAGGGCCTGGTTTAGGGTGTCGCCATCTTCGACCCGGGCCAGACCGATGCTGATGGTCACCGGGTGCCGGGTCGGCTGTTCACGCACCACCCGGCACAATTCCCCGGCCAGCGCCTCGACATCCTCGCGGCGCACACCAGCCAAATAGATTGCAAACTCCTCACCGCCCAATCGTGCGTACTCGAAACGTGACATCACGGTTTTGATGTCCGCCGCGATGCGCTTGAGCACCTCATCGCCGATGTCGTGGCCGTACACATCATTCACTTTCTTGAAGTTGTCGATGTCGATCATCGCTAGGTAATGGTCGTGCTCGCGCGGCACGGCTTGCAGGGTTTTTCCGGCGCGGGTCATGAACGAGCGACGGTTGGGGATTTCGGTGAGGGTGTCGTTGTAGGCCTGGTCCAGCAACAGCTTGGACATGATGTAGTTGTAGAGCTTGGCCTCGCGCAGCTTCAAAAACGTATAGATCGTCAACCCGCAGAGAAACACGGCGTACGCGATGGTCATCACGCCTTTGAGTTCGAAAAGGCCGACTTCGGTACCAAAAAACGGATTGAGCACCAGCCAGATCACCCCTTGCGAGGTGTAAAACGACCAGCGGCTGATGGGCAGAACCGAAATGCTGTAAAGCATGCTCGAGGCGCCCAGCACCAGCCACGCAGGTTGAAAACTGGCGGGCAGGCCGTCGATCAGCAGTCGCACGCCAACGGTCATGGCAACGACGAACAGGATGTTCAGGATGTCGAAATGGGCGGCTTTTCGCGTGAACAGCAGAATGACCGCCTGAATCGAAAACACCGTCAGAAACACCATCGATCGCCAGGTAAAACCTTGCCCGCCCAGGAAACTGACGATCAGATCGAAGACAATCCAGACACTGATGCTTGCCAGATAAATCAGCAGGCAGAATGTGTGCAGCCGCTCGAATTCATGCTGGATGAACTCGCTCCACAGTTCGGCAGGCGCGGTCTTCTTCAGGACTTCGTCTTCAATGGTTTTGTACATTGCTGCCCGGATGCCTGCGTTGGTTATCGAGGATGACCGAGCCCCACGGACGATAGCGCAGGGAAAACACCGCGTTCCGATGGCAGCCGGTCGAGGTCGCATCCGGGTTGGCCGGTTCGGCACGGAAGGGCTCGCCCTCGCGGCTGACCTGCCGGAAGGCTTCGCGCACGATACCCACGGAGCAGGGCAGTGCACTGGCGTAACCGTTGCGCACCAGTGGTGACAAACGACCGGTGCCCGCGCCGTCCTGCCACCAGAGCTGTGCGCCGGCCGCCGTCAGTTCGCCCAGCCATTGACCGTTGATCGCCGGGGCCAGCTTGCCGGCACTGAAGGCGCTGACATGCAGCGGTGCATCCAGCTTCGCGGCGAAGTCCTTCAACTGACGCTCAAGCGTGGCCCGTCGATCTGCTGCCAGAAAGTGCAGGTCGTCCAGTTCCAGCGGCAGATACCAGCCGCTGACCGGCAGCTTCCAGTCCTGGCGCAGCTTCTGCTGCTGAGCCAGTGACTGACCCAGTTGTGCCTGCCAGTAAGCGCCGAGGCCGGCGCTGTCCAGTTCATCGATGCGCTTGTAGTAGGCCGGGTCCATCGCCAGGCCGAGCACCAGTTGCAGACCTTGTCGTTGAGCGAGTTTCAGGCTGTTGGCGAGCCAGCCATTGGCGCCGCCGAAGTCCGAGTCGCCATAGGCCGTCCACTGCACGATCACGGTTCGCGTGCCTTGTTTCGCGGTGTCTTGCCAGACTTTCTGCCACTGCGCCTGAGTCAGGCCGGCATCGACATTCAGCGGCTGATAGAAGACACGCTCATCGGCCTTGGCGACAGTGGCACTCATCAGCAGGCACAAACACAACATCCATCGAGCCATCAGAAATTCCACTCCACGCCCAGCAGCACACCGTTGCCACCTTCATACAGATTGCCGCCCAGCGACTGTTGATATTCGGTGCGAACCGTCAGTTTCGAACGGTAGGCGTTGTAGCGATCCTCGTCGTACCACCATTGCCAGCGCAGACCGACACCGGTGCGCAGGTCCTGGCGCCAGTCGTTGCTCGGGTCCTGGCTGGCAAACTCGAGGAAGCCGTAAGGCATGATCGTCTGGGCGCCACTGTTGGGCAGTTTCCAGGCGTGACCTTGTTGGAAGCGCGACAACCATTGGTGATCGCCGGCCTTGGTCCACCACGCGGCGTCGAGGTAAAGGAAACGCTCGTCCCATTCGTTTTCGTCGACCCGCCAGTCGTTGCGGTATTTGCCCTGATCAAGGAATGAGGCGGTGGCGCGCAGCAGGTAGTCGGTGGTGGTGTGGCCGTCCTTGCGGTGATCGTTGACCTGATCGAACAGCTTTTCCGGCACCAGCATCTGGCCGAGGCTCAGGCTGTGACTGTCGTCATCGTCGAACTGACTCTGCTTGTAGATCTCGCCGTAGAAGTTGATGTTCTGTGTGCCCCACGGTTTGTAGCGCAGGCCGACCCCAGCGGCGAGGGATTCGGCGTAACTGGAGCGACCTTGTCCACCCAGCAGCACGCGACCGTACACCGACAGCGTGCTGCCGGCGCGGCTTGGTTCTTCGCCCAGGGCGTGATCCCACATTGCCAATTGCACATTCTGCGAATCCGAGCGACGGCGCGAGCCTTTACTGTCGTCCGGGCGCACGAAGTCGTTGGTCGAGATCCCGGCCGGCGACCAGGTGCTGGCAATCGTACGGCTGTCGCGACGAGACAAGGTTTCATGGGCACGGCGCTGGCGATAACGGCGGGCCTCCATGCTGCCGTCTTCGTCATCGGCCGCCACCGGGTTCTGCTCCAGATCGATCACCCGACGCAGTTCCTTGCGTGCGGAGGCGCTGTCTTCGACTTCGTCGTAGCGCCAGGCCAGGGTTTCGCCCAAGCGGTAATCCTCGGGGAAATCGCGGGTCGCCTGTTGCAGATACGGAATCGCCGTGGCGCGCTCTTCGCGGGTTTCGGCACCGGACAGACGCATGCCGTAGTCGGCGCGATAACGCGGGTTGTTCGGCTCGCGGCGTACCGCTTCGGCCAGCCACGCGGTGCTTTGTGGCAAGTCTCCGGCCTTTTGCGCGGTGACCGACGCGGCGTAGAATTGTCCGGCATCCGGTGCCTGCTGCAGGGCCTGACGCTGACGTTGCAGTGCCTGGACGTGATCACCCCGCGCGTCGGCGATGGCTGCGCCGAGGGCCCACTCATTGGCGCCGCGAGTGGTGCTTTGTTGCCAGTAGGTTTCGGCGGTCTGGCTGTCGCCGACATTCAGCGCGCTGCGACTGGCCGTCAGGCGTGCGTTGTCGCTGAGTTCGGCGGTCGGGATGCTGCGCCAGATCGTCAGCGCACCGGCAGAATCACCGGCCGCTTCCAGGGCATAGGCCAGCGGCAGACGACTGCCGCGATCACCGAGTTTTTCAGCCTGCTGGTAATAGACGACGGCTTCACCCGGGCGATCAGGCATGGCGCAGCGACCGAGCGCGCGGTAATCGCCAGCCGCTTGCGGGTGGCTGCCGATGGCTTGCTGCACGGCGTCGCACTGGCCGGTCTCCGCGAGTTGCGCGAGCAGTTGGCCGCGCGTGGCGCCGTCCACCCGGTTGAGCAGCAGCGCCATGCGCCGCTGTTGCTCTGGTGTCGTTGTTGGCGCAGCGGCATACAAACCGGCCAGGCGCTGCAACGCCGTCGCTGGCAAACGCCCGTCATGGCGATCGAACGCAGATTCCAGCAACTGTTGAGCGTGCGCGTGATCGCCGGCATTTACCGCCAGGTAAGTGGCCTGATTGAGCGAGGAAAGATTGCCGGTTTGCCGGTAATGCAGTTCCCACAGGGTTTCCGCTTCGATCATTCGCCCCATGCGCTGCGTCAGCTCCGCCCGGCGCTTGACGATATCGGGCGTCTGCTTCTGACCGGCCAGCCAGGCGTTGACCTCGGCGCTGCGACCTTGCTTCTGCCAGATGTCGAGCACCTGCGTTTGCCGACGGCTATCCCAAGGCTCCGGTAGACGGGTACTTTGCAATTGATCCGTGGCTTGCAGGCGCTGGGCGAGTACCAGCCAGGTCTGAGGATCGTCCGTCGGTGTACAGCTGCGCAGTTGCTTGAGCGCCGCTTCCGGATCCTGGCGCGACAGCCATTCGGCGGTTTCCAGGCAAGGCCGTTGCAAATCGTTGCTCAGGCGCTGCACGGTGGGCACGTCTTCGGTCTTGCGCGCCAGTTCCCACAAACGTTGACGTTGCGCCGGGTCGGCGAGGTCGCTCGCCGGTAGCGACTGCATCCAGCGTAGGGCCTGTTGCTCGTGGCCCATGGCGATGGCGCGGTCGACCATCGCCAGGCGAATGTTGCGCGCGGCCTCGGGACTCGGCGCCTGTTGCAGCAGTTGCTGCAGCGGCTTTTCATCGAGGCGCTGCACGTAAGCGTTGGCCAGCCGTTGCCAGCCTTCGGCGTCCAGTTGTTTGCGCGCGGCCAGTGGCGCCAGTTGTTCGATGGTGCCGCTCCAGTCGCGCAGTTGCTCCGACCAGTTGGCGCGGGCCAGGCGCAGGATGTTGTCGTCACCCTTGGGCGCCAGTTGTGCCAGCCAGTCATGGGCCTTGGCCGCGCCGCCGAACTTGGCCAGGCTCAGGCTGTAAGCCTGCCACAGGCGCACGCGGTCATTCAGGTTGCTGGTGGCCATCCAGCTTTCAACTTGCGTGCTGGTTGGCGGATCCTGTTCGATCCAGGTCAGGCGCAGGTCGAGCAGGGCGTCGCTGTTGTCCGGCAACGCTTGCAGCGCTTCCTTGTAACGGCGTTGCTTGGCCAGGGACTCCACCAGCAATGCCCGGGCCTCGTCGTTCTTAGGAACCTTTTCCAGCAAGTGGCGCATCAGTCGTTCGACTTCCTTCCAGTTGCCCTTTTTCGCCTCGCGATAGCTGCGGTCCATGTAGGGGTAGCTGCGGAACTGTTCAAAGTCACTCAGCGGTGCCGCTTGCAGCGGATACGCGGTGCTCAGGCCCAGCAAAAGGCTGCCCATCAGCAGGGTTTGACGATGCACAGGCTTCATGCGACCTCCCGGACGATGCGGTAGGCGGCTTGCTGTTCGCTGGCCTGATCGGCCAGGGCCTGTTCCAGTACTTCCGGGGTAATCATGCCCCGGGAAATCAAATGCTCGCCAAGTGACATGTTCTCGGCATCGAAGTCGATCAGCGCCTGATTGAACAGGGTTGGCGGCACCATGCCGCGCACCTGCAACAGATTGCCCAGCAGCACCTGATGGCGGCTGACCCGTTCCAGCAAGGCTTCATCGTCCTGATGGCGCTCAAGCACTTCGAGCATATGACGCACTTCCTCATTCTGGCGGGGGCTGGCGTACCAGTAACGAATCCCCAATGTGACGCGGCCCTGAGGTGCGAGACGGCTGCGCACCGGGCGTTTCAATTGACGGCTGATGGCGCCCAGCGAGACCTGGCTGACCGGGCCTTCGGAGGCCAGGATCAGGGTGTCGCCTTCTTCGGCCACCGGCAAAATGCCGTAATGGGAGGCGACCCGGCGCGGTACGGCATCGATCAGGCGTTTGTCGAGTTTGAACGGATTCAGTGGCGCCCATTCCAGATCAAGCTGCTCGGCGAGGGTTTGAACCAGTTGAGTGCTGTCGATGTACTCACGCAGCAACAGTTCGCGGCCCAGTCGACGGCGCACGGGGCTGGTGATCGCCGCTTCCAGCTGTTCTTCGGTAAGCAGGCCTTTTTCCACCAGTCGATGGCCGAGCGGAGTACGTTGCGCCTTGGTCAGCGCCGGGAATTCGTGGGTAGTCTTGTCCCAGGCCACGCGTCGTGAATCGCCCATTTCCATGACCTGACGCAGGGCACGCAGGTTGGCGAAGAAGTTGACGAAGTTGCTCCACATCATTCGCGGCGCCGACAGCAGACCTTCGACCAGACCGTAATAACGAGTGACGAACCAGCCGCGCTGGAACAGGCGGTTGAGCAGCATCAGGCCGTTGAGCCACAACAGCACCGAGAGCAGCGAGCTGTCGGCGAGGATCGAGGGATAGCGCCACGAGTCCGGGGAAATGATCGTCACCGCCCACATCGCCAGCAGCACCAGGAACAGCAGGTTCACCAGAAAGCTCAGCAGGTAGGCGATCAGCCCGCGACGATCACGCCACAGGAAGTAGTTGAGCAGACCCTTGCGGCTCCAGCCGAGGTTCTTGGTGCCCTGGAACACGATGCCGACAATCCACCGCGATTTCTGCCGGATTGCGTGTTGCAAGTCACGTGGGAAGTGTTCCCGGACGCAGATCACCTGGGAAAATTCGCGGTTCATGCCGAACACCCAGGGTTGCTCCAGCGCCAGTTTCGGATCGCTGACCGAATAACGGGCGAAGATGCATTTCATGCCTTTCTGCTTGAGGCGGAAACCGATGTCGTAGTCCTCGGTGAGACTCTGCACATCGAAGGCAATGCCGTCGCCGTCTTCCAGCAGGGCGCTGATGGCTTTACGGCTGAAGCAAGTGCCAACGCCGGCGCTGGGCACCTGGCCGGTGAGGGCTTCGCGGACGATGACGTCCTTGCCGTGGTTCTCGGCGAACTCGTCGACGTAGTGCCCGGCGGTGAAGCCTTTCCACTCCGGCGCGTAGGGGTAGACCGGAATCTGGATCAGGTCCTTGTTGGGCAACAGGTAGTTGTAGAGGCGCAATTCCATCGGCGAAATCACGTCTTCGGCGTCGTGCAGGATGAACCCGGCGAACTGGATTTTCGCCTCGCTCTCGAAGCGCAGGATCGCGTCGATGATGTTGTTCAGGCAGTCGGCCTTGCTGGTCGGGCCAGGGCGGGCGCACACCACTTTGTGCACGTTGGGGTAGTGCTGGCAAACCGCGTCGACATCAGCTTGGGTTTCGGCGTCGTTGGGGTAGGTGCCGACGAAAATCTGATAGTTCTCGTAGTCGATGGTCGAGGCGGCCAGACGCGCCATTTCGCCGACCACGCCGACTTCGTTCCACGCCGGCACCATGATTGCCAGCGGCTTCTCGGGAATCGAATACAGACGCTCCTCGTCGGCACGCTTGAATTTCTCGTAGACCCGCCAGCGCCGGATGAACTTGCGGCTCCAGTAGACGAGGTCGATGAACAGGTCATCGAGCCCGAGGATGAACATCAGCAGGGCGAGGGCAATCGCCACATATTTGAGACCGAACAGCACATACGCGAAGAAATCGACCCAACCCAGACTCATACCCCTTTACCCGCCGCCGAGCGTGCGCTCAGCCAGGCGTGGAGGCGGGTGGCGATCAGTTCGCTGGCGTGACCGTCGCCATAGGGGAAGTGCACGCGGCTCATGCGCGCGTAGGTGTCCGGGTCGTCCAGCAGTTGGCGGGCTTCCTTGACGATGCGCGCCTTGTCGGTGCCCACCAGCAGCATCGTGCCGCTCTCGAGCACGGACGGCCGCTCGGTGACGTCGCGCAGTACCAGCAGCGGTTTGCCGATCGCCGGGGCTTCCTCCTGGACGCCGCCGGAGTCGGTCAGGATGAAGTGCGCGCGGCCCATCAGCCAGACGAAATTCGGATAGTCCTGCGGTGGCACCAGATAGATATTGGGTTTGTCGGCCAGCATGCCGTACACCACCTCCTGCACTAGCGGGTTGAGGTGCACCGGATAAACGAATTGCACGTCCGGGTATTGCTCGGCCAGTTCGGCCAGCGCCTGGCAGATATTGCGGAAACCGTCGCCGAGATTTTCCCGTCGATGGCTGGTGACCAGAATCATCCGGCGCTGGTCATCCAGCGCCGCGAGGGGCGAATCGGCAGGCGGATGCCAATCGATCTCCTGCTGGTGCTTGCGCATCCACAGCAAGGCATCGATCACGGTGTTGCCGGTGATTTCAATGTTGTCTTCGGGTACGCCTTCGCGCAGCAGATTGGCGGCGGACTTGGAGGTCGGCGGGAAATGCAGATCGGTAATCACGCCGGTCAGGCGTCGATTCGCTTCCTCGGGCCAGGGCGCGCGCAGGTTGCCGGTACGCAAACCGGCTTCGACATGACCGATGGGTAACTGGCGATTGAAGGCGGCGAGGGCGGCGATGAAGCTGGTGGTGGTGTCGCCGTGCACCAGCACGATGTCCGGTTTGACCCGTTCGTAGGCCTGATCGAGCTGGGCGAGCAGATGTTGCGACAGACTGTTCAGGGTCTGGCCCTGGGTCATGACTTGCAGGTCTTCGTCGACCGTCAGTTCGAACGCTTCCAGCACCTGGGTGAGCATTTCCCGATGCTGGCCGGTCGAGCAGATGTTGAGTGTGATGTCGGGCCACTGACGCAGAACCCGGGCCAGCGGGGCCATTTTGATGGCCTCCGGGCGAGTACCGAAAACCATCATGACATTAAAGGACATTGACCCCTCCTGGGACGAAGCAAGGCCGCGGCCAAAGGCCGGCAGCACTTATCTCTTTCTGAGAAATAAAGAAAAGCAGCCGGATGGGAGCTTGTCCAATCCGGCTTCGAGGCTAGTTGTTACAGATCAATTGGAACTACGGTGCCATTACCTGATGGCTCTTAGGTGGCACTTTCAGGAAAAGTTCCATCGTTTTGCGCGGGGGATGGTGCAGAGGGTGCTGAGGGTGTGGCGCAGCCAGTTCAGATCATGGGTCGGTTTGCACGGTGCAGCGCAGGATCTGGGTTTGCCGAGGTGTTGGGTGAAGTCTTGCAGAAGGGAATCTTCCGTACCGATGCCTTTCAGTATTTTGATCAGAACGCCTTCCTTGTAGAACAGCACCGTCGGTGTGCCCTTGACATCCGGATGCCGACACGACTGTGCGGTATCGAGCATGAAGATATCCATCCAGGGCCGAAAGGGCTTGGCTATCTCGAGAAAAACGGGGCTGGAAAACACGCAGGCACCGCAGTGCTCGTTGAAGAAATACAGGACGACAAGACGCCTGGCTTTCAAGACCTTCCGGTACGTCGGGGGCAGCGCTGAATATCGAGTCGGTGTCGTCATTGGAGCCTCCTTTATTCGATGTGCTGGACAGTACGACGTTAGGGGAGCGGCGGCCATTGCCGCAACTGTCAGAGTTGACAGGTGCAGCCCGCGCCCAATCGTGCATCGCGCACCAGGATGTGGCCCGGCTACCCGCCATGTGTGGCGCAAAGTAGCGAGTTGCGGAATCACTTTTGGTTACACCGCACCATGGGTTACTTCCATCTCTTTGATTCAAAACAAATTTCGATCCATTGCAGATTCCCCGCGAATCCTGTGGCACACTTTCTGCTGTCTATTCCGTAGTAACAAACCGTGTTCCGGTATAGCGGAATAAACAATCCTTTGGAGTGCTTGCCATGCATCGCCGACCTTCCTTGTTCAAAGCGTGTGTTTTTGTTCTCGCGGCTTCGTCCGCTGTCATGGGCATGGCCCAGGCGGCCGACAGCAAGCTCGACAGCGTCCTGGCTCGTGGAAAGCTGATTGTGGGCACCGGCAGCACCAATGCGCCGTGGCACTTCCAGGGCGCGGACGGCAAGTTGCAGGGCTTTGATATCGACATCGCGCGGATAGTGGCCAAAGGTCTGTTCAATGACCCGAGCAAGGTCGAGTTCGTGGTGCAGTCGTCCGATGCGCGGATTCCCAACCTGCTGACCGACAAGGTCGACATGAGCTGCCAGTTCATCACCGTCACCGCCAGCCGTGCACAGCAAGTGGCGTTCACCCTGCCGTACTACCGCGAAGGCGTCGGCCTGCTGCTGCCGAACAACAGCAAGTACAAGGAAATCGAAGACCTGCAGGCCGGTGGTGACGGCGTGACCGTAGCCGTGTTGCAGAACGTGTACGCCGAGGAGCTGGTGCATCAGGCGCTGCCCAAGGCCAAGGTCGATCAGTACGACAGCGTCGATCTGATGTATCAGGCCGTGAACTCGGGCCGTGCCGACGCCGCCGCCACCGACCAGTCTTCGGTCAAATACCTGATGGTGCAGAACCCTGGCCGCTATCGCAGCCCGACGTACGCCTGGAGCCCGCAGACCTACGCGTGCGCCGTCAAACGTGGCGATCAGGACTGGCTGAACTTCGTCAACACTGCGCTGCATGAGGCCATGACCGGCGTGGAGTTCCCGACCTACGCCGCCTCGTTCAAGCAATGGTTCGGCGTCGATCTGCCATCGCCTGCCATCGGTTTCCCTGTCGAATTCAAATGATCCCGTGAGAGTGGGGCGCCCTGATGCGCCCCGCTCAAGGTACTGCCGACCATGAACTATCAGTTGAACTTTGCCGCCGTGTGGCGCGACTTCGACACCTTGCTGACGGGGCTCGGTCTGGGTCTTGAACTGGCGCTGGTGTCGATCGCCATCGGCTGCGTGATCGGCCTGCTGATGGCGTTTGCCTTGCTGTCCAGGCATCGCGCCTTGCGGGTGCTGGCATCGGTGTATGTGACGGTGATCCGTAACACGCCGATTCTGGTGTTGATTCTGTTGATCTACTTTGCGTTGCCGAGCCTGGGGATCCGGCTGGACAAGATCCCGTCGTTCATCATCACCCTGTCGCTGTATGCCGGGGCGTACCTGACCGAAGTGTTCCGCGGCGGTTTGTTGAGCATCCCCAAGGGCCAGCGCGAAGCGGGGTTGGCGATTGGTCTCGGCGAGTGGCAGGTGAAGGCCTACGTCACCGTGCCGGTGATGTTGCGCAACGTGCTGCCGGCGTTGTCGAACAACTTCATTTCGCTGTTCAAGGACACCTCGCTGGCCGCCGCGATCGCGGTGCCGGAGCTGACCTATTACGCGCGCAAGATCAACGTCGAAAGCTACCGGGTGATCGAAACCTGGCTGGTGACCACGGCGTTGTATGTCGCGGCCTGTTACCTCATTGCCATGCTGCTGCGTTACCTCGAGCAGCGTCTGGCAATCCGCCGATAGGAGGCTGCGATGTACGAATCCCCCAGTTGGTTGCATGAGTTGTGGATTGCCCGCGAAGCCTTGTGGCAAGGCTTTCTGACCAGCGTGCAAGTGTCGGCGCTGGCCATTCTGTTCGGCACGGTCATCGGCGTATTCGCCGGGCTGGTGCTGACCTACGGCAAGTTCTGGATGCGCGCGCCGTTCCGCTTTTATGTCGACCTGATTCGCGGCACGCCGGTGTTCGTGCTGGTGCTGGCGTGCTTCTACATGGCACCGGCGCTCGGTTGGCAGATCAGCGCGTTTCAGGCCGGCGCACTCGGGCTGACACTGTTTTGCGGCTCCCACGTTGCCGAGATCGTGCGCGGTGCATTGCAGGCGTTGCCACGCGGGCAGATGGAAGCCGGCAAGGCTATCGGCCTGACGTTCTATCAATCCCTCGGTTACGTGCTGTTGCCTCAGGCGCTGCGGCAGATCCTGCCGACCTGGGTCAATTCGTCCACGGAAATCGTCAAGGCCTCGACCTTGCTGTCGGTGATCGGTGTAGCCGAGCTGTTGCTCAGCACCCAGCAGATCATCGCCCGGACGTTCATGACCCTGGAGTTTTACCTGTTCGCCGGTTTTCTGTTCTTCGTCATCAACTACGGCATCGAATTACTCGGCCGGCACATTGAAAAGCGGGTGGCCCTGCCATGACTCAAGCTCAAGTTTCCAACGTCCAGAACGGTCAGCCCCTGCTGGACATCCGTGGCCTGCACAAACAATACGGCGCGGTCGAAGTGCTCAAAGGCGTCGACCTGAGCATGCAGCGCGGCAACGTAGTCACACTCATCGGCTCCAGCGGCTCGGGCAAGACCACGCTGCTGCGTTGCGTGAACATGCTCGAGGAATTCCAGGGCGGGCAGATCCTGCTCGACGGCGAATCCATCGGCTATGACGAACTCAACGGCAAACGCGTGCGCCACCCGGAAAAAGTCATTGCCCGTCATCGTGCGATGACCGGCATGGCGTTCCAGCAATTCAACCTGTTCCCGCACCTCACCGCGTTGCAGAACGTCACCCTGGGTTTGCTCAAGGTGAAAAAGATGCACAAGGACGAAGCCGTAGTCCTGGCCGAAAAATGGCTGGAGCGGGTCGGCCTGCTGGAGCGGCGCAATCACTTTCCCGGTCAGTTGTCCGGCGGTCAGCAGCAGCGCGTGGCGATTGCCCGGGCGATTGCGATGAACCCGAGCCTGATGCTGTTCGACGAAGTCACCTCGGCCCTCGACCCGGAACTGGTCGGTGAAGTGCTCAACGTGATCAAGGGCCTGGCCGAGGACGGCATGACCATGTTGCTGGTGACCCACGAAATGCGTTTTGCGTTCGAGGTCTCGGACAAGATCGTTTTCATGAATCAGGGGCGCATCGAAGAGCAGGGGCCTCCGAAGGAGCTGTTCGAGCGTCCTCAATCGCCGCGGCTGGCGGAATTTCTCAAAAGCACGCGGTTCTGACTTTTCACTTTTTCAATCAGGAGAAACACCCATGAGCATTACTCGTTACGGCACCGGCAGCACCGCCGCTGGCGGCCAGCCTCGTCCATTCGCCCGCGCCGTTGAAGCCGATGGCTGGCTGCACGTTTCCGGGCAGGTGCCGGCGGTGGATGGCGAGATCATTGTGGGCGGCATCGTCGAGCAGACGCACCAGACCATGAAGAACCTGATCGCGATTCTCGAAGAGGCCGGTTATGGCCTGGAAGACGTGGTACGCGCCGGCGTGTGGCTGGACGATCCGCGGGATTTCAGCAGTTTCAACAAGGTCTTCGGCGAGTACTTCAAGCCCGAACACGCACCGGCCCGGGCCTGTGTGCAGGCAAGCATGATGGTCGACTGCAAGGTCGAGATCGACTGCATTGCGTACAAGAAAAAGGCTTGAGTATCGACCGCTCCCGCGCAGAGCGTGGGAGCGATCTTTCGCGATAAACTCCCGGCACTTTGAATGGGAACCACTGAAATGACCGAAGACACCATCAAGCGCCGGGCACGCGGTCTGGACCGGGCGTTCGATATCCTCGATTTCCTCAAGGAAATCGGCCAGCCACTGCGTCCGAACGACATCGCCAACGGCATAGGCAGCCCGAAATCCACGGTCTACGAACTGGTGGCCTCGTTGCTCGAACGGCGGATTCTGGAGCCGGTGGGCAAGGACGGTCATGTCTATCTCGGTCGTCAGTTGTACTTCCTGGGCCAGGCGCATTTGCGTCACTTCGACCTCAGTCGCGAAGCCGATCACGCCTTGCAGGAGATCGTCAGTCAGACCCGGGAAACCGCGCAGATGTGCCTGCTCAACGGGCGCAAATACACGGTGGCGCTGATGAAGGAGGGCGAGCGGCATTTCCGCATTTCTTCCGATATCGGCGAAAACGCGCCGATCCCGTGGACCGCCTCCGGTCGCCTGCTGCTGGCGCACTTGAGCGATCAGCAGATCAGCGACCTGATCGACCCTGACGACTTCATCCTGCCGGGTGGCGAACGCCTGCCGATGGAGACGTTTCTGGCGGAAATCCGTCAGGCCGGCATCGACGGTTTCTTCTCCTTCGACAGTGTCGCCGACACCTTCACCCATTGCTTCGCCGCCCCGGTCAAAGACCCTCAAGGCGTGGCCATCTGCACCCTGTGCATCGTCGCCCCGCGCGCTGATGCCAAAAACAATTACAACGACTATCGCCGGGTCTTGATCGAGAGCGCCAACAGCCTCGCCCGGCGAATCAACGAATAACCGCGCCCGCGAGCGGGCGCGACTGTGAGGAGTTCGACCATGACGACTGCCAACAACACTGCTGCCGTGGAAAAGGGCGATGCTGCCCTCGGCGCGCAACTGGTGCGTGACATCAGCCTGCCGGCGCTGGTGCTGCATCGCGAAGCGCTGGAACACAACATCCGCTGGATGCAGAAATTCGTCAGCGACAGCGGCGCCGAACTCGCGCCCCACGGCAAGACCAGCATGACCCCGGCGCTGTTTCGTCGTCAGCTCGACGCCGGCGCGTGGGGCATTACCCTGGCCAGCGCCACCCAGACCCGCGCCGCTTACGCCCACGGCGTGCGCCGAGTGTTGATGGCCAACCAACTGGTCGGCACGCCGAACATGGCGCTGATTGCCGATCTGCTGGCGGCCGATTCCGGCTTCGATTTCTATTGCATGGTCGATCACCCGGACAACGTCGCCGATCTGGGCGCTTACTTTGCGTCCCGTGGCGTGCGTCTGAATGTAATGATCGAATACGGCGTGGTCGGCGGCCGTTGCGGTTGCCGCAGCGAGCAGGAAGTCATCGAGCTGGCCAAGGCCATCGGCGCACAACCGGCGCTGGCCCTGACCGGCATCGAAGGTTACGAAGGCGTGATTCATGGCGATCACGCCGTCACCGGTATCCGTGAATTCGCCGCCTCGCTGGTGCGCCTGGCGGTGCAGTTGCAGGACAGTGGCGCGTTCGCCATTGCCAAGCCGATCATCACCGCGTCGGGTTCGGCCTGGTACGACCTGATCGCCGAATCGTTCGAAGCGCAGAACGCAGGCGGGCGTTTCCTCAGCGTGCTGCGTCCTGGCAGTTACGTGGCGCACGACCATGGCATCTATAAAGAGGCGCAGTGCTGCGTGCTCGACCGTCGCAGCGACCTGCACGAAGGCCTGCGTCCGGCGCTGGAAGTCTGGGCTCACGTGCAGTCGATGCCGGAGCCGGGCTTTGCCGTTATTGCCCTGGGCAAGCGTGATGTGGCGTTCGATGCCGGGATGCCGGTGCCATTACTGCGTTACAAGGCCGGTGTGCTGCCGGCGGTGGGCGACGATGTCGGCGCCTGCAAAGTGACGGCGGTGATGGACCAGCACGCGTTCATGACCGTGGCGCCGGGCGTGGAATTGCGCGTTGGCGACATCATTTCCTTTGGCACTTCGCACCCGTGCCTGACCTTCGACAAGTGGCGCGTAGGGCTGCTGGTGGACGAGCAGCTGTCGGTGATCGAAACCATGGAAACCTGTTTCTGATGAACACGCTCAGTCCATTGGGTCCGAACACCCCGCGTATCGCCCTGATCGGCGAATGCATGATCGAACTCCAGCAACGTGCCGATGGCAGCCTGCAACAGAGCTTTGGCGGTGACACGCTGAATACGGCGGTCTATCTGTCCCGCGCCATGGGCGACAAGGCGCAGGTCGATTACGTCACGGCGCTGGGTGACGACAGCTTCAGTGACGCGATGTGCCGCATTTGGGCCGACGAAGGCATTGGTCTGGATCTGGTCCAGCGCTTGCCCGGTCGTTTGCCGGGCCTGTATTGCATCCAGACCGATGCTGCCGGGGAGCGCCGCTTCCTTTACTGGCGCAACGAAGCCGCAGTGCGCGACTGCTTCACTACGCCAGCCGCCGCACCGATTCTGGCGGCGTTGCCGGATTACGACGTGCTGTATTTCAGCGGTATCACGCTGGCGGTACTCGGCGCTCAGGGGCGGAAGAAACTGATTCAGACCTTGATTGAGGCCCGCCAGCGTGATGCGCGGATCGTCTTCGACAACAACTATCGGCCACGCCTGTGGGCTTCAGTGGAGGAGGCGCGGGCCGCTTATCGCAGCGTGTTGCCCCATGTCGATCTGGCGTTGCTGACGGTTGACGACGAGCAGGCGCTGTTCCATTTCGAAGACTGTGACGCGGTGTTTGAAGCGTACGCGCAGATCGGCACGCCGGAAGTGGTGCTCAAGCGCGGGGCGGAAGCGTGTCTGATCCGTTGCGACGGGGAAGCGTTCGAAGTCCCGGCGCAGAAGGTCGAGAAGGTGGTGGACACCACGGCGGCGGGGGATTCGTTCAGTGCGGCGTATCTGGCGAGTCGCTTGTCCGGCGCAAGCCCGACGGAAGCGGCGCAGGCCGGCCATCTGCTAGCGAGCCAGGTTATTCAAGTACCCGGAGCTCTGATTCCGAAGTAATCGGTGAATGGCCGATTGCTGCGCAATCGGTTCGCGGGCAAGCCCGCTCCCACAAGGATGACTGTTGTGAATGCTATCGATGCCACACAGCAGAATCTTGTGGGAGCGGCGGTGCGACGATTCGACTTGCCCGCGAAGAGGCCCTGAAGCCAAACACTTAATCTCGGTAAAACACCTGCACCAGGTGATACCCGAATTTGCTCTTGATCGGCCCGTGCACAGTGCGCAGCGGTTTCTTGAAGATCACCGCGTCGATCGCACCGACCATCTGCCCCGGCCGCACTTCACCCAGATCGCCGCCACGCTTGCCGGACGGGCAGGTCGAAAATTTCTTCGCCAGCACATCGAACGCTTCACCGTTGGCGATGCGTTGCTTGAGTTTTTCAGCCTCTTCGGCGGTCTTCACCAGAATGTGGCGGGCTTGGGCTTTCATCGTGCAATACCTGTAGCGGGGTGACGGCGGGGCGCGGATTATGCCTCAAGTCACGGGTTTTGGCTGATCATCGTGCGGATCTTGCCGGCCAGCTGTTCGATGGAAAACGGCTTGGCGACCATGTCCATGCCGTCTTCGAGAAAGCCCTGGCGCTCGGCGGCTTTCTGCGCGTAACCGGTCATGAACAACACTTTGAGCCCCGGACGATGCTGCCGGGCGATCTCCGCCATTTGCCGGCCGTTCATGCCCGGCAGCCCGACATCGGTCACCAGCAGGTCAACCCGCAGGTCGGACTCCAGCAACGGCAAGGCGCCCTTGGCATCTTCGGCCTCATGGGCGCGATAACCCAACTCCTTGAGCAGGTCCATGACCAGCATGCGCACCGCCGGATCGTCCTCGACCACCACCACGGTTTCGCCGGTGGCGACAGCGGGGGCCTCGGTGACCGTTTCGATGAGCGGCCGCTCCGGTTCCAGTGCATACAAACGCGGCAAGTAGAGGCGCACGCAGGTGCCCTGACCCGGCAGGCTGTCGAGGCTGACGTGCCCGCCCGATTGCTGGGCAAAACCATAAATCATCGACAACCCGAGCCCGGTGCCCTGGCCGATCGGTTTGGTGGTGAAAAACGGATCAAACGCCTTCGAACGTACCGAAGGCGTCATGCCGGTGCCGTTGTCGCTCACCGCGAGCATCAGGTAATCCCCGGCCTTGACCGGTTCAAGGGTGGTGATGTCGTTGCCGTCGAGATAGACGTTGGCCGTTTCGATCAGCAGTTCACCGCCGTCCGGCATGGCATCGCGGGCGTTGATCACCAGGTTGAGCAGGGCGTTTTCCAGTTGGCTGACATCGGTGCTGACCGACCATATGTTGTCGGCCAGGCGCAACTTGAGCTCGATCGGATCACCCTTGGTGCGGCGGATCAGGTCTTCCAGCGAGTGGATCAGCTCGTTGACGTCGATGGTTTTGCGATCCAGCGACTGACGCCGGGAGAACGCCAGCAGACGGTGGGTCAGTGCCGCCGCGCGGTTGGCCGAGGACACCGCCGCGTCGGTGAACCGGCCGATCTCATCGGCGCGGCCACTGGCGATGTAGCGCTGCATCAAATCGAGGCTGCCGATGATGCCGGTCAGCATGTTGTTGAAGTCATGGGCGATGCCGCCAGTGAGCTGGCCGACCGCTTCCATTTTCTGCGCATGTCGCAGAGCGTCTTCGGCGCGTTCGCGTTCGAACATCTCGTTCTGCAAACGCTGGTTGGCCTGGGCCAGTTGTTCGGTGCGCGCGCTCACGCGTTCCTCAAGGGTTTCATTGAGGTTGCGCAGCGCTTCTTCGGTCTTTTTGCGTTCGGTTTCGTCGATCACGAAGATGTAGAAACCGTTCACCGCACCGTCCGCACCGTGGCGCGGCAGGTAGTTCATCAGGGCGTGCCGCTGGCTGCCGTCGCGGTGCGGCGTGTACAGGCTGAACGAGCAGGGACGACCGGCCAGCGCTTCGGCGATGTACGGCGCCCGCAGGAAATAGGCCTCTTCGCCGATGACCTCGCGGATCGTGCGACCGTACAACTCTTGAGGTGTGAGCCCGTACCAATCGAGGTACGCGGCGTTGTTCAGCCGAAAGCGTTCCTCATGGTCGACATAACTGATCAGAATCGGCATGGCGTTGATGATCAGTTGCAGCTCGGTCTGGCTTTGGCGCAGTGCCTGTTCGGTGTGCTTGCGCTCGGTCAGATCCAGCGCGGCGCCGAGAAAACGCATCGGCCGGCCGTGATGATCCTTGTAGCAGCGCCCGCGGGCGAACACCCAGCGCAGCTCGCCATTGGCTTGCAGCAGGCGGTATTCCTCGGCGTATTCGGTGCCGTGGGTGATGCAGTGCTTGATGCTGCGGGCAATCATCGCGCGGTCTTCGGGGTGCACGCCTTGCAGGTATTCGCTGATCGGCAACTGACCGGCCAGCGCCGGATCGACACCGTGCAACTGGGCGAAATGCGCATCGGCGATGAAGCGGTCTTCGCCGATGTCCCAATCCCAGGTGCCGACCGCATCGGTGGCCGCCAGCGCCAGTTGCAGGCGCTCTTCGCTTTCGCGCTGGGCCTTGAGGCTGTCTTCGGAGCGCTGCTGCAGTTCCAGGGCGATGCGCCGGCGTTCGTTGGTTTCGATGGCGGTGACCAGAATCCCGGCCACTTGAGCGCTTTCGTCGCGGATCGGGCTGTAGGTCAGATCCAGCCAGAAGTCGGAATCCTGGCCGTCCCGTTGCAGGGTAAAGCGGCGTTCGCTGTAGGTTCGCACCTGGCCTTGTAGGACCGCGCTGTAAATCGGGTCGGTAAAGTCTCGAAGTTCCGGCCATATCTGGTGCGCCGGTTGTCCGAAAGCGTGCGGATGCTTGCTCCCGGCGAGCAACGCGAAGCCGTCGTTGTAGATCTGGGTCAGGTGCGGGCCCCACAACAGCAGCATCGGCATCGGCGAGTGAATCACGATGTCCACCGCGGTGCGCAGGCTCTGTGGCCAGGTGCCAGCGGCGCCCAGCGGGCTGCGGCTCCAGTCGGTGCGGGCAATCAATGCCTGGGCGTCGTTGGTGTTCGGTACAGCGTTCATCACATCAATCCTGGGCGTCGGTCGGTGAGGCGGCGTCTACTATCCTATTGCGGTAGACGCTGTAAGGCCCGTCGCGTCACGACGCACGGTCTTAAGTTCATTGAAAGCTTCGCAGGTGCTTTTGGCCATGGAAATCGATGCATTGCTCAAACAACTGGCGAGCCGCCACGGTTCGGATCTGTTCCTGTCCACGGGCGCGCCACCCAGTGCGCGGTTTGACGGGGTGCTGACGCCGCTGAGCGATCAGCCCTTCAAGCCCGGCGAAGTGGCGACTGTCGCTGCCTCCCTGATGGACGCCGAGCAGCGCCGGGAGTTCGACCGGGATCTGGAAATGAACCTGGCGATTTCCCGCACGGGCATCGGTCGCTTCCGGGTCAACATCTTCAAACAGCGCAACGACGTGTCGATCGTGATCCGTAACGTCAAACTCGACATTCCGCGATTCGAAGACTTGAAACTGCCGTCGGTATTGCTCGAATCGGTGATGCTCAAGCAAGGCCTGATCCTGTTCGTCGGCGCCACCGACTCGGGTAAATCCACGTCGCTGGCGGCGCTGATCGACCATCGTAATCGCCACAGCAGCGGGCACATCATCACCATCGAGGATCCGGTGGAATACATCCATCGCCACAAAAAATCGATCATCAACCAGCGTGAAGTCGGTGTCGATACCCGCAGCTTTCACGCCGCGCTGAAAAACACCCTGCGTCAAGCCCCGGACGTGGTGCTGATCGGCGAAATCCGTGACCGCGAGACCATGGAACATGCGCTGGCCTTCGCCGAAACCGGGCATCTGGTGCTGTCGACATTGCACGCCAACAACGCCAATCAGGCGCTGGACCGGATCATCAATTTCTTCCCCGAAGAGCGCCGCCCGCAATTGCTGCATGCCTTGGGCAATCACCTCAAGGCGTTCGTCTCCCAGCGTCTGGTGCGAACCCGGGACGGTCAGCGCCGGGCCGCCGCCGAGGTTATGCTCGGTACGCCGACGATTGCCGATCTGATCCGGCGCAATGACTTTGGCGAGCTGAAAACCATCATGGAAAAATCGGCGGAACTGGGCATGCAGACCTTTGACGGTGCACTGTTCGCGTTGGTGGAAGAAGGGGTGATCGATGAAGACGAGGCGCTGAAAAATGCAGATTCGGTCAACAACCTGCGTCTGCGTCTGAAGCTGCACGCCGACACCATGCCGTCCCCACCGCCCTCGACCGGCGAGTGGGGACTGATGGACTGACAGGCTTCAGTCGCGAAGTTCGACCCGATTGCGAAACTGCTCAAGCGCTTCAGGATTGGCCAGCGCATCGGTGTTTTTCACCGGTTCACCGTGCACCACATTGCGCACGGCCAGTTCCACCACTTTGCCGCTGATGGTGCGCGGAATGTCGGTGACCGCGACGATCTTCGCCGGCACATGGCGCGGTGTGGTGTTGGCGCGGATCACCTGGCGGATCTGCTGTTGCAGTGCGTCATCCAGCGCTACGCCTTCCTTGAGGCGCACGAACAGCACCACCCGGACGTCGTCCTGCCACTGTTGGCCGATGGCGACGCTGTCCAGCACTTGCGGGACTTTCTCCACCTGACGGTAGATTTCCGCCGTGCCGATGCGCACGCCGCCGGGGTTGAGCACGGCGTCGGAGCGGCCGTGAATCAGCATTCCGCCATGGGGCAGTTGCTCGGCGTAGTCACCCTGGGCCCAGACGCCGGGGAACTGGCTGAAATAGGATTTGCGCAGCTTCTCGCCGTCGGGATCGTTACAGAGTCCGATGGGCATCGCCGGGAATGCTCGAGTGCATACCAACTCACCTTTTTCGCCGATCACCGGTTGCCCGGCGTCGTTCCATACTTCCACCGCCATGGCCAGGCTCTTGCCCATGATCTCGCCCCGGCGGACCGCTGACATCGGGTTGCCGTTGACGAAGCAGGACACGATGTCCGTGCCGCCGGACATCGAGGACAGGCAGACGTCCGGTTTGAAGTCGCGATAGACGAAGTCGTAACTCTGCGGCGACAGCGCGGAGCCGGTGCAAAGCAGGGTTTTCAGGTGGCTCAAATCGTAGCTTTCGCGCGGTTTGATGCCGCTGCTTTCCAGGGTCGCGAGGAATTTCGGGCTGGTGCCGAACACGCTGACCTGCTCGTCGTCGAGCAGCTCCAGCAATCGCTCGTTGTCCGGATAAAACGGTGAGCCGTCATACAGCACCACCGCACTGCCGACCGCCAGTGCCGAGACCAGCCAGTTCCACATCATCCAGCCGCAGGTGGTGTAGTAGAACAACCGGTCGCCGGGGCCGAGGTCGACATGCAGCCCGTGTTCCTTGGCGTGTTGCAGCAACACGCCGCCGGTGCTGTGAACGATGCATTTCGGCACGCCGGTGGTGCCGCTGGAATAGAGCACGTACAGCGGATGATCGAACGGCACCGGGACGAATTGCGGCTCATCGCCCGGCTCATAGAAGTCGTCCCACAACGTGACGTTGGCGGGTGTCCGGTAATCCGTGGCATGGGCGTGGGGGCGCGCGTAAGGCACGATGATCAGCTGTTGCAGAGACGGCAGCTGTTCGAGGATTTCGTTGATCTTGACGGTCTGGTCGATCTCTTTGCCGGCGTAACGGTAACCGGCACAGGTGATGAGTACTTTCGGTTCGATCTGGCCGAAGCGGTCGATCACGCCGTGGGTGCCGAAGTCCGGCGATGAGCACGACCAGATCGCCCCGAGACTGGTGGTCGCGAGCATCGCCACCAGGGTTTGCCAGGTGTTGGGCATGCACGCGGCAACCCGGTCGCCGAGCACAACACCGGCCGCTTGCAGGCTGGCCTGGAAGCCGGCGACCTGTTGGGCCAGTTCGGCCCAGGTCAGCAGTTCACGCTGGCCGTTTTCGCCGATAGCGATCACGGCGATGGCATCGTCGCGGCGACTCAGCAGGTGTTCGGCAAAATTCAGGGTAGCGCCGGGAAACCACTCGGCGCCCGGCATTTTCAGGCCGCCACGCAGAACGGCGTCCGGTTGGGTGTGAAAACTGATGCCGAAGAAATCCACGATCGCTTGCCAGAACGCTTCACGCTGGTCGATGGACCATTGATGCAGGGCCGGGTAGTCGTCGAGCTTCAGGTGGTGGCGCTGATTGATGAAGCGCCGAAAGCCGTCCATGCGGGACCGGGCAATGCGTTTGGCATCGGGCTGCCAGAGAATGTCGGACATGGTTTGCCTCTTATTGTTGGTCAGAAAGCTCCCACTGTGGCGTGGGAGCGATCAGTTACGAACTTACTGCGCCAGCCACCCACCATCGATATTCCACGCGGCGCCACGCACTTGGCTGCCGGCCTCGCTGCACAGAAACAGCACCAGTTCACCCAGATGCGCCGGGGTGACGAACTCCAGCGACGGCTGCTTCTCGGCCAGCAGATCGTGTTGCGCCTGCTGCGGGTCGACACCTTTGGCCGCTCGATCATCAATCTGTTTCTGCACCAGCGGCGTCAGCACCCAGCCCGGGCAGATCGCGTTGCAAGTGACATTGCTGGCGGCGGTTTCCAGGCCGACCACCTTGGTCAGGCCGATCACGCCATGCTTGGCCGCCACATACGCGGCTTTGCCGGTGGAACCGACCAGACCGTGCACCGAAGCGATGTTGATGATCCGCCCCCAACCCTTGGCGCGCATGCCCGGCAAACTCAGGCGAGTGCTGTGAAACACCGATGACAGGTTGATCGCAATGATCGAGTCCCAGCGCTCCACCGGAAACTCTTCCACCGTCGCGACGTGCTGGATGCCCGCGTTGTTGACCAGAATGTCCACGCCGCCGAACTCGCGTTCGGCGTAGGCGATCATGTCGGCGATCTGCGCCGGGTCGCTGACGTCTGCCGGGTGATGGCCGACCTTGCCGCCGAACTGCTCGACTTCGGCGATCACCTTCGACGCATCGCCAAAACCGTTGAGGATCAGGTTGGCCCCAGCCTTGGCCAGCGTCAGGGCGATGCCCAGCCCGATGCCGCTGGTGGAGCCGGTAACCAGTGCGGTCTTGCCAGAAAGAGTCGTCATCAATACCTCACACAATGCCAGTGGCGTAGAAAGTGCCGATCACCACGAAAACCGCCAGGGTCTTGATCAGCGTAATACAGAAAATGTCCTTGTAGGCCTCACGGTGAGTCAGGCCGGTGACGGCGAGCAGGGTAATCACCGCGCCGTTGTGTGGCAGGGTGTCCATGCCGCCGCTGGCCATCGCGGCCACCCGGTGCAGCACTTCCAGCGGAATGTTGGCGGCGTGGGCGGCGCTGATGAATTGTTCGGACATCGCCGCGAGCGCGATGCTCATGCCACCCGAAGCGGAACCGGTGATACCGGCCAGCAGGGTCACGGTGATTGCTTCGTTGACCAGCGGATTGGGAATGTTTTTGAGCCAGTCGGCCAGCACCAGGAAACCCGGCAACGAGGCGATGACCGCACCGAAACCATATTCCGACGCAGTGTTCATCGCCGCCAGCAGCGCACCGCTGACTGCGCTTTTGCTGCCTTCGGCGAGCTTGCTTTTGATCGCTTTAAAACCGAACGCCAGCACCATCAGGATGCCCACCAGCAATGCTGCCTGTACCGCCCAGATCGCGGTCAGTTTGGCAATTTCGGTGGTAACCGGCGCGGCCATGCCCGGCAGTGCGAGGCTGTGGGTCTTGCCGTACCACTGCGGAATCCACTGGGTGAACAGCAGGTTCATGATGCCCACCGCCAGCAACGGCGACAGGGCGATCCACGGGTTCGGCAGTTTCAGGTCTTCGGCGGTTTCCGGTTCGTTGCGCAGTTCGGTGCCGTAGCCTTCACCGGCACGCTGCGCCTTGTTGCGCTGGCGCTGCAGGAACAGCATGCCGGCGCAGAACACGAAAATCGTGCCGATAACACCCAGCCACGGCGCCGCCCACGCGGTGGTGTTGAAGAAGGTGCTGGGGATGATGTTCTGGATTTGCGGCGTGCCGGGCAGGGCGTCCATGGTGAACGAAAACGCGCCGAGGGCGATGGTTGCCGGGATCAGGCGCTTGGGGATGTTGCTCTGGCGGAACATTTCCGCTGCGAACGGGTAGACCGCAAATACCACCACGAACAGAGAAACGCCGCCATAGGTGAGCAGGGCGCAGACCAGCACGATCACCAGCATCGCCTGGCGGGTGCCGAGCAAGCGAATCGCTGCCGCGACGATCGAGCGGGAGAAACCCGACAGCTCAATGAGCTTGCCGAACACGGCGCCGAGCAGGAACACGGGAAAGTAAAGTTTGATGAAACCGACCATCTTCTCCATGAACACCCCGGTGAAAGCAGGGGCAACGGCGGACGGGTCGGTGAGCAGGACGGCACCGAGGGCGGCGATCGGGGCAAAAAGGATAACGCTGTAGCCACGGTAGGCCGCGAGCATCAGCAGCGCGAGGGCTGCCAAGGCGATGATCACACTCATGGTGTGCTCCTTCGATTGTTATTTTTGTGGGTGGAACGGGTGTGGGAAGGGCTATAGCGAGATCTGTGCCAGATGGTTAAGTTATTGAAATAAAAGGAATTAATTTGATGTTTGGCGGTGGTTTTCGGGGTTTTGTCTCTGTTTGGAGACTTCTATGGCTGTGAGGACGCTTTCGCGGGCAAGCCCGCTCCCACATTCGTATGCATTTCCCTGTGGGAGCGAGCTTGCTCGCGAAGCTTTTGATCTTGTCCCTTTATGGAGAATTGAGTCTCTTTATTGAGACTCTACGATCCCGAGCGCAATCATCTTCTTGTATAGCGTCGAGCGCCCAAGCCCCAACCGCTGAGCAGCCTCGATCACCTTGCCCCCGCATTGCGCGAGGGTGGATTGAATCAATTGCCGGTCAAACCGCTCGCGGGCCTGACTAAAGGTCTCGTTTATTGTTGGTTCTGAAAGAGGCGCCAGCGTTCGCTCAACCGGTGTAAACGTGCCAATCGCCGCACGAATGTCATCCGCCGTCAGCATCAAGTCATCACTGAGCAACGCCGCTCGTTCCAGCACATTGCGCAACTCGCGGATATTCCCCGGCCAAGCGTGCTGACCCAACAGCTCAAGCGCTTCGCGGTTGAGTTCGTGCTGGCTGCGCAACTCCTCAAGAATTGCCTCACTGAGCGCCGGCAGATCGTCCAGCCGTTCCCGCAATGGCGGCACCTGAATCGGCAGCACGTTGAGCCGGTAGTACAAATCCGCGCGAAACTCTCCGCGCTTGATCGCCGCCTCCAGATCCGTCGAGGTGGCTGCAATCACCCGCACATCGCTCTGGATCACGTCGTTGGAGCCTACGGGCTCGAATTCCTTTTCCTGCAACACTCGCAGCAATTTGCTTTGCAGCGGCAGCGGCATGTCGCCGATCTCGTCGAGAAACAGCGTCCCGCCCTGAGCGATCTGCAATTTGCCGGTGCGACCCTTGCGATCGGCACCGGTGAAGGCGCCGGGGGCAGTGCCGAAGAACTCGGCTTCAAGCAACGCCTCTGGAATCGCCGCGCTGTTGATGCTGACGAACGCTTTGTGCGCCCGAGGCGAAGCGCCGTGGATGGCCTGGGCCAGCAATTCCTTGCCGCTGCCGGTTTCGCCCAGCAACAGAACCGGCGACTCGGCGCTGGCGCTGCGGCGGGCGCGGCGTTTGACTTCCAGGCTGGCAGCGCTGGTGCCGATGAAATGGGCGAAGTTGTATTTGGTCTGGCGGGCGCGCAGCAGCGAGCGGGTCGAGGCCAGCTCTTCCTGCATGCTCAGGTAGCGCTTGAGCATCGGCGACAGGGTGCGCAATTCGTCGAACAGCGCAAAACCGATGGCGCCGATCACCGCCCCGGCGTCGTCATGGATCGGCAGGCGCATCACCACCAGCGGTTCTTTCGGGGTGTCCTGCATGTCGAGCAGAATCGGCCGCCCGGTGCGCACCACTTCGCGCAGCAGGCTGCCGGGGATCACGCTTTCGCAGGGTTTACCAATGGCCCCGGCGGCGGAGTCGAGCCCGAAGCGCCGGGCATAGCGCTCGTTCATCCAGACGATGTTCGCGTCGCGGTCGACAATCACCGTGCCTTCACTGGATTGCTCGATGATCTCGAACAACGAACGGATCGCCAGCGTGCGAACCCGTTGGTAATCCTTGAGGCTTTCGGTGGTGTTCATGGCGGCGTCCATTGGCGGAAGTCAGGTGGCGCGATTATGCCTATCCCGGATGCGCCGCCGCCAACAGCTCTTTGGTATAGGGATGCTGCGGTGAATCGAATACGTCGTGGCTGGCGCCGCGTTCGACCACCTTGCCGTCCTTGATCACGATCATGTCGTGGGCCAGTGCGCGTACCACTGCAAGGTCGTGGCTGATGAACAGATACGTCAGGCCATGTTTTTCCTGAAGCTGTCGGAGCAGGGCGACCACCTGTTTCTGCACAGTGCGATCCAGTGCCGAAGTCGGCTCGTCGAGCAGGATCAATGCAGGCTTCAAGACCAGCGCCCGGGCAATCGCGATGCGTTGGCGCTGGCCTCCGGAAAATTCATGGGGATAGCGATGACGGCTTTCAGGGTCGAGCCCGACTTCCTTGAGCACGCGGATCACCTGGTCGTCGCACTCGTCGGCAGTGGACTGGCAATGCACCTCCAGCCCTTCGCTGATGATCTGCGCCACCGACATGCGCGGGCTGAGGCTGCCGAACGGATCCTGGAACACTACCTGCATCTGTCGGCGCCATGGCCGCATCTGCTTCTGGTCGAGACCGTCGAGTGCCGTGCCCTGGAAGCGAATGCTGCCCTTGGAGTCGAGCAGGCGCAGGATCGCCTGACCGAGGGTCGACTTGCCCGAACCGGACTCGCCGACGATGCCCAGCGTCTTGCCGCGCTGGATGTTCAGGCTGATTCCATCCACCGCGCGCAGGTATTGCTTGCGCTGGAACAGCCCGCCGCCGACGGTGAAATCAACCCGCAGGTCATCGACTTCCAGCACGTTCTCGCGTTCGTCCCGGGGCAGTGCTTCGCCTTCCGGTTCAGCGTTGAGCAACACGCAGCTGTAAGGGTGTTTCGGCTCGGTGAACAGGGTTTCGCACGGCGCCTGCTCGACGATCTCACCGGCCTTCATCACGCACACCCGTTGGGCGATGCTGCGCACGAGATTGAGGTCATGGCTGATCAGCAGCAGCGACATGCCCAGGCGCCGTTGCAGGGACTTGAGCAGCAACAGGATCTTGCGCTGCACGGTCACATCGAGGGCGGTGGTCGGCTCGTCGGCGATCAGCAGTTCGGGCTCGCAGGCCAGGGCCATCGCGATCATCACCCTTTGACGCTGGCCGCCGGACAGCTGATGCGGATAAGCCTTCAGCCGTTCTTTCGGTTTCTGGATGCCCACCAGTTCGAGCAGTTCGAGGATCCGCGCCTGAGCTTCCTTGCCGCCGAGGCCACGGTGCAGCAACAGGGTTTCGCCGATCTGCTTTTCAATCGTGTGCAACGGATTGAGCGAGGTCATCGGCTCCTGGAAAATCATGGCGATGCGGTTACCCCGTAGGTCGCGCAGGGTCTTGGGATCGGCGCCGACCAGTTCCTGCCCACGATAGCGGATGCTGCCGGTGGTCCGGGCATCGCATTCGGGGAGCAGTTGCAGGATCGAATGAGCCGTCACAGACTTGCCCGAGCCCGACTCGCCGACCAGTGCCAGGCACTCGCCGGGGCGGATGTCCAGGCACAGGTTGCGAACCACGGCCTGGCCATGGAAGGCGACGCTGAGGTCACGGATTTCGATCAGATTGTCAGTCATATCAAGGTTCCGTTCATGAGCGCGGGTCAAAGGCATCGCGCAGCGCTTCGCCGATGAATACCAACAGGGAAAGAATCAGCGCCAGGGTGAAAAACGCGGTCAACCCGAGCCACGGCGCTTGCAGGTTCTGTTTGCCCTGACCGATCAACTCGCCCAGCGATGCGCTGCCGGCGGGCATGCCGAAACCGAGGAAGTCCAGCGCAGTCAGGGTAGAAATCGCCCCGGTCAGAATGAAGGGCAGATAGCTCAGGGTTGCGTTCATCGCGTTGGGCAGGATGTGCCGGACAATCACTTTGCGATCGCTCAAGCCCAAAGCCCGGGCAGCCTTGACGTACTCCAGGTTACGGCCGCGCAGAAACTCGGCGCGTACCACGTCCACCAGCGCCAGCCAGGAAAACAGCGCCATGATCCCCAGCAGCCACCAGAAGTTCGGCTCGACGAATCCCGAGAGGATGATCAGCAGGTACAGCACCGGCAACCCCGACCAGACCTCCAGCAATCGTTGGCCGAGCAGATCGACCCAGCCGCCGTAATAGCCCTGCAGGGCGCCGGCCGCGATACCGATCAGGGCGCTGACGAAGGTCAGCATCAGGGCGAACAGAATCGACACCCGGGCGCCGAAGATTACCCGAGCCAGTACGTCGCGCGCCTGATCGTCGGTGCCCAGCCAGTTGACCGAAGTCGGCGGGCTCGGCGCCGGTTTGTTGAGGTCGTAGTTCGGAGTGTCGTCACTGAACGGAATTGGCGGAAACAGCAGCCAGCCACCGTCCTTGCGGATCAGCTTCTGCACGTAATCGCTGCGGTAATCGGCCTGAAACGGCAGTTGTCCGCCGAACTCCTGTTCGGTGTGGCGTTTGAACACCGGGAAGTACCACTGGCCCTGATAACTGACGACCAATGGCTTGTCGTTGGCGATCAGTTCGCCGCCGAGACTAAGCAGAAACAGGCCGATAAACAGCCACAGCGACCACCAGCCCCGGCGGTTTTTCTTGAAACGTTCGAAGCGGCGACGGCCCAGAGGCGAGAGCTTGAACATCAGGCGTTCCTCGCGGCGAAGTCGATGCGCGGGTCGACCAGCGTGTAGCACAGGTCGCCGATCAGTTTTATCAGGAGGCCGAACAGCGTGAAGATGAACAGCGAGCCGAACACCACCGGATAGTCCCGGGACACCGCCGCTTCGTAACTCATGCGCCCAAGGCCGTCGAGGGAGAAGATCACTTCGATCAGCAATGAGCCGGCAAAGAATACGCTGATGAACGCCTGGGGAATGCCCGACACCACCAGCAGCATTGCGTTGCGGAACACGTGTCCGTAGAGCACCCGGTTTTCGCTCAGGCCTTTGGCACGCGCGGTGACCACGTATTGGCGAGTGATTTCATTGAGGAACGAGTTTTTGGTGAGGATGGTCAGGGTGGCGAAACCGCCGATGACCAATGCCGTGACCGGCAATACCAGGTGCCAGAAATAGTCGGTGATCTTGCCCAGCGTCGACAGGGATTCGAAGTTGTCGGACACCAGCCCGCGCACCGGAAACCAGTTCAGCGAGGTGCCGCCGGCGAACACCACGATCAGGAACATCGCGAACAGGAATGCCGGCATGGCGTAGCCGATGATGATCGCCGTGCTGCTCCAGATATCAAAATGGCTGCCGTGGTGCACGGCTTTGCGGATGCCCAGCGGGATCGACACCAGATAAGTGATCAGCGTCGCCCACAGCCCGAGGGAAATGGTCACGGGCATTTTCTGCAGGATCAGGTCGGTGACCGTGGCGCCACGGAAGAAGCTTTTGCCGAAATCCAGCTGCGCGTAGTTCTTGAGCATCAGCCACAGGCGTTCATGGGCGGGTTTGTCGAAGCCGTACTGTTTTTCGATGTCCTTGATCAGTTGCGGATCGAGGCCACGGCTGGCGCGGGACGTGCCGCTCATGGTCTCGCTCGCGCCGCCGCCGACGCTGGCGCCGCCAATGCCTTGCAAGTGGGCGATGGCCTGTTCCACCGGACCACCCGGCGCGGCCTGGATGATCACGAAGTTGACCAGCAGAATGATCACCAGCGTCGGGATGATCAGCAGCAGGCGCCGCAGTATGTAAGCCCACATCAGTGCGGCCCTCCGGGTCTGCCACGGTTGATTTTCTCGGCCGTCATCTGCTGGTTGGTCAGCGGCGTGCTGCTGATTTCCCACCAGCTCTCGATCGCCTCGTCATTGCTCGCCTGCACGGTGGGAATGCCGAAACGGTTCCACCACACGGTCGACGTGCCCGGCGGGTAATAGTTGGGAATCCAGTAGTAGTTCCATTGCAGCACCCGGTCCAGCGCATGGGCGTAACGCAGCATGTCGGCCTGGGTCGAGGCGCGGATCAGGCCGTTGATCAAGGTGTCGACCGCCGGGTTCTTCAGCACCATGTAATTGTTGGCGCCCGGGTCGTTGGCCGATGCCGAACCGAAGTAGTTCAACAGTTCGCCGCCGGGGGAGGTGGTGACCGGGTAGCCGGTGACGATCATGTCGTAGTCACGACTCATCAGGCGATTGACGTACTGCGAGGAGTCGATGCGACGGATGTCGAGGTTGATGCCGATCTGCTTCAGCGTGCGCTTGTACGGCAGCAGCAGGCGGTCCATGCCGTTCTGGCTGACCAGGAAGGTGAAGCTCAACGGCTCGCCACGGTCGTTGACCAACTGGTCGCCATCGGGTTTCCAGCCGGCCTGTTCCAGCAGCTCCAGCGCTTGCAGTTGTTTGTCGCGGATGATGCCGCTGCCATCAGTCTTCGGTGCTTCGAACACCTGGGTGAATACCTCGTCGGGAATCTGTCCGCGCAAGGGTTCGAGAATCTTCAGTTCGGCGGCGTCCGGCAGTTTGCGGGCGGCCAGATCAGTGTTGGAAAAGTAACTCTGCTGGCGGATGTACATGTTGCGCATCATCTGCCGGTTGCTCCATTCGAAATCCCAGAGCATGGCCAGTGCCTGACGAACGCGGCGATCCTGGAATATCGGCTTTTGCAGATTGAACACGAAGCCCTGGGCCGACTGCGGCGCTTCGGTGGCCAGGTGAGCCTTTTGCAGACGACCGTCGCTCAGGGCCGGGCTCTCGTAACCGATGGAGTAGCCGGTGGCGGAGAATTCACGGTTGTAGTCATAGGCGCCGCCGCGCAGGACCTGGCGGGCGACGTCGGTGTCGCCGAAGTACTCGATACTGAAGTGATCGAAGTTGTACAGGCCACGGCTGACCGGCAGGTCCTTGCCCCACCAGTCGGGATTGCGTTCAAAGGTGATGCTGCGTCCGGAGTCGACCTTGCCGACTCGATACGGGCCGCTGCCCAGCGGCGGTTCATAGCCGCCACCACCGGCGAAATCACGGGTCTTCCACCAATGCTCGGGAAACACCGGCAGCGTGGCGATGTCCAGCGGCAGGGTGCGGTTTTCGTTGCTCTTGAAATCGAAACGCACGGTGAGCGGGGCTTCGACTTCGACGCCTTTGACGTCGGCGAACTGGGTGCGATAACGCAGGCTGCCCTGGGTCATCAGCAAGTCATAGGTGTAGCGAACGTCTTCGGCGGTGATTGGCTTGCCATCGGCAAAGCGGGCCTTGGGGTTGATAAAGAAGCGCAACGACAGGCCGTCCTCCGATCGCTCCATTTTCTGCGCTACGAGGCCGTATACGGTGTAGGGCTCGTCCATCGAACGCTGGGCCAGCGGGGAATACAGCAGGCCGTCGATCTGGCTGACGCCGATGCCTTTGTCGATATACGGCAGGACGTGGTCGAAGTGGCCGATCTCGATGGCCGAGCGGCGCATCGTCCCGCCCTTGGGCGCCCGGACGTTGGTGTAATCGAAGTGACTGAAGCCGGGCGGGTACTTTGCCGGTTCGCCATAGACGGTCATCGCATGCTGGGGTGCGGCGTCCACACCGGTGATCCCAAGCAGCAGGGTCACGGCAGTGAACATCAATGTCGGGAAAGCCAGTCGCATTGTCAGCCTTAAAGCCGGGTAATCGATAAGCGCAATTTGTACGCGAGCGGCGCGCCGTTCGCCAGCGGTGTGGTGTAACCAAAACAAAACGGCCCGCCATCAGGCGAGCCGTTGCACAGCAGGTCGGGCTGAATATCAGTCCTGACGGCTGGTGACTTCCAGCAGGTGGTAGCCGAACTGGGTCTTCACCGGGCCTTGCACGACGTTGATCGGCGCGCTGAATACCACGGTGTCGAATTCCTTGACCATCTGGCCAGGACCGAACGAACCCAGGTCGCCGCCCTGACGGCTGGACGGGCAGGTGGAGTTGGCCTTGGCCACTTCGGCGAAATCAGCGCCACCTTCGATCTGGGCCTTGAGTTCGTTGCACTTGGCTTCGCTGGAAACCAGGATGTGGCGGGCAGTGGCTTTAGCCATGGGGAAACTCTCCAATCAAATCAGTAAAGGGGGGAGCCTACCGGATTCAGTGGCCGATTTCTCGGCAAAGTTCCATTCGCTCGTCTGATACCGGTCGCTACAGATTAGCTGCTTGCAGGCGCAACGCGTGTTCGACATAGAGCTCGACAGGATCGTTTTCCGTGGTGCGCTGACCGATGCCCCGACGCAGGCTGCGCAAATGGTCGAGCGGATAATCGGAGCGGATCACGGTGCCGAGGTGAGAACTGAAGCGGCCGACAAAACCGTCGTTCTGCGCGGGTTCTGTAATGAAATATTCCGACAGGGCGAGGCAGATGCCCTGTACCGGGTCGAGGGCCTGCACGGTCAACTCCGGCACAACACCACTCCACGAATAATAGCGAACGCCATCGACCCGCTCGGCACCCTGGCCACCCCAGGTTTCGGGAAGACCCTGCGGGTATTTGTCATTGAATTGGCCGACACCTTCCGTCGTCAGCGCATTGAGTGCTGCCAGTGCATGGCGAGGCAGTGTTTTGTGCCCGCTGAGCAGAGATAAAAAGTTGGAAAACAACGTAGCTACGTTCTGGGCCACGGTCTCCGGCAGCCGTCCGGGGATCAATGCCTTGCGCAGGAAGTCAGCCAGCTCGGAACCGTGATTGGGACCGCTGACCGAGGTCACGGAAGCGACCTTGTGTGGCGCAAGCGCCGCAGCATACCGAGCCGTCAGTGCGCCCTGGCTGTGTCCGATCAGGTTGACTTTTGTCGCGCCTGTGCCTCGGAGCACGGAGTCGATCTGCGAAAGCAATTGGTCGCCTCGCACTTCGTTGTCATGAACCGCCGACAAGTGCGGCACGAATACCTGCACGCCGGCGGCCTTGAGTGCCTGCTTGACGTCATGGAACAGTTCGAAAGGGCCTATGCGCTCGAATCCGAACAGACCATGCACCAACAGTACGGGATAGAGAGTTGTGGCATTTCGTTGCATTTTTCGTCCTTGATCGCAGAGATTCATCGATGTTGTCTGCGTGCCACTCTAAAACAGTCGTTGCGCAGGCGATGCCTGAAGAGTCTTTCTAGTGGGGTGGAAACTGGATCAGTGTGCGTATGAAATTTCACTTTTGAATGAAATCCGGTTCTGAATATTTAGAGGGGTCTAGCCTCGGCGAATGTGTTTTCCCCATTTTTGCCTACTCCATCCAGTGCCTTTAGCTCTGTCTCGCCGGGTGCCCGGCTGACATCGTGGAGGCGATGAAACGCGTTAAATAGAGGCTCTTTGACGCAGCCCGCCGGCGTGTCATTTCCAGGGAATGGAGCAGCGAATGAACATGACGGATGAACGGGTAACGGCTTCGCAAGTGCGAGGCATGGGGATGGATGCTGAACGGGTCGGGGTCTTCGGACATTGTCGGACACGCGAACACGCTTTATCGCTGCCCGAACCCGCAATCGATTCGCTGGAGGGTACAGTTCTTGATCCCTCTCTGAATCGGGTAGTCGTGCGGATCGCCCCCTATCCAGGAATGGCCTGTGGGGACAGGGTCGTGTTGAGCTGGTGCGGCTACGATATCGAAGGTATGCCGTATCAACATGAAATCACGCGATTTGTCAGCGAAGCCCAGTTGGGCAGGGAGATCGTTCTGGTCGTTCGGGGCAATCACATCGCGGCGCTGGACGGAGGTTCGCTGGAGGTGTTCTGGACATTGACCAGTGCCTCGCATCCGGAGCCACTGATTTCCTTGCGCAGGCAACTGGATGTCGGAGATGTTCGTTACAGCCTCATGCCGGTCACCCTCGAGGACGCTGTCGGGGGCAGTCTCGACCCCGCGCGCGTCATCGACGGGACCTCGGTCACGCTTCAGCCTTATGCCGGAATGTGTGTCGGCGACCGGGTGCGGTTGATCTGGGAGGGGCCGGTGCATGACAAATCACTTCGAGACACGCTGATAGTCGAGTCCTTTGCTGTCGGTCGGCCTCTGGTGCTGGGGATCGCACCTGAATTCATCACGCCGCATCTCGGCGGGGAAGTGGTGATTCGATACTGTGTCGAACAGCAAAGCGGAGCGATTCGCGAGTCAGGTGTGACGCGGATCAGCATTGCTCCTCTTGAAAGAGGTGAGCTGGTGGCACCCCAGGTGCTCGAAGCCAATGACGGGGTGCTCGATGTGCAGGATGCAATCGACGGTGTCAGTGTATTGATCAGTGATGCGCGGGTCGAAGAGGGTGAGCTGGTTTATCTCAAGTGCGACGGCGAGTCATTCTTTCACCGCGATGACCGCGAAATAATCAGCGGAATGGCCATGCAACCTTTGGTCTTCATCGTGCCGTATCGATTCTGGCGCGAACATGTGGACACCCTTGTGCAAGTGTCCTATTCGGTCGAGAGGCTTGATGATGTGAGTCAGATGTCCAGCGTGACCCTGCTGCGGGTAGTGCAGGGTTGATGCGTCGACGTTGAGCGTCGGCTGGCCCTCCGGGTGAATCACGCACCGGAGGGCGGCTTGACTGTCAGGCCTGTTGTCGAATGCGTTGCGCGGCGTCCAGCAACAGGCGTTCTGTTGCATCGAATCCGAGGCAGCCATCAGTCACCGAAACGCCATAACGCAGCGACTCGCTCAGGGGCTGGCATCCTTCGAACAGATGCGACTCGAGCATCATGCCGATCAATGAACGATTGCCTTGCAGTCGTTGTTCCAGCACATCGTTGAACACGCCCGGCTGGCGGAGCGGGTCCTTGCCACTGTTGGCATGGCTGCAATCGACCATGATCCGGCTCGGAATTTTCAGGCGGTTCAAATCGGTATTGATGACGGCAACGCTATCGCGGTCGTAGTTCGGCCCTTGGTGACCACCACGCAGCACCAGGTGGGTGTCCGGGTTGCCCGCGGTCTGGATGATTGCCGGGTGGCCCTGGCTGTCAACGCCGAAATGGCGATGGGCATGCGCTGCCGAACGCATTGCGTCAACGGCGACGGTCACACCGCCATCGGTGCCGTTCTTGAAGCCAACCGGCATGCTCAGTCCGCTGGCCATTTCCCGGTGGATCTGGGATTCGGTCGTGCGGGCGCCAACGGCGACCCAGCTCAGCAAGTCATCGAAGTACCCGGCAGCCATGGGCTGCAGCAATTCGGTGGCAATCGGGAGCCCGAGGCGGATCATTTCCAGCATCAGTTCGCGCGACAGCGTGAGGCCGGCCGCCATGTCGTCGCTGCCATTCAGATGAGGATCGTAGGCGAGGCCTTTCCAGCCGACGGTGGTGCGAGGCTTTTCGACGTAGGCACGCATCACGAGCAGCATGTCATCACGGACTTCTTCGGCCAGACGCGCCAGTTTGCTGGCGTATTCGAGCGCGGACTCGGGATCGTGTATCGAGCAGGGGCCGACGATCACCAGCAAGCGCGGGTCATGGCCATCGAGAATCGCGCGGACCGCCTGGCGGTGGGCGGCGACCTGCTGGTTCAGCGCATTGCTCAGAGGCAATTGCTGTTTGAGTTGCAGCGAACTCGGCAGACGCAGGGTCAATGCTTCGTTGGCAGGGTTCAGGGTGGACAGTGGCAGAGCAGAAACGGACGAGTTCATATTCGGTCTTCCTGGGCGGATGGCGGGGGCGTCCCGCTCACTCGGCCCTACTGGGGTGTTCGACAATTGGCCGGATTGGCTACGTGTGTTGGCTTGCCACCTGTGGGTGACCGATCGGAGGCGGCAGGCTGTCCCGAGCGGAGGCTGGTAAATCGCCAAGCGGTAAAACTGTCGTAACGGTAATAAGTGGCGTAGTTCATTGGTTGAATCCTCAAAGTGTCTGGTGTGTTGCTGAAAAAGTCAGGGCCTGAAAAAACAAAACCCCCGGTCGGGAGGCCGACCGGGGGTTGAGAAATCTCTGGTAGGCGACCCGTTCAAATGGGCGCCGTGTGGGTATCAGGCGCGCCAGTGGCTAAACCAATACCCAAAATAAAAGCTTGCAGGAGCAGCGCAGACGCCGTTCACCCGGGCAGCCGCAACCGAGCGCGAGGCGCTGGCGGTACGAAGCTGTGAGAGGGTATTGAACATGAGCTGTCTCCAAAGAATGCGCCGAGCTTACTAGAGGCGGCTGCGCGTCAGCAATCAGAAATTGCTATCGGAGGCACAAGAGGGCCTCTATGTGTTGAGCGCCCGCCAAGGTGTGACACACTCTGCTTTCTGAACGTGTGCTCAAGGAACGGGCGTGAATTTGAAGAAGATCGAGGCAGGAATGAGTTTTGAGCTGCGCCAGGCAACCTCCGCCGACCTGTCGTTTGTACGAGAGCTGACTTGCCGAAACATGCTCCGCTACTACATTCACTATGAGTTGCTGTGGCAGGACGAGGCGTTTGATGTTGCCTGGGCCGGGCGTGAAAACTGGTTGATCCTTCGTGAAAGCGAATTGCTGGGCTATTTCAGTCTGAGTCGTGATGCTCGGGCCGTGTATATCCGCGAATTGCAGATCGTCGAAAGCGCTCAAGGGAAGGGCGCGGGATCCTGGGCGATCGATCAGGTTGTTGCGATGGCTCGGCTGGAGCGTCGCCCGGCGTTGCGCCTGACGGTGTTCAAAAACAATCCGGCGCAAAACCTGTATCGAAGAAAAGGAATGTTTGTGCAAGGCGAGGACGAGTGTTTCCTGCGAATGCAGCTCGATTTCAGTACACCTGTGCTCTGAAACCCACGGCTGGCAAGCCCTCGATGAAGAATTGAAACTTTTTATATGTCGCTTGCCGCTAGGTCTGCCCGGCACTTTTTGCTAAGGTGTCCGGCATCCCAATAAGACCATATCGCGAGGTGTCTGCTTGATTAGGGTGCTAGTGGTCGACGACCATGATCTCGTTCGTACAGGCATTACACGGATGCTGGCCGATATCGATGGCCTGCAGGTGGTAGGCCAGGCCGAGTCCGGGGAAGAATCCCTCATCAAGGCTCGTGAGTTGAAGCCTGACGTGGTGCTGATGGACGTCAAGATGCCGGGCATCGGCGGCCTCGAAGCCACGCGCAAACTGTTGCGAAGTCATCCCGACATCAAAGTGGTCGCGGTCACCGTGTGTGAGGAAGATCCGTTTCCTACACGGTTGTTGCAGGCCGGTGCGGCGGGGTATCTGACCAAGGGCGCCGGGTTGCCGGAAATGGTTCAGGCCATTCGCCTGGTGTTTGCCGGCCAGCGCTATATCAGCCCGCAGATTGCCCAGCAGTTGGCCATCAAATCCTTTCAGCCGACCAATGATTCGCCGTTCGATGCGTTGTCGGAGCGGGAAATCCAGATTGCGTTGATGATTGTCGGCTGTCAGAAGGTTCAGATCATTTCCGACAAATTGTGCCTGTCGCCGAAAACCGTTAACACCTACCGCTACCGCATTTTCGAGAAGCTATCGATCAGCAGCGATGTCGAGCTGACGCTGCTGGCGGTTCGACACGGCATGGTTGATGCCAGCCTCTGACCATGACTGAAGCATTCGATTCGGGCGCCTTTCTTTCGACCGTCAGCGGGCGCCCCGGCGTGTATCGCATGTTCGACAGCGATGCGCGTCTGCTGTACGTCGGCAAGGCCAAGAACCTCAAGAAGCGTCTGGCCAGCTATTTCCGCAAGACAGGCCTGGCACCCAAAACCGCGGCTCTGGTCGGGCGTATCGCCCAGGTCGAAACCACCATCACCTCCAATGAAACAGAGGCGTTGCTGCTCGAGCAAACCCTGATCAAGGAGTGGCGGCCGCCGTACAACATCCTATTGCGCGACGATAAATCCTATCCCTATGTCTTTTTGTCTGACGGGCAATTCCCGCGCCTGAGCATTCATCGCGGGGCTAAAAAGGCCAAGGGCAAGTATTTCGGTCCCTATCCGAGTGCCGGGGCGATTCGCGAAAGCCTCAGCCTTCTGCAGAAGACGTTCTTCGTGCGTCAGTGCGAGGACAGCTACTACAAGAACCGGACCCGGCCGTGCCTGCAATATCAGATCAAGCGTTGCAAGGCGCCCTGTGTCGGGCTGGTCGAGCCTGAGGTTTACGCCGAGGATGTGCGTCACTCGGTGATGTTCCTCGAAGGACGCAGCCATGCGTTGACCAATGAGCTGTCGACGGCGATGGAAGAGGCTGCAATCAACCTCGAATTCGAACGCGCCGCCGAACTGCGTGACCAGATTGCCTTGCTGCGTCGGGTACAGGATCAGCAGAGCATGGAAGGCGGAACGGGTGATATCGATGTGATCGCCGCGTTCGTCAATCCGGGCGGTGCGTGTGTGCACTTGATCAGCGTGCGGGGAGGGCGGGTGCTTGGCAGCAAGAATTTCTTCCCACAAGTCGGGATTGAAGAAGAAGTGGCCGAGGTCATGGCCGCTTTCCTCGGGCAATACTTCATCAGCAGCCCGGAACGCGACTTGCCGAGCGAACTGATCGTCAACGTCGTGCACGAAGACTTCCCTGCGCTGATCGAGGCCATTCAGGCGCTGCGCGGACGTGAGCTGACCATCAGCCATCGGGTACGCGGTACACGGGCGCGCTGGCAGCAACTGGCCGTAACCAATGCCGAACAGGCGCTGGGTGCGCGGCTGGCCAACCGTCAGCACGTTGCCGCACGTTTCGAAGCGCTGGCTGAAGTGTTGAACCTCGATGAGCCGCCACAACGGCTGGAATGCTATGACATCAGCCACTCCAGCGGTGAAGCCACGGTGGCTTCCTGCGTGGTGTTCGGCCCGGAAGGGGCGATCAAGTCGGATTACCGTCGTTACAACATCGAAGGCGTGACCGCCGGCGACGATTACGCCGCCATGCACCAGGCCCTCACCCGACGCTTCAGCAAGCTGAAGGAAGGCGAGGGCAAGTTGCCCGACATCCTGTTGGTGGACGGCGGCAAAGGGCAGCTGTCGATGGCGCGTGACGTGCTCAACGAACTGGCTGTTCCGGATCTGATCTTGCTGGGGGTCGCCAAGGGGGCCACGCGCAAGGCGGGATTCGAGACTTTGTATCTGAATGATGCGGCAAACGAGTTCACCTTGCGGGGTGATTCGCCGGCGCTGCATCTGATCCAGCAGATTCGTGACGAAGCCCACCGCTTTGCGATTACCGGCCACCGTGCACGGCGCGGCAAGACCCGCCGCACGTCGACGCTGGAAGGCGTTGCGGGCGTCGGGCCGACCCGGCGTCGGGACTTGTTGAAACATTTTGGTGGATTGCAGGAGCTGTCTCGTGCAAGCATCGAAGAGATCGCCAAAGCACCGGGGATCAGCAAAAAGCTAGCAGAGTCGATTTATGCAAACCTGCATAGTGAGTAGAATGCCCATTCACCTCGTAGCCAGTTGTGCCGATGAATATCCCTAATCTGATTACCGTTCTCCGCGTCCTGCTCATCCCGATCTTCATTCTGTTGTTCTATCTGCCTTACCAATGGAGCTATCTGGCCTCAAGTTCGGTATTCGCCTTTGCGGCGGCAACGGACTGGCTGGATGGCTACCTCGCGCGACGCCTGGAGCAAAGCACGCCGTTTGGTGCGTTTCTGGATCCTGTCGCTGACAAACTGATGGTCGCTGTTGCCCTGGTGTTGCTGGTGCAAGAGCATGGCAATCTTTGGCTCACTCTCCCGGCTGCTGTCATCATCGGTCGCGAGATCGTTGTCTCGGCATTGCGTGAGTGGATGGCCGAGCTCGGTGCGCGGGCCCATGTGGCCGTGTCGAATCTGGGCAAGTGGAAAACTGCTGCGCAGATGCTTGCACTGGTGATCCTGCTGGCCAATCCCAAGGTTTTCAGTTTCTGGGTTGTCATCGGTTACGCGTTGCTGATGGTGTCGGCAGGCCTGACCCTGTGGTCGATGGTTCAATACCTTCGCGCTGCCTGGCCACATCTGAAGACCGATGTTGAAAAGAAATAAAACTTTTTTGAATCAAAGGGTTGACGGGGCATCTGGAATCTATAGAATGCGCCACACAAAGCGGGAATAGCTCAGTTGGTAGAGCACGACCTTGCCAAGGTCGGGGTCGCGAGTTCGAGTCTCGTTTCCCGCTCCAAGTTTGTACAACGTTTGTTGTTGCGCTACTGACAGCAAATGTTTTGAGGCCGAGTAGCAAAATGGTTATGCAGCGGATTGCAAATCCGCCTACGCCGGTTCGATTCCGACCTCGGCCTCCACTATAAACAAGCTCCGTAGATCCATGATTTACGGAGCTTTTTTATTTGCGTTGCACTGAAAGATTTTGTCTTTGAAACGGCAACTGCAAACTTGCTTCACCGGGAAGTGATGTATATATTTCCCCCTCTGCCGCCGACGTACAGTTCCTGTCAGGACTGTGAATCGTCGTAAGAGCCAAGCAACACCGCGCTACCGCCCGAATGGCGAAACTGGTAGACGCATGGGACTTAAAATCCCCCGCTCGTAAGGGCGTGCCGGTTCGATTCCGGCTTCGGGCACCATCTTAAATCAAGGGTTTGCGAGCGAAAGCTGATGCAAACCCTTGTTTGTTTCCGGGCCGAAATTTTGACAGTGGTCCGCAATTCACTTCGTAGGCATGACTCTTTTGCCTTTGCGATTCCGAATGTACTGCTCGGTCATTACGACGGTGGTATGCCCAAGTTGATCTTTGCCCTGCATGATATCGCCGCTCGATTCCGCTTTGTCGGTACCGGCCTTGGCTCACAGATCACGCATTTGGAATTCGGCCTTTTCGACTCCAGCGGCCTCCCGGGCCACATCAAACCGCCTCTGCAACATCGCCTCCGTCATCGGAGTGCCATCCTCTGTCACGAACAGCCGCGTCGAGCGGACCTTGTGTCCTGCCTTCCTGGCCATGGTTCGATCAATCAAAACCTTCAGCTCGCCAATGACCTCGATTCGCCGTTTGGCTTTCGTTTTCCCCTGCAAAACCCAGATCTGGCCATCCCGGACGTCCCGTTCGTCCATCATTCGGGTGTCTGTGACCCTTTGACCGGTCAGGTAAGCCAGGTCCATCGCATCTTGTAACCCTGGGTCTGCTTTGTCGTAGGCCCGTTTGAACAGTTCGTCTTCGACGTAGGTGTCCCGGCCGGTTTCTTTGTTGCCCCTGATGCCTGAACATGGGTTGGCAAGCGAGGTATAGCCTTTGTCTCGGGCGTAGTTCCAGATCGCACTGAGCAGAGCTTTCTCACGGTTTGCGCGGATGGGTGCGGATTTCCGCCAGGTAAGGTACTGGCGTACGTGCAGGGGCTGGATTGTTTCCAGTGGCGCCGGCGGATCGTCGAAGAATGCCATCAGGTTCTTCAGCTCGCGTGCATTGTCTTTCTGGGTGCTTGCGGCCTTGGTGGGCACCACGTCGACCATGTACTTCTCTGCCACATAGCGGAACGTGACGACCTTGGCGACCAAGTCAACGTCTGTCCGATCCCGCTCCAGCTTGGCGTATTCCATGATTGCCAGGCCGTAAACGCTGCCAAGCGCGATCTCCTTGCGGTCCTTTCCGCCGGTGTTGTAGTAATAGTAGATGCGGCCGCTGGCTTTCTTGCGCTCTCTCACCCGAGCAATTGAGCCCGGCTTGCTAGGTCTTCGTCCCATCTCAACTCGCCTTTCTTGGCGTCCATACTGGTTTTTCAGCTTCGTAGCTTCCAACGGCGGTTACTGCCAACGTTGTCACCGCCGGCCAGCCATTGCGCTTGATCGAGTGCCGGATTCCGTTTTTCTTCAGGTTCAGGATCTGTCCTGCCTTGGTCCGCGCGCCGGTCAGCTCGCAAACTTCTTCGTGCGATAAAAATTGAATGTTCATGAGCTATCCATGCCGCGCGCGGCGGCAGAAGGTGGTTTTTCGGTAGTGATTTGCTGCTAGAGGAGTTCGGCGGGGACTTTGACCGTGGCGCCGCGCTTGGCAAAGACCACGGCGCGGAACACAGCGATGGTTCGGGTTTCGCCGGGCTGGCGGTTGAATGGATCACGGGCCATATCGGCCAACCAGGGTGACTGGTTCCCACGCTCGACTCAGACGCCGTAGTTCGCGATCAGATGCTCAGTGTCGGGCAGGGCGAAGAGGTCCAACTGGCCTGCCACGGGCTGCTGGTCCTCCTCGATCGCGTTGATGGCCCAGTCCAGCGCCGGTCCGGTCAGTTCCTTGATGCGGACGCTGACCAGACGGTTCATGGATGCCGGACTTTGTAGCAGTAGACGTAGGTGAACCAGGCGAGGGCAATCATGGCATCTGCTCTGAGGCTTCTGGAATATCCTCGAACTTGTAAGTCTTGATGACGCGCTCTTCGACGCCGGAGACCTTGATGAACCTGGCCTCTTCAACCTAGGGGGGGTAGGCATCTGGCTCGCCGTGCTTACCGCCGCCGCTCATCTCACAAAAAAGCGAGCGCACGGCCATCGGGCAGGATGAAGGACTTCACATCAACCTCGTAGTCGCGCTCCCAGCTGTAGTGGCACCAAGACGGCATTCCCGGGGCGGCTACTGCGCTGTAACGTACCTCGTTCACCGCGTCATTGTGCGAGCTCTCATCGTAAAGTCGTTCCAGATCCTCGCCGGGCATGGACGCCAAATCTTCAAGCGTAATTAGGCCATTCGGTGCGTCACGCAGGCTTTCGTACTTGTAGCCGAAAGCACCGATTCCGTGATGCATCGCCAGCAACTTGGCCATTTGGCTTGCAGTAAGCGTGTTCAGTGAGTGGTAAATTTTTGCATTGAGCACATGGGGTCCTTACCGCTATAGCGGCTATCAATGGAGGGGTATCGTTCAGTCCTCAAGAAAGGAGGTTGCGGATGGTCGTTCACGGGATTGAATATCGTTTCTGTCGGGCATCCAGCGTTGTCCACGGGCGCGATGGTCTCGCGTGGGAGTGCTGGCGCGGAAATGCCGGACCAGTGTTTGAAATCTTTCGAAACGATGGGTCGATGCGCTTTGAGGTGACACTGTTCGAGCAGGATGTACCTCTGGAGCTGCTGGAATTCGCTATCCCAATTGCTCGAGAGCAATTAGGCGATTTCGATCCGCTATAGCGGCTGACTTTGAAGGGGAGGGAATTTTTTCCGGGATTTATGCGAAGCTCTGGCCCGTTGCGAGCTTTCATCTAGCCAAACCGCTTCAGTGGAACTGAGCTTTACTAAGTTTTCTGATCGATGGGGGTTTTTATGATTAAAAACGTATCGAAGGTTTTAGCTGTGGGTGCTTTGTGCCTTAGTGTTTCTGCTTGCTCTACTGTTGACGGGCTTCAGCCAACTGACAGTGGAGTGACTGTTGAGGTACGTGATAAAACTTACAACGAGGTGTGGAAGGCGTCGGTGAGCGCTATGAGTTCCGGCTTGGCAATCGTCGAGTCAAACAAGAGTGCTGGCGTCATCAAATCCGAAGCACCTGCAGGAATGGCCACCTGGGGGGAGGTCATCGGTTTGTTTGTGACTCCTGTCTCGCCATCAGCACACAGTTATTCAATTCGAATCGTTAGCAAGAAGCGTTCGACGTATCAAATTACTGGCCAGGACTGGGCGCCGTCTATCGCTGCTCGCATCAGGGCGGACCTAGACGCAGAGTAGTCACTCATCCTGCAATCTCCATCGATGCCAGATCATGGGCATTCACAACCTTCATGCCGAGTTCCTTTCCGATGTGCACTTCGAGGCTGGCACCGCGGGAGTCCTGCCAGCCGGGCAGCGTGGCAACGGTGTTGCATTCCATCAGCGCTTTAATATCGCGGCGCATGCACTCGCTCCAGGTGCCCGGGCCTGGGTTTAACTCGGCGGGGTTGATGACGCTGTGCCCGGCGACGCGTAGGCTGGCGGCCGTGGAATGGAACAGCGGGTAGTTCAGGTCCAGCATATTGGTCATGGGACCGCTGAGGTAGATGCGCTTCATGCTGCCTCCGTGTCGTGTCATGGGCAGCCATTGCCGGTGAAATCGAAACCCTCGCAAGGCGGCCCGAACGGCAGCACCTCTTTTGCCCTGGGCCAGCGCTTCAGCAGGTGATCCTTCGCCTCATCGGCGGAGCACTTGGTGCCGTCGGCGTGCTGGAACATTCCGCGGAGTTGGCGCTTGCTGAAGTCACGCAGCGCGCCGCGCACGCTTAAGTGAATGTGGAATGTGCGACCGCTGGGGCCGAACGGATCGACCGGTTTGTTTTCTGTGGGCATGTGGAGTCCTATGCCGGGGCATGCCCGGGCGGTGGAGGGTGGGCGAATTAATAGGTTCTTCACGGAATCCCGGGAAACACAGAAACAAGAACGCCGATTTGATTGATGATGTTCGTGCGAGCAAACACATCTAACAAACCGGCGTTCTTATGCGCGATATTAATACTTTCCTTCCTTTTTGGGAGGGCTTTTCTGTCGTCAACATCAAGCCCGATGGTGACGCCCTCCAGATCGATCTAACACCCCACGCCACCCGATTCCCTTCCTGTGGCGGCTGCCAAAAAACCTGTTCAACCACTCATGAGTATTGCGAGCGAGTCGTTCGTGATTTGCCCATTCTTGGCCGTGCGGTACGCCTCAACGTTTTGCTCAGGCGAGTTGGCTGCCGCGATTGTGGCAAACGCATGGAGGCCGTCAGTTGGCTGGATCGCTATGCGCGCATGACGCGCCGCCTGGCCGATGCGGTTATTCAGGCTTGCGAGCGCTTTCCTACCCTGCACGTGGCCCAAATGTTTGGCCTGCATTGGGACACGGTTAGATTGCTGGAGCGTCGCGCCTTGCAGGCGGTATTGAGCGAACTGCCGAAGGCGCAACCACGACGTTTGGTGATGGATGAATTCGCTGGGCACCGAGTACCGCCTGCGCCTGGAGATCGGCCTGGAAGCAATGGCTGCGTCATGCTCATGAAAGCGAAATTCCGGCCCTGATCCTTTTGCCAAACGGCTAAAAGGTTCTGGCGGGCCATCGTGAGTCGGGTTCGCTGGCCGATGCACACCGGTCAGTTGGAAGGAATAAACAATCGAATAAAGGTCATCAAGCGTATGGCGTACGGTTACCGGGATAGCGAATTCTTTTTCATGAAGATCAAGAGCGTCTTTCCCGGTAATCCGTGAAGAACCAAAAATAAGCCCATTGGCGACTTCCCTGGTCACGCTGACGCAGGGAAGTTGTTGCAATGGATCAGTCGTCAGATTTCGGCGACTCAATTGGGTGCAAACCTTTTATCAGCGCTCGAAGCGCCAACTGATGACCCGATGAGCCATCAGCGTACTCTCGATCAACAGGCAGCGCCTCGATAAGGTCCTGCGCGGCATTACTGATTTTCGTACGCTTTGACAGATCCAAACCAGCGAGGGCGGTTCCTATAAGGGTGATCGCGGCGAGGGTTCCTGTCTCGAATGAACTCAAAACTTTTTTTTCACTCATTTCATGCTCCTTGCGTTGTCCGCGCCGAAATTGGCGCAATCCCAGTCCTTGGGCTTGCAGGAAAAGGACTGGGATAGTCGCTATTGTTTTTTCTCACCCTCTATTGGGGGGGGCGGGGTTGGAACCTTCGTCGGCATTGGCTTTCTGTCAACTGTTGGAATCAAATGCTCAATGCCCACGCTTATTTCGCCGCGCTCAAATCGCTTCTGCAGTTCTTCCAGCTCTTTCGGTGTCATAGTGATGCTCCATTAATCTGTAAATTCAACCCATTGCACTTCTGAGTGGCTAATCATTATCGATTCTGTGCCTTCACACTCCTTGTATTCTTCGCCGACAATCCATCTAGGGCATTGGATCAAGTATTGACCTGAAGATTCTGAGGATGGGATTGCAGCGATATATCCCATTAGACGTCTGGAGTCCTTGAGTTGAAGTGTTATTGCGTTTCCTGCACGACTCCGAAATATATGGATTTGATCACTGTGTGACGCTTTTGATGTTATTTTTCTTTTTCTAGCAATGGAGTAGAAAAAGTCTTTGTTGCAAGCGTAAGCAAGGACTACTCCTGCGCATATTGAAATGGCTATAGAGTAAATAGTGTTGGTATGGTCTTCCCATTTTCCGAATGAGTAATAATCCCCAATCTTCAGTGATAAGAATTTTACTAATTGAACAGTAAGGTTGATAAGCGGGGTGCAAATTAGTGCCTGAATCACTCGCTCGAATTGAGACGGCTTAGGAACATCTGCTAACCAATAGAAAATGACAGTTGTCAGAAAGCCAGGTAACAACAATTGGAGAGTAGGCAGAAGGTCTTTAATTTCATCCATGGTTTTATTAAAGCAGTGATGCTTCATGTCCTCTTTTCTTTGTTGTTGGCATAAGGCTACTATGGCTGGATCCAATTCTGCCACTGGCATTTCATCCACGCTGGATGCCCGGACAGTGCCGCGCTACAGTGAACCCTTTCCCACAGGAGTGACCTGCATGAAGTTGATCTTAGGAGCGCTGGCGTTTGTGCTGATGAGGGGCGTTTTTTAAGGGCTTGAACAGTCTTAAAAGGCAGGCGAAGCAGGGCTACTCTTGGAGCGCTTCAGACTGTAGATCAAGAATCTTGAGTAGCATCTCGTCATGCTCTGCACGAGTTGCTCTGTAGAACATACACCGGTCCAGAAGGATTCTTTTCATGCTTCGGGCTGAGGCAAGGTGCTTGGGTTCGACAGAGATCGTTACAGTCTTGCCGCTCCGGCTATCGGTGACTTCTAAATTGTAACGTCTAATCAAACCGTCATCTCGTTTGGTGTGGCCAAGGTATTTGAAGATGAGGGAGGGGGCTGTCATACGGTTCCATATTTATTCATTGAAGGCCCAGCACTGCACTTAAAATTTTTTCTTATACGAATGAAGAACCTGCGGGCCGGGCTTCTGTTTAGCGGAGGCGACGATTGCGTCGTTTGATGCGACTACGATACTTCAGCATTTCGTCCACTCTTGTTGACGTCACCAGCCATGCGAATTCAAAAATTAGAAGCGGAATGCCTGTGAGTGAGGCGTAGAGAATTGCCAAAATGTAGCTCTTTTGTGTCACGGATGGAGCAAATCCGAAGCTCAACAGACATCCTGCTGCATTTAAAATGAACAGCGTCAGCATGGCGTAGCTCAGCGCGATCTCCCGGTTAATCTTTGCGCTGTCGAATCTAGCAGCCTTGATTCGTTTTAAGTCTTTCAGCTTCCGACCTCGGAAAAAGGATCGAATGCGGCCCTTTGCTCCGACGAGCATAGCGTGAACTGCACTTTGCGATGAGCGATACAAAAATTGAAGTAGAAACCCTACGAGCGCCGATACAGCACTGCTTATCCAAAACTGAGGGTTTGTTGTCCATTCTTCCATGAGGAATTCCGCTGTTTGTAGGGTTTTCAATTGGCGTTGGGGCAGGTTCGAATCGCCTGCGCGGTCAATGCTACAGTACGCGCCATTTCCACAGGAGTGACCTGCATGAAATTGATCGTAGGAGCGCTGGCGTTGGCGCTGTTGGCTGGATGTGCATCGTCAGCTATTCCGGTTAGCCAGGCTGATCCGGTACCGCGTGATGAGCTGTACGCGTTTCAAACCAAACCACCCGGAGAAAGCGGCAAGGTAATGGTCGTCCGGGACTCGGGAATGGTTGGATCTGGTTGTGACATCGTCGTGTATGTCGATGGTCGGAAGGCCGCGAAAATCGGCACCGGTCAGCGCGCTTCCTTTTATCTGCCGCCGGGTAATCCAAGTATTGGAGCAAGTCTCGCTGGTTCTGGGCTGTGTGGCGGAGCAGCCATTCGTACGATCTCTGCCAATGTGCAAAGCGGCAAAGAAAGCCTCTACAGAATCAGTGGAGACATGAGCGGCTATTTTCTCGTACCGCACGTCGATTATCAGTAAATGAATTCAAATCAGCCGCCTTCGGGCGGTTTTTTATGACTGGAGAAAGTCATGCAATCGAGCGTTGCTCGCTATCAGCCGACGACTACGATCAAGCTGTCCGGGTCTCTTGCGGCCAAGTTTGGCAGAGTTCATCGTCGAGTATTGGATTCTGGCCAGGCTTGGGAAGCGTTCCGAGCATTGAAGGCGACGCTTGAGGGATTCAAGGAGGAGATTCAGCGCCTTGATCGGCGGGGCATGCGCTTCGCCGTGTTTCGCAATCGAAAGAACGTTGGCGAAGCAGAATTTGGTTTGGGTGGCGCAACCGACATTCGTATTGTGCCGGTCATCCACGGAAGCAAGAAGGCTGGGTTGATTCAAACCATCATCGGTGCTGTTTTGATCGTTGCCGGTACGTTTCTTTCGACCACGCCATTTGGTGCGCCACTGATTGGCGCGGGTATCGGCCTTGTCGCCGGCGGCGTTATCCAAATGCTCAGCCCCCAAGCCTCAGGCCTGAAGCAAAGCGCATCCCCCGAAATCGCCCCGTCCCACGCCTTCGGCAGCGCTAACAACACCACGGCCAGCGGAAACCCGGTGCCGATCTGCATCGGCGATCGCCGATGGGGCGGGATGATCATCTCGGCCTCAATCCTGGCCGAAGACAAAGTGTAAGAAGGACAGTAGTACACCAACCGCCCGCGAGGCGGTTTTTTATGCCTGGAGGAAAGCATGGGAGCAGCGGAACAAATCGAAAATATCGGCGAGAAGGGCGGCGGCAGTAAGCCGAAATCACCGGTCGAAGCCAGCGACAGCCTGCGCTCGACCAACCTGGCCAAGCTGCTGATCGCCGTGGGCGAGGGCGAGTTTGACGGCGTTCCGACCGAATACGACATTTACCTGGACAACACGCCGATTCGTGATGCTAGCGGCAACTACAACTTTCCGGGCGTGAAGTCGGATTGGCGCCCGGGTTCGGTGAACCAGACCTACAGCACGCCACGATGTCGGCAGCCTGGTGGTCGGCAACGCACTGACTCAACACTCTGGCGGATTCTGGTGACAACACAAATATTGGCAGCATCATCAACACCGGTCGGCGCGGGCGTACTCCAAACGGCGCTGATGAGCTACAAGCTTTGTACGAGAAAGTGCTGAATATTCTCGTCTGATCATGCAGTCTTTGGCATGAACCCGACAACATGATAGTCGCTCCAACCTGCCTCACCTTTATCACTGGGTTTCGCACCTGGCTCAGCCACAAGCACATACCCCCAGGCTGAAGCGTCGATATCCGGCCGGTAAATTCTCAGTGCGAATTGGTCGAGGCCTGCCTCGTTCAGGATGATGCTGATTCCCCGATTATCGATCTTGATATTTGTATTGCCGATGCTGAATTCAGCAGGCGCTTGTTTGGCCCCGGCACCGAGCGCCGCGCCGATCCCTGCGATAGTAATTTCCCTTTTTGTAGGCATTTCCAACTCCATTGGTTATCGATTGCGGATCTCTTGTATAGCAGAGGATTAGCGTGTGTTCAGTTACATGAAGCTTTTAGGCGTCATCGCAATGATCGGTCTCGGCTTCCCACATCGGCTTGGGCCGCCTGCAGTTGTTTACGCAGTGCGTCACGGTCTTTGTTGGTCTCGGTGTTCATCTGGACCAGCTTGAATATCCGCCCTCTCTTCGCACAGCTGACGATTCAGTTCCTCGAATTCATTTTCGTAAAGCCTGAGTTGCTGACGGCATGTTTCGAGCGGCGTCGGGCAGCCGAGCCATTCGTCGGTGTCTTCTATAAAAAGGGGATCCACGGGGCCGTCTTGCTTTGAACTGTTTGGATATACAGTAATCGAGGTGCAATAGGTGGGCGAGGGTGAAGCGACGAGCTGTAGGATTTTTGATTGTGTTCGGTCGGCAGAACGCCGTGGGAGGGAGTATGCAAAATCGGCATGATGCCATTTGATGGATAGTCGTTTTCTAAACATTGGCAGTGCCGATTTCTGTAGAAAACTCCGGGCCGCAATTATTTTTCAGCATCTGAAAACATTGGGCCAAATGAGTATGGACTGGGAAGAATTGCGGCCCGGAAAACAGGCTCAAAGCCGCAGCCCGCCTGATTCTAACGTAGGACTTAAATCCCCCGCTCGTAAGGGCGTGCCGGTTCGATTCCGGCTTCGGGCACCATGAATATCAAACGCCTGCATGAGATACCTCATGCAGGCGTTTCTGTTTTTTCCGCAATGAAAAATTCCTTTCCGCCAATCATTTAGCGGTATCACCTGCTTTTCCTTTCGATTTCAGACGTGTTGTCAGGTCATTGCAATCGAAGTGAGCTAGTGTTTATTTCTCGCTAAACCTGACACAGGGCAATGATGATGAAGCGACTGCTAATGGGCGTTTTGCTGATATTTTCCGGCCTTGCTCAAGCAGGAATTCCACTGCTGAACGCGACATGCCCTGGAAATATCGAGGTCCACGCTGACAAGGGCGGCCCCATCTACATCAACGGTAAAGAAGGGAAACTGAAGAAATTCAACGAAAACGCCTTCGAAGCGAAAGGCGGCGGGGTGACCATCTCGCTGACGATCATGTCCGACGGCTCACCTGATGTCTCGTATACGGGCAAGAACAAAGCCAATGGGGTTTGCCAAGTGAAGAAAACGAAGTAATCCGGGTGTTCCATTAACCGGGCTTTGATCGCCCGGGCGTTGAGTGAACAGAAAAAAGGCCGATTCGATCTTGATTCTGTTCACTTAAGGGGAGAAGCCTTATGGTTCACTGGAGACCGTGTCTTTGAAATCTTCAGCGTCCTTGGCCTCGAAGGCCTTGGGTGGTGATAACGCTCCAATACCTCCCTTAACTCTGATAATCGTTGAGTCTGCCTTGACCTTCATAGCGGACTTCACGCGCCTCCCGGTGCGTCGGGAGCGTCAGGTTTCGTGTCCTGGCCTGCGGAGAGACTTTCATGCGCACCAAGCGGTCGTGCTGGCTGTAACGGGTCACCTCCTCACTATTCGTGCTTGTTTTTGGCCGGGATCAGCCAATGGCGGTGAATGGTGGCCTGACTGGAAAGGTTTACCGCCGACGCCACCCATTCAACGGGGATGTTTTGGGTGAAGGTGCTCAGGTCACAGAAGTAAAAAAAGTCGCCAAGTTCGAGCAATTCCTGTTGAACAGACATAAAAAATCCGAAGACAGAGATCTGGCAACGGGTTTTCGGGGAAGCCCTGCTGAGACTCGAATGCTTAAGTGAACAGCATTAGCCCAACGGCGGCCTTTATTCGAACATTACAGATGGTATAGTTCCGCGCCTATAGACCAAGGATCACCAGGTGTGAACAGCTCAACTATTGAAAGAAAAAGATGGACTTCTGTACAGATAATGCGTGGTCTGGCAGCGTTATTGGTCGCGGCCTACCATTTTGAGGATCAACTATTGGCCGTTCTAGGGATTGCCGCTCCCGGCCCATTGAGCTGGTTCGGTTTTTTTGGAGTAGATCTGTTCTTCGTTACAAGCGGGTTTGTACTCTGGCCTATGATCGCCAAAGAAAAATTAACATCTACTGACAGAGTTGGTTTTTTACTTGGTAGAACTGCCCGAATTTATATTCCATATTTAGCTGTGGTGTTTGTTATTTTATTTTTTGGACTTGGTAGCGGAAATGCCGATGTTGCAAAATCCATAATGCTCTACCCGCAGCGGATTTCAACGCAGCTATTGCCGGTAGCCTGGACTCTGGTATATGAGGTTTTGTTTTATTGGCTGGCGTTTGCGCTCATGTTTATTTATTCCAGTCGTAAAAGGTATTGCGCGCTAAGCATTGTTGTAGGGCTATTTGTATTGAAGGCAGTTGTAGTAATCAGCTCCGGGGCAGCGACTTTCTACGATTACAATGCCTTCATGGCGGACGTGTCTTGGAATCGTTGGGTAGATGGTCTATTGCCTGGCTACCTCACATCACTATGGTTCGTCGAATTTTTCTGCGGTGTCACATTGGCCTATTTGTTGTCATTAGGATGGGAATCGCGATTGGCAAAAATGTCAATTGTACTATGGATGGCCGCGGCCCTTGTTCTTTCGTTGGCAATCTATCTTTCGATTAATGTCTATGGGGTCTCTATGACCCGTGGAGACATGTTTTTACCTAGGATAATTTTGTTTGGTGGTGCTGCGGTGTTGATCTTTGCGGCAGCGATCGGCACGGAAATCAAGGATGTTGACTTGGGTATTTCAGAAAAAATAACTCGGGTTTTCGTTTGGCTGGGAGATGGGTCGTACTCGATTTATTTGATTCATACGGTAGCATTCGGCATAGCCTACGGAAATGGTCTTCGAACATGGTGCTCAAGTAATGGTTTTTCCGGATCGATTGTATTTGTTGGTTATTTCTTTCTGGTAATTATTGTTTCCGGTGCCATAGGAAACTATGTTGAGTTACCTGTTCACAGGAAAATAATGTTGGCGATAAGGAGAAAATCCTTTTTTCGGGTGGCTACCTATTAGTAGATGTTGATTATTCAAACCGCCTAAGCGCGGCTAATGAGATGTCACCCTGGCACCCTGCGAGGGCTGCGCGTTCGCAGGGTGTTTTTATTCCGGAGGCGTTCATCATAAATCCGCAGCCGCAACAGGGTTGGGCGTATGACGGGACAGATTTTTATGCGTCAGTCCCCCTTATGTGAATCCTTGATCACCAAATCCGGGAGGGCTCGAGCGGATTGATCACAACAGTGCTCGGCCACTTCAGGTATTGATCTTGTCTAATCCTGACATCGGTGCCTGTGCCGCTGAATGGACGGAACTTGAAGAATTTTAATTGTGCGCCGCTCATATTCGCACTGAGCTGGGGCGCTGCCCCAGCGCGGATGTGGCCCGGTAACCCGGTTGGGCGCCTTAATCAGGGGGATGAGCGCGATATGCGGGTGAGGGCTGTGTGTTAATCGAGCCGCCATGCGCGCCACCCTTTTCACGACCGTATACCAATCTAATCAACCATCTCCTACAAGGTTTTTCAACGGATAAATGTAGTCCGATGGACATCGTAATAATCAATCCAAGAAACATAAACTCAAATGCTATCGCTGCGGCGAATGACCTCTGTGTGCTCAGGTCGAATAAAGGCAGTGCGATGACGTGTATTAAGTAAAAGGCAAATGAGGCCTCGCCGAGCAATACAGCTTTTTTTGTAGATAGAAACATGCTGAGCATGCTTTGTTGGCTTTCGGCAATTGAAAGTATGAGCAGGGCAAAAAGCCAGGCATATGACGCGTCCCAACTGAAGGATGATAAATAGTTCAGTTTTGATGCCATGAGTAAAATAATGGCAGCGGCTATCGCGTAACTTGCGTAACCCCACTGTTTTGAATTTGTGCGATTCTCTTCTCGCCTTAAATAGTAAGCGGCGGTCAAGATTCCGAGTGTGAAATCAAATATCCTTGGCAGAGGGAAATTGTAAAGCATCCGATGCGCAGAATTGGGGTCGCCGAGAGTCAAAGAGTCATGCGGTGGTGTCCCGAAGTATACGGCTAAAGACAGTTGCGCAATTATGACGATCAGCGCAGCTGCAAACATATTGAAGCCCGGTCGTAGAATTCCAAGAGATGAAAATGCTGGAATTAGTAACGGGAAGCATAAATATAAAAAAAACTCGACACTAACACTCCATGCAGGACTGTTAAGTCCTGCGATTATGGATGTGTCTGAATGCCAGGCTTGTGCCGCAAAAATATATATGGCGATGGGGGTGTTGGCGTCTTTTTGCAGCCACACAAAAGCCATGCTCAATATATAAAGGGGGTAAACGCGGCTGAATCTAGCCCACAAATATTTGGGTGTGCTGCGCAGTGGATTTGTCTCGAATTGTTCAATATAGTTGTAAGCGATGATGAAGCCAGAAAGGACAAAGAAAAATGTGACCCCTGAATATCCAGATGCCATAATCCGCTCAGGCACTTCGCCAAGACCGGAAATAGGATAGTGAGAGAAGAATACCATCAGCGCTGCCACAAACCGAAGTCCGGTTAGCGCTGGGATCGCTCCCGTCCTATTTGAAAATTTTGGCATCATGCCGCTCCTCAATTTCACATAACTCTAAAGCAATAGCACCCAGCGAAGTGAAGGATGCGATCGAATTTCGTGGTTCACTAAAATCTCTGGTTTCCATCCTGGGTTTCACTGTACAAGTCTATTGTTGAGTTTCTTTCTACCGAGGCTGATCTGCCGACTTTAAGAGAGTTCGTGTTGTATTTCTTTTGTGTGTTTTTTCGTAAAAAAAGATTTTAGTGATTTTTGTGCAGGTTTTTCTATCGCAAGGTGCAGACCTATTGACATAACAATTACTACTGCCAGGAAAAATCCGTGCTGCATCAGCGTATACGCAAACGACTCGTTTGGTTGTGATGGGTACATACCCCTCATCAGAGTATGTATCAAATAGAGTGCGAAGGAAGCTTCTCCAAGCAGTATGGCGGCTCTGGTTGACAAGGCCCTGGATATAAAGGATTGCCGTGCCTGGGAGACGCCGATAATCAGCAAGGTAAAGGGGATAACATAGATAACGTCCCAGCTGAATACCGATCTGTAGTTCTCTTTCCATAGCATCATGGCAAATACAGCCATTAACGAAATATAAGTAAGTCTGCTCCATGTCACGTCTGATTGACGCGAGTTCTGCATGAATTGCTTGTAATAAATAGCGGCGGATATACCAATGCAGAAATCGAACAATCTTGTTGCGGGTGTGCGGTATAGCCACCGGTGGGCGGAGTCAGGGTCGAACGGTGATAAGTCCGCTTTGCCTGAAAGCCAAAAATACATAGCCAAAGCTAGCTGGCAGCTGAACATTAGTGTTGCAAAGCCAATTAATCGATTTTTCGATTTTGTGATGCCGAGATAGTGCATTACTGGCAGCACGAGAGGGAACATCAGGTATAAGAATGCTTCAACACTAATGCTCCATCCAGGCCCGTTGAAACCCATGGCCAATAACGTGTCTCCGCTCCATGCTTGAACCGCCAGCAGGTGTGGCCATAATGGAATTGTTTCGGATGAGTTCGCCCAGGCGTAAAGAGTGCAAAACGCATACAAGGGGTAAATTCGGTAAAACCTGGCAGCATAAAATGAAGATATTGATGCTCCGCTTCGTTTCTCAAATTTATCCAGGTAGTTATACGTGATTATAAAACCTGAAAGGATGAAAAAGAACGTAACTCCTGAGTAGCCGGCAACTTGAAATCTTTTCAGAATTTCGCCGGATCCAATAATTGGATAGTGCGAAAAAAAAACCATTAACGCAGCAAAGAAACGAATGCCGGTAAGTGCTGGAATGCTCCCAGCCTTGTCCATTGAGTCTCGCATGGAGCCTTCCTCTAAATTTGCGCGCGATTGTACAGCATCAGCGTAGTCATTCGTAAGTTGGTAGAAATCCCGTCGTTCAGCGAGATTTTTTCCCGGAGAAAAGTATGACTATCGGCGAAAGTGATCGGGGAGTTCGCGCGCGAACGCTGTAGGGGAGGCCCAATTTTGGTTTTCGGTACCACGAATAATCAAAGGCTTGCATGATATATCTCATGCAAGCCTTTTTTGTTTTCAGACAAACGCCTGCCCGTTGAATCCCCTAGGCAAACGCTGAAGTCCGGCCATCGCGGTCAACCGCTCGATCCACTCGGAACGCCAGTCGGACGCCGTGTGCGCATCCTTTGAATGGCGAGCCGCGCGCCGCGCCGCATTGCGCTGGTCTTTGCGCGCATCCTTGTATGCGTCGGTATTGCGGCAGCTGCGGCACTTCACACGATTGAGTTCGCTGCTGGAGGAGAGGTTGTTGCCCTTGTGCCCGCAGGCCAGGTGCCCGTCGACTTTGAAATGAATGACCATAAGACGTCTCCTTGGTGACGTGTAAAGGTATTGACCTCTCACGACCAAGGACGTTCTTTTTTCGCGCACCGTGAATCGATGGCTTACCTGAAGCGTGGCAGTGGCCGGTCGATCGGTTTGAGCGATGACAGGGTGCTGCGAATCAGCGGGGTATCCTTTTCGATATCGTTCAGCCGGTCGCGGATGCGCAGGGCGGTGGGGTGCCCGCCTTGATGGTCGACCCAGTCGGCGATCTCTTTGCAGGCCGCGGCCAGACGTGCTTCGCGGGCATCGAGCAAGGTGAGGAGAGTGGTGATGGACTCTCTTTCGGACATGGAACACCTCCGTTCATTAATCCGCTCGGTGGCAGCAAAAAGCCCGCGAAGGGCGAGCTTTCTGCCGTTGGGGCGCTGCTCCTTCAGCTGGTTTGAGTATAGACCCGTAAATGACAGCTATCAGCCCGACGACTCGGGCGCGGTCACTCGCGAGCTGGCGGCGTTGAGCCGATGACATTCCTTGCGGGCGTCTTCTTCCCGATCGTAGCCGTCGCCGATGAAGCCGCCGGTTCGCGTGTCGCAGATGCGATACCAGCCCAGGGCTTCGGCGGGCTCATGGAGAGTCTCTCCGGCGCGCCGGCCGTGGATGACGATCTTGTTGCAGCGCTTCACGACGAATATGTCTTCCATGGCGTCACCGCGGCTGATTCGTACCAGATCAACTATAGAAGCCCTGAGCAATCGTGCAAAAAATAGCCAAGTCAGTTCGTCGGGTGCAGTTGCCAGCCCAATGGGTGCCAGCGCAAGTGGTGAGTCGGATTCAACGCCTCAAGGAAGTTCTGATCGTGGGAAACGGCGACGATTGCGCCCGGAAATGTCTGTAATGACCGCTCGAACGCTTCCACCGAAGGTAGATCCAGATGATTGGTCGGTTCATCCAGCAGCAACAGCTGCGCAGGATCCACTCGCCACAAGGCCAGCGCCAGTGCGGCTTTCAGGCGCTCGCCACCGCTCAACGAAGCGCAAGGGGCCGTGGCGCGGCTCGCATCCAGCTGCAAGTGAGCGAGATAGCTGCGCAGGGTGCCCTCGGTCAGCGCCGCCCCTTGCATCATCAGCTGTTCGGTGATGGAACGCTGATCGTCCAGTTGCGCCAGTTGCTGATCCAGGAATGCGAAGGGCACGTGAGTCGCGGCGGCTCCAGCGACGGGTGCCAGTTCCCCGGCGAGAACTTTCAACAGGGTTGATTTGCCGCAGGCGTTGGGTCCGCTGACAGCGATGCGCATCGGGCCGTGGATCGTAAGGCTCAGTGCGCCGTTTGACAGCCAGGGCAGCTGAGCGTCGATCAGCGTGCAGATCTGGCGGTTGTTCGGCACCGCGCTCCCGGGCAGGTTGATCAGCACGCTGCCTTCGGGCTGCACCTTGGCGTAAGCCTCGCGCACCTGGGCATCCAGTTCGGACTTGCGGGCCTGATGACCCTGACGGACATGCCCCATGATCTCTCGCGCGGCGCCCTTGATCGCCACGTATTCGAAACTGGCAATGTTGGCGGTTTCGGCGTTGCGTCGCGAGTTGGCAGCGTGCCGCTGTATTGTGTCGTGCTCGCGTCGTAAGCGAATCCGCTCGCGCTGGCGTTCGCTTCTGGCGTGGTCGAGACGTGCCTGCGCCGCCGCTTGATGGATTCGTTGATGCTCGCGGAATGCCGAGTAATTGCCACCGAATTCGATAGCCCCCGATGCGCTCAACTCGACGATCCGCTGCATCCGGTCGAGTAGTTGTCGATCATGGCTGACGACGATCAGGCCGGTGTGCCAGCGTTCCAGCGAGTTCATCAGCCATTGCCGTCCCGATGCATCCAGATGGTTGGTCGGCTCATCGAGAACCAGCAACGGAGCCCGACTCAAAAACGCGCCAATCAGGGCGATGCGCGCTTGCTGGCCGCCACTGAGGTTCCCGGTGTAATCGGTGAAGGCAACTTCTGTCAGGCCGGCGTCATCAAGCAAGCGCCGCAAACGGTCCGCCAGATCCCATTGTTCACCAATGAGGTCGAAATCCTCGACTGATCCGCAGCCCCGGTTCATTCGCTCCAGCGCCTGAAGAATCGCGGCGCTGCCGGTGGTCTCGGCGACCGTCTCGCCGGGTGCCGCGACAAAGGTTTGCGCCACGTAGGTTGTCGCCACGGCTCGCGTCACGCTACCGCTGGTGGGTTGCCAATGTCCGGCGATCAGGCGCGCCAGTACGCTTTTGCCCACGCCATTGCGCCCAACGATAGCGGTCGGGGTGTGATCGAATTTCAGATTGAGTGTAGTGAAAATCGTCTCGCCATTGGCGAACTGAAAACCCAGTTGATTCAGGGAGACGAGAGCAGGCGTACGCGAGACGTGAGTCATCGGCACCTCCAGAAAATGTCGTGAACACTGACAATCGCCATGAACGGCGTGTCGCGAGTACATTTTTGAAGGCTTAGTTGTTCACTTCTGCGGTCGTCCCGGGGGGTAGGAGGGTGTAGCCTAGTCGAGACGGCCGAAGGCTTCAAGGCGTGTTTGCCTGCTCGACCATCCGCTCAAGGAACAGCGCCAGCGCGACTTCTTCCTTGCGCAGGCCCTTGCGGATGCGCGGTTTTGGCAACTCGGCCAAGGCGCCGAGCATGAAATGCTCGACCACCGCCGGGTGGATGTAGCACTTGCGACAGACCGCCGGCGTGTTGCCCAGTTGGCGGGCGACGCCTTTCACCATCTCGACCACATGCCGCTTGGCCTCGGTCTCGGACTCCCATTGCAGCTCCCGCAGAACCGCCAATGCCAGGGCGCTACCGGCCCAGGTCCGGTAATCCTTGGCGGTGAAGTCCGCACCGGTCAGGGTCTGCAGGTAGGTGTTGACGTCAGAGGAGCTGACGGTATGCCGCTCGCCGTTCTCATCCAGATACTGAAACAGGTTCTGCCCCGGAATTTCCAGACAGCGCTTGATGATCCGCGCCAGGCGCCGGTCCTTCACCGTGATCTGATGTTCGATGCCGCTCTTGCCGCGAAACTGGAACAGGATCGCACTGCCGTTGACCTCGACATGCCGGCTGCGCAGGGTGGTCAGGCCGTAGGAGCGATTGTCCCGCGCGTATTGCGTGTTGCCGACGCGGATCAGGGTGGCGTCGAGCAGCGTGATGACGGTTGCCATGACTTTGTCGCGGCTGAAGCCCGGCGATGCCAGCAGCGCTTCCAGCTGTTTACGCAGTTTGGGCAGCGCCAGACCAAATTCACGAAGACGCGAATACTTGTCCGCGTCACGCACTTCGCGCCAGCGAGCGTGATAGCGATATTGCTTGCGTCCACGGGCATCGCGGCCGGTGGCTTGCAGATGGCCGCGCGGGTCGGCGCAGATCCACACGTCGACGTAGGCTGGTGGAACGGCCAGCGCGTTGATGCGTTTGATCTCGTCAGGATCGGTGATGCGCTGGCCTGCGGGATCGAAGTAAACGAATTTTCCGCGCAGTTTTTTGCGGGTGATACCGGGCTGCGTGTCATCGACGTAATGCAGATCCGAAGGCAACACCTCGGTGAGCGCAGTATCGGGCATGGCGGACTTCCTTCGCGGCAAATCAGGCTGTTAAAGCCATTGACCGCGCGTCATGACGGTCGTGCCCGCAGATTTACGCCAGTACCGCAACAGCCTTGATCTGGGCCCACAACGACTGGCCCGGATGCACGCCAAGCTGATCCCGTGAATAGCGAGTGATGCGCGCCAGCAACGGCGTCCCGCCGGCATCGAGGCGAATGAGCACATGCGCGGCGTTATCGGCCGGTTGCTCGCTGACGACCGTGACCGGCAGGCGATTGAGGATGCTGCTGAACTCGCTGTTTTGCAGAGTCAGGCTGATGTCGCGCGCATGCACCTTGCAGCGCAGTCTCTGGCCCGTCGTCATCGGCGCGTGGGTCACGCGAATGTTAAGTGGCGAGTCCGGCAGTTGCAGGGTGAGCAATTGATAGTCGGCATCGTAGTCGCTGACCTGGCCTTCGATGATCACGCCGGCGTCGTTGTCCATGGCCAGGGGCAGGTCGAGCCGCGCCAGGGTTTCGCCAATCGGACCGCTGGCAAGCGCTTTGCCGTCGCTGAGCAGCACCAGATGATCGGCGAGCCTGGCCACTTCGTCCTGCGCGTGGCTGACATACAGCACCGGGATTTCCAGTTCGTCGTGCAGGCGTTGCAGGTAGGGCAGAATTTCGCTTTTGCGCTGACTGTCGAGGGCCGCCAAAGGCTCGTCCATCAGCAGCAGTCTGGGGCTGGTCAACAGCGCGCGGGCGATGCCGACACGCTGGCGCTCACCGCCGGACAAGTGCTGAGGGTGACGATCGAGCAAGTGGCCGATGCCTAGCAGTTCTGTGGCTTGGGTCATGTCGACCCGGCGCTGCGCCTTGGGAATTCGCTTGAGGCCGAATTGCAGATTGGCCAACACCGACAGGTGCGGAAACAGGCTGGCTTCTTGAAAGACATAGCCGAGCGCGCGTTTGTGCGGCGGCACGAAAATGCCTTGTTCGCTGTCCTGCCAGACCTCGTCATTGATGCGGATAAACGCCTGCGGCGCGCGTTCAAGCCCGGCGATGCAGCGCAGGCACGTGGTCTTGCCCGATCCGGACTGACCGAACAGCGCGGTCACGCCGCGACCGGGCATCTGCAGATCGACATCGAGGCTGAAGCCCGACCAGGCCAGTTTCAGACGTGCATCAATCATCGATCAGCTCCAGCCCGCGCGGGTCTTGCGGCTGGAATACAGCGCCAGCAACACCAGAAACGAAAACACCAGCATCGCCCCGGCGAGCCAGTGCGCCTGCGCGTACTCCATGGCTTCGACGTGGTCGTAGATTTGTACGGAAACTACCCGGGTCTTGTCGGGAATATTCCCACCGATCATCAGCACCACACCGAATTCGCCGACGGTGTGGGCGAAGCCGAGGATTGCCGCAGTGATGAAGCCGGGACGGGCCAGGGGCAGAATCACGCTGAAAAAAGTGTCCCAAGGATTGGCGCGTAATGTCGCGGCCACTTCCAGTGGGCGAGTGCCGATCGCGGAGAAGGCGTTTTGCAACGGCTGCACCACGAACGGCATGGAATAGAGCACCGAGCCGATCACAAGGCCGGTGAAGCTGAAGGTCAAGGTGCCAAGCCCCAGCCATTGGGTGAAATGACCAATGAAGCCATTGGGGCCAAGGGCCAGCAGCAGATAGAAACCGATGACCGTCGGTGGCAGCACCAACGGCAGGGCAACAATCGCGCCGATGGGGCCGCGCAACCAGGAGCGGCTGCGCGACAACCACAGGGCAATCGGAGTGCCGACGACCAGCAGGATCGCGGTGGTCAGGGACGCCAGTTTCAGGGTCAGCCAGATCGCCGCAAAATCGGCACTCGTGAGCGACATTTACAGCTGGTAACCGTAGGACTTGATGACCGCAGCGGCTTTCGGGCCTTTGAGGTAATCAACCAGCGCTTTGGCAGCGGCGTTGTCCTTGCCCTTGTTGAGGATCACCGCGTCTTGCTTGATCGGGTCGTGCATGCTCGCCGGAACGATCCACGCCGAGCCGCTGCTGACCTTGCCGTCCTTGTAGATCTGCGACAGGGCGACGAAGCCCAGCTCGGCGTTGCCGGTGGACACGAACTGATAGGCCTGGGTGATGTTCTGGCCTTCGACGATCTTGGTCTTGGTGGCTTCAGTCAGTTTCAGTTTTTCCAGCACCTGAGTGGCGGCCAGACCATAAGGGGCGGCTTTCGGGTTGGCGATGGACAGATGCTGGTACTCGTTTTTCTTCAGAACGTCGCCTTTGGCATCGACGTAACCTTCCTTGGCCGACCACAGCGCCAGGGTGCCGATGGCGTAGGTGAAGCGCGAACCTTTGACGGTGTCGCCTTCTTTCTCGAGTTTTTCAGGGGTGGTGTCATCGGCCGAGAGGAACACCTCGAACGGCGCGCCGTTTTTGATCTGGGTGTAGAACTGGCCGGTAGCGCCGTATGCAGCGACCAGTTTGTGCCCGGTGTCTTTTTCGAAATCGGCGGCAATCGCCTGGATTGGCGCGGTGAAGTTGGCCGCGACCGCGACTTGCACTTCGTCAGCCTGCGCGGCGCCGATGGCGAATACCGCGAGCAGGGCAGGGGCAAAACGTGAGGCACGATTGATCATGTAACGGCTCCGTGGGTGGCAAGTGCAGTGGGCAGTTGTTATTGGAAGGTAGACTGCGCCGATGCGAGGGGGCGAAACGCTATATAGCGAAATATATAGCGAAATGCCGCCAAACGGGAAGCACTGCTTTGAAACGGGTGAGGGCGCCACGCTCCTCACCCGTTCGGGGTCATCATCGCGTCAGTTTTGCCAGTGCGCCTACCGCCAGTTGCCGGGTCAGTTCAGCGGTGCCGAGGTCTTTGCCGAGCGTGAACGCCTGGCCGGCCCAGAGGTTGCTGAACTCCGCCTCACCCTTCGCGCGCAACGGCATCAAGGCACCGCCTGCCAGTGGAAAGGCAGGGGCCTTGTCCGACATCGGGCCCAGCTCCCGCATCACCCGATTGAGAATCCCCCGCGCCGGGCGTCCGGTAAACAGGTTGGTCACCGCCGTCTCGCTTTCCTTGGCGGTACGCAAGGCCTTGTGGTGCGACGCACTGACTTTCGCTTCCGGGGTAAACAGATACGCTGTCCCGACCTGAACCGCTGAAGCGCCGAGCAGGAACGCTGCCGCCACGCCGCGCGCATCGGCAATCGCACCAGCAGCAATCACCGGCACGCTGACCGCGTCGACCACTTGCGGCACCAGGGCAAACGTACCGACCTGGCTGCTCAGGTCAGCGCTGAGGAACATCCCGCGATGGCCACCGGCCTCGTAACCCATGGCGATGATCGCGTCGCAACCGTTCTGCTCCAGCCAGATCGCTTCGTCGACGGTGGTCGCCGATGAGATGATTTTCGCACCGGTGGCCTTGACCCGATCCAGCAGGGATTTTTCCGGCAGACCGAAGTGGAAGCTCACCACTTCAGGGCGAAACTCTTCCAGCACTTCGCAGGCGGCGGCATCGAAGGGCGCGCGGTTGGAGACCGGCGTCGGTGCATCGAAATCGACACCCAGTTCGCGATAGTAGGGTTCCAGCAGGTTTTTCCAGTCACGGGCCTTTTGCTCATCGGCGGCCGGCGGTTGATGGCAGAAGAAGTTGACGTTGAACGGCTTGCTCGTGCCCTGGCGAATGGTCTTCAGCTCTTCGCGCAGTTGCTCGATGGTCAGCATCGCGGCCGGCATCGAACCGAGGCCACCGGCGTTGCACGCTGCGATGACCATGGATGAGTTGGTGGCACCGGCCATGGGGCCCTGGATGATTGGCAGTTCGATGCCGAACAGGTCAAGAATGCGGGTATCAGGCCATTGGCTCATGGAATAGCTTCTCCGACAACAAAACAGGGCAGGGACGGTAGCAGCCGGTTTTTTAACGCAAAGCCACCCCCATGACCAGCACAGATTTGTAGCTTGAACAGCCGGCGTTGGCTCGGCGTTCGGGCCCGATTGGCTAAAGGTCGAGTGGGGCAAAATGTTGCAGTGTGCTATTTCAATCCCTCGACATCCTGAATTCCACCCGTGAGAGGCAGTCATGTTCAAAGGCATTTTGATCGACAAAGACGACAGCGGTTATCGCGCCAACCTGCAGGAGATCAACGACGAGCAGTTGCCGGAGGGCGATGTGACGGTACGCGTCGCTTACAGCACGCTGAATTTCAAGGACGGCCTGGCGATCACCGGCAGCAGCCCGGTGGTGCGCAAGTTTCCGATGGTGCCGGGGATCGATCTGGCGGGCACCGTTGAAGTCAGTTCGCACCCGGACTACAAGGTCGGCGATGCGGTTTTGCTCAACGGCTGGGGCGTCGGTGAAAACCACTGGGGCGGTCTGGCGCAAAAAGCGCGATTGAACGGTGACTGGCTGATTCCGCTGCCCAAGGCATTCACCGCCGCGCAAGCCATGGCCATCGGCACGGCCGGTTATACGGCGATGCTGTGCGTCATGGCGCTGGAACGCAACGGCGTGACCCCCAAACAGGGCGAAGTGCTGGTGACTGGCGCCAACGGCGGCGTCGGCAGTTTTGCCATCGCATTGCTGAGCAAGCTGGGCTACCGCGTAGTCGCTTCGACCGGTCGGGTGTCGGAACACGAATACCTGAAACAACTGGGTGCCGGCGAAATCATTGATCGCGCCACTCTGTCCGAACCCGGCAAGCCGCTGGCCAAGGAGCGCTGGGCGGGCGTCATCGATTCGGTCGGCAGCCACACGCTGGCCAATGCCTGCGCCAGCACCCGGGCCGAAGGCACCGTGGCCGCATGCGGTCTGGCTCAGGGCATGGATTTCCCGGCATCCGTGGCACCGTTCATTTTGCGTGGCGTGACGCTGGCCGGGATCAACAGCGTGACCCAACCCAAGGCGCGCCGCATCGAGGCCTGGGATCGTCTGGCGAAGGATCTGGATTTCGCGCTATTGCCGCTGATCAGCCATGAAATCGGCCTCGGCGAAGCTATCGACGCGGCACCGAAGTTGCTGGCGGGGCAACTCCGGGGGCGAGTTGTAGTTGATGTGAATCGCTGATTACTGTCGGGTTTTGCCTTCACGCTCGAGCAATTCGCGCTTGCGCTCCACGCCCCAGCGGTAGCCGCTGAGATTGCCGTCGCTGCGCACCACGCGGTGGCAAGGAATGGCCACTGCGAGGCTGTTGGCGCCGCAAGCCTGAGCCACTGCGCGCACGGCTTTTGGCGAGCCGATACGCAAGGCGATATCCGCATAGCTGGCGGTGCTGCCGACCGGTATCTCCCGCAGCGCCTGCCACACCCGCTCCTGAAACGCCGTGCCGCGCACATCCAGCGGCAAATCCAGGCCGATGGCAGGCGCTTCGATGAAGCCGACGACGCGGGCGATCAGTTGTTCGAACTCGGTGTCGGCGCCGATCAGGTTGGCCCTGCGAAACTGGTCCTGCAGGTCGCACACCAATTGGTGCGGATCGTCCCCCAGCAGAATCGCGCAGATCCCGCGCTCGCTCTGTGCCACCAGAATGGCGCCGAGCGAGCACTGGCCGACGGCGAAGCGAATGTCGTTGTTCTGGCCGGCGGCCCGGAAGTCGCCGGGTTTCATGCCTAGTACCTGATCGGCCGCCTCGTAGAAACGGCTGTTGGAATTGAAGCCAGCGTCATACAACGCCTCGGTCACCGAGCCGCCGTCGGCCAGACGCTGACGAACCCGGCGCGAACGATGCGCGGCGGCGTAGCCTTTGGGCGTCAGGCCCGTCGCAGCTTTGAACACGCGATGAAAATGAAAGGCGCTCAGACCGGCGGTTTCGGCAAGATTGTTGAGCGCCGGCAGACTGTCCGACGCTTCGATCTGGCGACAGGCTGCCGCGACGGTGGCGGCATGCTGCGCTGCGACTTCGGTCTGATCCTTGCTCGCCCGTTTGCTGGGGCGATAGCCCGCGGCCTCGGCGTCCTCGGCGGTGTCGAAGAACTCGACGTTCTGCGGTTTCGGCAAGCGCGCCAGGCTGCTGGGGCGGCAATAGATGCCGGTGGTTTTCACGGCATAGACAAACTGGCCGTCCGCCCGAGGGTCGCGTGCGACGACAGCGGCCCAGCGTGGATCGTCTTCAGTGTTCAGCGAGGTGGAAAGCGTTTTCATGATGGAGAGTCCGTTGACCTGTTGAATTTCAGGTTAACCAGTGCCACCGGCCGGAACACTCCGACCCTTGCGGTCAAACTTTGCAGGATTATCCGGCGGTGCGAAACGTCAGGTTGAAACGCTGTTCGCCCAAGCGCGGGTGCCGGCCGGGTTTGATCGGCAGGATGCCGTGATAGCGCAGCCGGTCTACGCCGCCCCAGATCACCATGTCGCCGTGCAGCAGCGAGATTTTCTGGCTCCTTTCGCCGCGTGCGAAACCGCCGAACAGGAACGTCGCGGGCAAGCCCAATGACAGAGAAACGATCGGGGCTTCGTAGGCATTTTCGTCTTTGTCCTGATGCAACGACATCTTTGCGCCTGGGACATAACGATTGATCAGGCAGGAATCCGGTACGAAGTCGGCAAATCCGGCGCGTTTCGCTGCCGTCTGCGCCAACTCGCGAAACACCTCGGGCATGGCCGGCCAAGGGCGATGGCTCACGGGATCTTCAGATGAATAACGGTAGCCGCTCCGATCGGTGATCCAGCCCAGTGCACCGCAACTGCTGGTGGCCACCGACATGCTGAAACCTCCGGGCGTCATCATGTGGCGCAGCGGGGCGCAGGCGATGATCGATTCCAGGGCCGGCAACAACTGCTCGATTTGCGACAGGGCAAAGCCGCGTAGCACCCAGGATTGCTCGCCGATCTGTTCGGCGCGCCGGGGCTGCTCGGATTCTGTGTCGGCGAACAGATCGAAGTTGGTTTGCATGATCGTCAGGTCGCGTCGTGGAAGATGATGCCCAGAGTATGCCGTTTTCCGCTGTGCAGTCGGCTGACACCGTGGCGCATGGTTACCCGATAGTCGCCGCGCACGCCTTTGACCGGGCGCTGGTTGACGGCAAAGATCAGCGCGTCGCCTTTTCTCAGGTCCATCACCAGCGGACGGGACTGCATTCTCGGACGTTGTTCGGTCATGACGAACTCACCGCCGGTGAAGTCTTCGCCAGGTTCTGACAGAAGAATCGCCACCTGCAACGGAAATACATGTTCGCCGTACAGGTCCTGATGCAGACAGTTGTAGTCCTGCGGGCCGTATTGCAGCAAGAGCGGGGTAGGCCGCAGTTGACCGGCGGCGTGGCAGCGCGCGAGAAACTCGCTGTGTTGCTCTGGAAAGCGCGCTGGCAGGCCCATTCGTTCATGCCAGCGGTTGGCCAGAGGCACGAGTCGCGGGTAAAGCGCGCTGCGCAGGCGTTCCACCACGGGGGGAAGCGGATAGCGCAGGTATTTGTATTCCCCGCGCCCGAAACCGTGGCGGGCCATGATGACCTGGGATCGAAACGGTTCACTTTGTGGGTAAAGCGCACTCAACCGATCGCAGGTATACGGGCGCAGCAGCGTGCGGATGACGGCGCAACCGTCCTGATCCAGTTGCTGCTCCAGAGCAATCCAGTCGAGCGCGTCGAGCGGGGAGGCGGGTGAGGGTGACATGCTGATTCCTTGGCTTACATTCAGGTATCAGTCTGGGCCGTCCACCCGGTCGCAACACTCCGCCGTTTGCGGTCGAATTTCGTCCGGGTCTTACAGGGCCTTGCTGACGCTGATGTCGCTGATCACATCATCGCTCTGGCCATGCAGGGCATCCAGTGCGGCCTTGGCCTCTTCCGGCGTGCCGTTTTCCAGCTGGGCGAACTCGAAGCGGCGTTCACCGTTGAGTTTGTACTTGATCACGTATTTGGTCGTTTGGGCCACGTTGATGCTTACCTGTCTGCGTTGGCGGAACTGCTCAGCTGAGTTTGGAGCTGGAGCGGCGAATGATCTTGATCGAATGCGTCAGGGTCGGCTTGCGAGTCACGCTGATCGCGCGGCGGTTGACGGTGTCGATGGTGATGTTCCAGAAACCGGTGCTCGGGGCGGTAATGCGGGCCGGGAATGTGTCGAAAGCACCGCCGTGATAGGTGTGACGGCCGCCATTCTTGAAGCTGCGGAAGTTGGCGTCGTTCATCAAGCGGATGTTGCAGGTTTGCGAGCATTGGATGACGACGATGTCGTCTTCGTTGAGGTGCTCGCGCTGGTGAATGAATTTCATGGGCGCCTCCAGAAGGGCTTTTTCTACAAAATCAAAACGATAGCATTGTCGATTGGCGCAGTTTATCAGCCCGGACAGGTTATTATCCGGCTGTCAGACAACGCTTTGACAATTAAAAACAGATATTCACGATTCTATGTGAGTTAAATGCAGCAGGCCTCGGAGAAAAACGGCATTCGTGCTGTCGGAGGGTCTTTATCGGAGGTTTTGTATGAAGTGGGGTGTGGTGATTCTGCCGTTGGCATTGGCTATGGGTGGTTGCGCAAGCGTTTCGGAAATCAATGAAACGTTGCCGACCATGAACGTCATTTCCGGCAAGAAACCCCATGAATATGCTGAGTGCCTGGCTGAAAAGCTGTCCAGCAGCCGGGGTGCCCTGCAGGTAGAGCGGAACAAGGACGAAGTCCGGGTCATCGTTCCGGGCAAGCTGGGATCGGGTCCGGCCGCGGTGTTTGACATCGAGGATCGCTCCGGTGGCAGCAGCATCAAGCTGCACGAGCGGATGTCCAATGTGCCGCTGCGTCCATGGGATGTGCGCAAAGCCGCCACGGCCTGTATTTCCGGCTGATAGACTGTCAGCAGTCAGCATTGATGCCGTCACAGCGTTGCTGTGGCGGCATTGTCATTTCTGGAGAGGTGAATGAAGAGAGAGCAGGTGCGGGAGCGACACAAGGAAGGGCTCATTGCGGCGACCCATGTGATCCAGAACCCGGCGAATCCGGGGGAGTGGATCGTGTTTTTCAAGAAAAGCGCCGGTCGCAGTTACTTTCTGGTCGACGATAACGACGAAGTCGAGTCCTTCAACCGGCTCGACGACCTGATCGAGGTCGTGCGCGGGCTGGGCATCAAGTTCGCCGAAATTCACATGTAAGGCTATTTACACACGACCACCACGCTACGGGTTTTGTAGTTACCGACATCGACGCCCAGCGTCTTGTCGTCTTCCTTGGGCGCCGGTGTGCCGTCGGTCCCGACGATGCGGTAACCGGTTCCGGCGCACGATGCGTCCGCCTTTTCATAACAGGTGGCCCAGGAATTGGCTTCGCCGGAGCAGTCGATGCTCAACCCTTGTTCTCCGTTGTTCAGGTAGGTGGTCTGCGAGGTGGCGCAGCCGGCCAGGGCCGTGAGCGCAATCAGGGGCAGGAAGCTGATGAAGGGGCGGTTGATCATGGCAATGTCGTCTTCGAGGAGGAGGGGACTAGACGCTATGACAGCGCCGGCATGAAAAGGTTATAGCGATTGGCCACGTCTTTGTGCGCAGTCCAAAAAAAGCCCTGCGCGAAGGCAGGGCCGGGATTCGTCGTTGCGGATCAGTCTTGATCCTTGCCGCGACGTTTCGGTGCAGGAGGCGTGTAATCAAGCACCGCGGCTACTTCAATCGCCATCGCTTCAGTGGGCAACGGACCGGACACATCTTCGCCGTTGGCGGCGGTGATATGCCACTGGCCATCTTTCCCCTTGGCGACGGTGTACCCATTGATGATTTTTGCTGCGGACATCTAACGGCCTCGTTGGCTGGTTCAAAGGCGCCATGATAGCGGTAAATGGCCAAACGGGCGCAGGTCGATGAGGTGTTCCGAGATCTTTGGGCTACGCTGATTGCGCAGCCTCTGTGTGCGGATGGAACTATCCGCCAGATTATTTCTCTATGTTGACATCGGTTAGCCAGTGCGGGGCATTGTAAGGTGCACGCCGCCTGATTAGACTGCGCCGAAACTCGTACACACAGCCCTTTCAAGGACTTATATGATCAAGAAATGCTTGTTCCCAGCAGCCGGTTACGGTACTCGCTTCCTCCCAGCGACTAAGGCCATGCCCAAAGAAATGCTGCCGGTGGTAAACAAGCCACTGATCCAGTACGGCGTCGAAGAAGCTCTGGATGCTGGCCTGAACGAAATCTCCATCGTGACCGGCCGTGGCAAGCGTGCCCTGGAAGACCACTTCGACATCAGCTATGAGCTGGAAAACCAGATCAAAGGCACCGACAAGGAAAAATACCTGGTCGGTATTCGCAAGCTGCTGGACGAGTGCTCGTTCTCCTACACCCGTCAGACCGAAATGAAAGGCCTGGGTCACGCGATCCTGACCGGTCGCCCGCTGATCGGTGACGAGCCGTTCGCCGTGGTGCTGGCGGACGACCTGTGCGTCAACCTCGAAGGCGACGGTGTACTGACCCAGATGGTCAAGCTGTACAAGCAGTTCCGCTGCTCGATCATTGCCATCCAGGAAGTCGATCCGCAGGAAACCAGCAAGTACGGCGTGATCGCTGGCGAAATGATCCGCGACGACATCTACCGCGTACACAGCATGGTCGAGAAGCCAAAGCCGGAAGACGCACCGTCGAACCTGGCGATCATCGGCCGTTACATCCTGACCCCGGACATCTTCGACCTGATCGAACAGACCGAGCCAGGCAAAGGCGGTGAAATCCAGATCACCGACGCCCTGATGAAACAAGCCCAGAACGGCTGCGTGATGGCCTACAAGTTCAAGGGCAAGCGTTTCGACTGCGGTGGTGCTGAAGGCTACATCGAAGCAACCAACTTCTGCTTCGAGAACTTCTACAAGACTGGCAAGGCTTACTGATAAAGACTGACTGTCTGAAGGTACGTCACACGGTCTGAATAGTTTGACGCTAAAACAAACGCCCCGACATGTTCGGGGCGTTTGCGTTTATGGATGTCGGAAAATTCAGTTTCGGAATGAGTTATTTGAGTTAAGTAAAAAATAATTGCCGCGCTTTTGTCGGTGGTTTGTAACTTCATATTTTCATTTGGTGTTTTGTCTGAAAAATATTCAACTGGCTAACTAGGTGGTTAGTCTTTGTGTTTTCTGGCTTTTGTTCATTTTTTTCTGGCTGAATGTGTGAAAGTATTTCAGGGATACAATATGAAACAAATGCTCTGTTGAACTGTAATGTAACGAAATTATAGAAATGTTTTGTTTTTAAAAGGTGGAAATTCAATTTTCTTAAGTCGTAATATTTTGAGGTCAAGACATGGAGTTCGACGTCATTGTTGTAGGTGCAGGAGCTGTGGGTGGTTCAATCGCGTATGAATTGTCATCGCGAGGTTTGAATGTCTGTCGAGTAGGCGAAACCGATCGTGCGAATGCAGCGTCAAAGGCTGCTGGGGCAATGAACGGATGTTTTGGGGAGGTTACCAACGGATTGCTGGCAAGCGACTTTGGTCGATTGAAGTTGGATATGGACCGGCAGGCTCAGCAATTATGGCCGAGTTGGGCAGAGCGTCTCGCCATATCCTCTCGCAATACAACCTCCCTGTTCACCGCAATGGGCACCCACATTCTGCTCAATACGGCGGGTATGGACGAAGTCGATAGCGTCAACTACGACACCATCGAGAACACTCTGAGTGAGTGCGGCGAACCTTACGAAGTCATTGATCCACGTAAAATGGAGTGGCTCAAGCCCAATCATCTCGTTCGTCCTCTGCGAGGGCTCTACATACCGAACGAACATTCAGTGAATTCCCATCTGTTGCTGGAGAAGCTTGATGCCGCATTTGTCGCTGAAGGGGGCACTCTGAAAAATGAGAATGCCAAGCGAGTATTGGCTGAGGGCGGTGTAGCTACAGGCGTGGAGTTAAGCGGTGGGGACGTGTTATGGGCCCGGAAAGTGATCGTCGCTGCGGGTGTTCATTCTCTGGATCTGTTGAGTGATTTCGACGATGTGGTGAAGAAGATTCCACCGCTCTTCAGCGGGTATGGCGTGTCCATCCTGGTGAAAATGCCGGAGGGCGTCGAGCTGCCAAGCTCCGTCATTCGTACCCCGAACCGTGCGTTTGCCTGTGGGCTGCACTGCGTCCCTCGTGGTGATGGAATCTTATACCTTGGGGCGACCAATATTATCTCCGAGCAGCCGAAGACGCATGCGCTGATTTCGGATGTGCAGTTCTTGCTTGATTGCGCTGTCGATCAATTGAGTCTGGATCTGCATGGTGCTGAAGTTGTTTCCATTCAGGTTGGCAATAGGCCTATTCCGGCCGACGGTTTCCCATTGATTGGTGAGTGCGGCATAGAGGGCCTTTGGCTCGCAACTGGTACTTATCGGGATGGGCTACACCAGTCACCATTGTTGGCAGGCTATATAGCGGACTGTTTGACTGGCATGAAGAATACCGGTCTTGATCTCAGTCCGTTTACTCCAGTGCGTGCTCCGCTGGTCGGATTTGCTCGCGAAGATACTGTAAAGGAAACTGTGCAACAAATGTTTGCCACGGGCTATGAGTATCGTTGGGATATAAAACCTTATTGGTTTCCACTGCTGGATGAAGGTTTGTCGCGCAACTATCAACAATTGATAAATGACTTGCATCCTTCGTTTACTCCGCCACCAGAATTGGTAGCGTTCTCTTATCTATACGAATCAATCCTGAATAAACTCTCCCAATATTATCGGGAGTGGTCATGAGTCTTTCCGAGCGTGAGTGCCTCGCCATTAATCAGGCACGAACTCTGCTACAAGAGTCTGGCGTCTGGAGTCTGGAAGAAGACTTGAGTTGTCTAGTGGATCGCTTTATCGAACGTGCGGATAAAAGTCGGGCACTAGAAGAGTTCATGTTGGCTGTCCATGAGCGCTGCAACCGGATTCCGCTCGGACATATTGTCGGCACGGTGGACTTTGACGAGTTGTCGTTGGTCGTCGGAAGCGGGGTATTCATCCCGCGTCCACACAGCAAAGTCATTCACAAATGGATCGAGAGCAGTGCTGCGCTGCAATCTGGCTCAAGGGTTCTGGACCTGTGTGCAGGAAGCGGTGCAATAGGTCTTGCGATTGCCCAGCGCAGACCTGATCTCGACGTCACTTGCGTAGAGTTTGATCCGATAGCCGTTCAGTATCTCAAACGCAATATCGGTCGCCTGTCCTGCAAGGGCGTACACGCAAGCTACTTACAGGCAGATGTTCGCGACGAGCAGGCGTTTGTGCAATTCGATCAGCATGTCGATCTGATTGTGGCTAACCCTCCCTACGTTCCGCAGGCTCAGGAGCTGCTGCCTGAATGGGGTGAGCATCACCCTCAAGCGTCTGTCTATTCGGGGGCCGATGGTCTTGAGCTGATTCGGCAGATTATTGCTCTTGCTAACCGGTTGCTAGTTCCCGACGGCTGGTTGGTGATGGAACACGGCGAAGATCAGGCTGAAGCGGTGCGTGAATTGTTCAGGTGCGATCATTTGTCTGACGTACGAACAGTGATCGACAAGGACGAGTCCGATGCATCGGGTAGCTCGGTAATGACAATTGGCCGCAAGCCTCAGTGAATTTTGGACAGGAGCTTTAGCAATGGATGTGCAAGTCAAGCAAGACTGGATGAGTATTCGCCGTGGTAACACTACCGCTGCTCTGACAACCGCTTATGAAGAAGGGCTAACAGGTTTTACCGTTGCGAGTCGAACTGGCAAGCAGATCACCCTGCAAGAAGGCGATGTGTACACCGAATTTGTGTCGTGTTCGTATCTGGGATTGGAAACCCATCCTGCACTTATCGAAGCCGCTCATCAGGCGCTCAATAGCTGCGGGCTGCATCTGTCTTCTTCTCGAAGTGCAATGCGCCCCCATTATCTGCCGCAACTCGAAGAACTGCTCTGCCAGGTGTACAAAGGCGGCGCGGTCGCAGTCTTCACTTCCACCAGCAGTGTGCATCTCGGTGTTTTACCTCTGTTGGGCAGCGGTTCATTGGCTGGCTATCCCGTCAGAAAAAGAGTGCATTGGCTGATGGATAAAACCGCCCATGCTTCGATGCAGGTTCTGAGGGGAATTCTGGAGCAGTTCGGTTCTGTTTCCAGAGTTGAGTCGACTGACCCGGAGGCGTTGGCTGTTACGCTGAAAGAATGCTCGAACAGGGGCGAAACCCCAGTGCTTCTGATTGATGGCATTGGTTCGATGAGTGGTTTGGTGCCCATTGCCGAGCTTTCCCGGCAATTAGAGTCTGCGCAGGGATACCTGTATGTAGACGATGCGCACGGTGTTTCGATTGTCGGTCGCCACGGCGCGGGGTACGCGTTTTCTGCGGTAGATCATTCAATGCCAGCAAATATTATTTTGGCCGGATCACTTTCCAAAGCCTTTGGCGGCGCTGGTGGTTTTGTTGTGGTGTCGGATCCGCAGGACGTCGAAATTATCCGGACTTCAGCAAACCCGTTGATCTTCGGTCACTCCATCATGGTGCCGATGCTCGCGGCGAACGTTGCTTCGGCGCAAATCCATCTAACGGAAGAAATCGACGTGCTGCAAAAGCGCCTGTGGGAAAACGTCAGTCTTTTAGATGCTGTCACCGGCAACCAGCTACTTAATGCGGGTATCAAGTCGCCAGTCAGGGGCGCCTTCTTCGAAACCGAGGAGGCCGGATTACTGGCTGCAAAAGCGCTGCGTGACCAAGGCATGCTGCTGTTCCCGGTGTTCTATCCAATCATCGCCAAAGGTAAGGCAATGCTGCGTTTTGCAGTGTCATCTGATCACCGTGAGCAAGAGATCAGGTTGCTTGGAGGCGCCTTGCAGGCGTTGTCGAGAAATGGGATCTGGACTCCCGCTCTAAGCGAGCCAGCTTAACCCTGACCGTCAGATACCTTGCCGAAATTGGCTATTGGAGGTGCATAAATGCAACAACATGGACAGTTATCACAGACAGGAACGTCAAAAATTTTGCAGCCGCTGCGGGAAAGGCTCGACTCGATCAATTTGCAGGTGGTCGACCTGCTCTCGGAGCGCATGAAGCTGTGCATGGGCATTGCCGAACTTAAAGCCGCGCACGGCATAGCGATGATGCAGCCTGGGCGAATCTCCTATGTGCTGGATATGATCAAGGAAAGATCACTGGCAACTGGACTCAGGCCGGAATATGCCGAATCGATCTTCAAGATCATCATTGCGGAGACGTGTACACAGGAAGACATGTTGATCAATCAGCGGTTGAACCGGGGCGTGTCCTCATGAAGATACTGCTGATTGATAACTTCGATTCCTTTACCCAGAACATCGCACAATATCTTTTCGAGGTAACAGGGGTTTGCGCAGACATCGTCAAGAACAGTGTTTCGTACAGCGAGCTCGGAATCGAAAAGTACGACGCAGTGGTGCTGTCACCCGGTCCAGGACATCCCGCCGAACAGGATGATTTCGGTGTTTGCGGTAGCGTCATTTTGCATTCTCCTGTGCCGATGCTCGGCATCTGCCTGGGGCATCAGGGAATCGCGCAATTTCTTGGTGGGGCTGTCGGGCATGCTCCAAGCCCTGTGCATGGCTATCGCAGCCGTATTACGCACTCAGGCAAAGGGCTTTTTCGGGACTTGCCCGAGCAGTTTGATGTGGTCCGGTATCACTCGTTGATGTGTACGAGTCTGCCAGCAGAGCTTCACTGCACAGCCTGGTCCTCTGAGGGCGTGGTGATGGCAATCGAGCACGTTTCCCGGCCGATATGGGGGGTTCAATTCCATCCGGAGTCCATTGACTCGGAATATGGGCATGCGCTTCTGAGCAACTTCATACGTATGGCGCTTGAGCACAATGTCAGTGTGAGAAGCCGACTGGAGTCTGATACAGAGTGTGCATCGTCAAAGAGCGCCTATGTCGCTGTGGGAGGCGAGCTGAATATGCAGCTCGCCTACCGAGAACTACCCGAAGGCCTAGATCCCCAAGCGGTATTTTCGTCCTTTTATGCAGATGACCGCTTCGCGTTTTGGCTGGATAGCGAGAAATCGGAAAGACCGAACGCCCGTTACTCGATCATGGGAAGTGGGGAGGGACAGGGGGCCATAAGGCTTGACTACGATGTCACTGGTCAATGCCTGACGCTCGAAGGGCCCAAGGGCAGAAAAAGTATCAAGGGCGACTTTTTTACGCTTGTTGCGCAGATATTCGAAGCCGTTCAGATCGCGACCCCACAATATTTGCCATTCGGATTCAAAGGCGGTTTTGTCGGTTACCTGGGGTATGAACTGAAAGCATTGACCGGCGGGGAAAAGACCTATCGGTCGGGGCATCCGGATGCGGCATTCATGTTTGCGCCGCACTTTCTGGTTTTCGATCATCAGGAAAGCAAAGCTTATCAGTGCATGATCACCGCCACGGGAGAGAAGGGCGTTTGGCCGACGCTGCCTGACGTCGTGGAGCCTGAAGAAAGTCCAACCCTTCATGGCAAGGCATTTACTCCAGGAGCTGTAGATGAACTAAAGCTATCGCTTGACGATGGGGCGGATGATTACATCGCCAAGATCAATCAGTCGCTGCAGTACATCATCGATGGCGAGTCTTATGAGATCTGTCTTACCAATCGGGCAAAAATGAAGTATGACGGCGCTCCATTTAACGCCTACAAGCGAATGCGTCAGGCCAGCCCTGTACCTTATGGAGCCTATCTTTCGTTTGCCCAGTTCTCGGTACTTAGTGCATCGCCGGAGACATTCCTCCGGATCGACGACAGCGGGATGGTCGAATCCCGGCCTATCAAAGGCACCAGACCGCGCAGCAAGCAGCTTTCGGAAGACCGGATGCTGCGTGATGAGCTCCGGGTTTCAACAAAAGATAGAGCCGAAAACTTGATGATTGTTGATCTGGTGCGCCATGACTTAAATCAGGTTTGCCGACCGGGGAGCGTACATGTTCCCGAGATTTTCTCGGTCGAAAGTTTCTCATCGGTGCATCAACTGGTTTCCACCGTTCGCGGGCACCTTCGCTCAGAAGTGGCAACGCTTGAGGCCATTCGAGCCTGTTTTCCGGGTGGTTCCATGACGGGGGCACCCAAGAAACGCACGATGGAAATTATTGACGTGTTGGAATCCTCGGCGCGAGGGATCTATTCTGGCGCTTTGGGCTGGTTATCTTTCAGCGGAGCGGCGGAACTGAGTATCGTCATACGCACGGCTGTTCTGCAGGACGGTGAGGCGACATTTGGTATCGGTGGCGCAATCGTGGCGCACTCTGATCCAAAGCAGGAACTTGAAGAGACTTTAGTCAAGGCAAGCGTACCTTATTACAGTTTTGTCGCAGGGAGCGAAGCATGATGGGCGACACGGTAGTCGTATTGGGTGGCGCGGGGCTGGTGGGATCCCTTGTCGCCCGTATTCTTATGCAATACGGATGCAATGTCCGCGTGGTGGATCGCAGGGCTCCAGAGCAGCCATGTGGTTTTCATGAGGTCGATGTCACAAGTCCGTTCAGTACTACCGGGCACATTTTTCAAGGGGCGAAGGCGGTTGTTTTTGCCCTGCCGGAAAGTGTCGCGATTCGGGCAATTCCTTGGGTTCTAGGGGCTGTGTCGGACGAGGTGGTCTTTATTCCGACCTGCTCTGTTCAAGAACCGTTTTACCGAGCCTTGAAGAGTGCTTCACCCCCACAGCCCTTTGTCGGGATCAACCCGATGTTCTCGCCCAAGCTTTCAGTTCAGGGGCGAACCGTTGCCGTTTGCCTGGACGATGAGGAGTCGCCTACAACCTTCATCGAGCAGTTTCTGCTTGGTGCAGGAATGAAGATCAAGCGAATGGCGCCCGTTGCTCATGACGAGCTGATGGCGCTTTGTCAGGCGCTCCCTCATGCCGCGATTCTTGGCTTTGGCCTGGCGTTGTCCAAGTGCTCGCTGGACCTTGAAAGCGCACTTGAAGTGATGCCACCGCCAATGCGCACCATGATGGCGTTGCTGTCTCGCGTTCTGGTGAATCCGCCCGAAGTCTATTGGGACATTCAGTTGGAGAACGACCACGCCATCAAGCAGCGCGAGGCGTTGGCAGAGGGAATGAGACGCTTGACCGAGAGTGTCCGCAGACAGGATTACGACGGGTTTAGCAACGATCTGCAAGGTGTTTCAAATGCATTAGGCCGCCGTTTGAATTCGGGGGCGGTCGATTGTCAGCACGTATTTTCACTATTGAACTGATCCATATACGCCAGGGAAGTGCGTAGGAAAACGTTTCACGGGGCCATCAAAAATGCCCCGTGAAATTATCTTTGTCTAAGGAGCTTTATCCATGGCATTAACAAATGAGCCTACCCGCGGCAATACATCTAGACGCTGGCTTGGCCTCTGCGTGTTGATGTTGCCAGTGCTGCTGGTGACCGTTGATAACACCGTATTGGGTTTCGCGTTACCCAAAATCGCCGAAGCCTTGCGTCCAACTGCCAGCCAGCAGCTGTGGATGATCGATGCCTATTCGTTGGTTCTCGCAGGACTGCTGGTTTCGATGGGTAGCCTGGGTGATCGGGTGGGGCACCGTAAGTTGCTGCTTATCGGCTCGTTCGGGTTTGTGGTGGTCTCGGTGCTGACCGCATATTCCGAAACATCGATGCAGCTGATTATCGGGCGGGCTTGCATGGGGATTTTCGGTGCGATGTTGATGCCCTCCACGCTGGCATTGATACGTTCGGTGTTTGAGGATCGAGAAGAGCGCAGAGTGGCAGTAGCGATCTGGGCAACGACGCTGACTGTCGGCTCGGCACTAGGGCCTTTGGTGGGAGGGGTGTTGTTGCAGTTCTTTGATTGGGGCGCGATTTTTCTGTTGGCGGTTCCCGTCCTGATTCCATTGTTAGTACTGGGGCCGCTGTTGCTCCCTGAATCAGATCGTGATGCGTCGGGTCCGCTGGACCCGATCAGCATCCTTCAGTCGATGGTCGCACTGGGTTGTATCGTTTACAGCATCAAGCATGGCGCCAGTGAGGGCATTGACGGGATTGTGTTTGGCACCTTTCTGGTAGGTGCACTGGCAGGCTGGATATTCGTACGTCGCCAGTTGCGTCTTCCTGTACCCCTGATGGACATGACCCTGTTCAGCAATGGCGCCTTCAGCGGGTCAGTCCTTATCAATTTGATGAGTCTTGCGTTTCTTGTCGGCTTCGTTTTCTTCACGACTCAGTTTTTGCAGATTGTTCTGCAAATGGCGCCCTTGAGTGCGAGCCTTGCATTGGTGCCGGGGCAAATCATGGCGATTATGGTTGGAATGGCAGTCGTCCCAGTCGCGCAGCGTATGCCGGTGCATGTACTGATACCGATTCTGGTGGCTTTCACCGGTGCGGCCTTTTTGCTGGTGGCCAGCATGGGCAGCAGTCTTGCGGTATTGGTAGTGGCGTTCGCGTTACTCAACATCGGAGTGGGGGCGATCGCTACGGTTTCCAATGATGTGATTTTGTCGGCAGCGCCCCCAGCGAAGGCAGGGGCGGCATCCGCCATCAGTGAAACAGCCTATGAAGTGGGCGTGGTGCTGGGTACGACTCTGCTTGGCGGCCTGGTGACGGCTCACTACCGAGCAGACCTGCAGCTTCCAGCGTTTTTGAGCGATGTTCAGACGATGCTGGCAAGTGAAACGCTGGCTGGCGCTCATCATGTTGCGACGGGGTTGGCGGGGGATCAAGCGCAACAGTTGATGCAGCAGGCGGGAAGTGCATTTGAAGGCGGAATTGCATTGGTATCGTGGCTCGCTTTCGGCCTGGCGCTGATAGCAATTCTGATCGCTAGGCGTACGTTGCGCTTGCCAAAGGTTCAGCCGGCAGAATGTCATTAATCAATGCTAACCGTAGAACCTCCCGGTATTGCCCATCCCCGTGCAGTAGAGACTTGCTCAATAAGCGTCTGCGGGTATGCTGATCGCCTGCCGAGGAGATAGAAATGGCCTACGATTTTGACCTTTATGTGATTGGCGCCGGTTCCGGCGGTGTGCGGGCTGCGCGTTTTGCTGCCGGGTTCGGTGCGAAAGTGGCGGTGGCCGAGAGCCGTTATCTGGGCGGTACTTGCGTCAACGTCGGTTGCGTACCGAAAAAACTGTTGGTGTACGGCGCTCACTTTGCCGAAGACTTCGAACAGTCCTCGGGATTTGGCTGGAGCCTGGGCGAGGCGGATTTCGATTGGGCCACGCTGATTGCCAACAAGGATCGCGAGATCAATCGCCTGAACGGCATTTATCGCAATCTGCTGGTCAACAGCGGCGTGACGCTGCATGAAGCGCACGCCAAGATCGTTGGTCCTCACGAAGTCGAGGTCAATGGCGAGCGATTCACTGCGAAGAATATTCTGATCGCCACCGGTGGCTGGCCGCAGATCCCCGAGATTCCGGGGCATGAGCATGCGATCAGCTCGAACCAGGCGTTCTTCCTCAAAGAACTGCCCAAGCGTGTACTGGTCGTCGGTGGCGGTTACATTGCCGTCGAATTTGCCGGAATTTTCCATGGCTTGGGCGCCAACACGACATTGTTGTATCGCGGGGATCTGTTCCTGCGTGGTTTCGACGGTTCGGTTCGCAAGCATCTGCAGGAAGAACTGACCAAGCGCGGTCTGGATTTGCAATTCAATGCCGACATTGCCCGCATCGACAAGCAATCCGACGGCAGCCTGAAGGCGACCCTTAAGGATGGTCGCGTACTGGAAGCGGATTGTGTGTTCTACGCCACCGGCCGACGTCCGATGCTGGACAATCTGGGGCTGGAAAACACTGATGTGCAACTCGACGACAAGGGCTTCATCAAAGTCGACGAGCAATATCAAACCACCGAGCCGTCAATTCTGGCGCTGGGCGATGTCATCGGTCGTGTGCAGTTGACGCCAGTGGCGCTGGCTGAAGGCATGGCAGTGGCACGGCGCCTGTTCAAACCTGAGCAATACCGCCCAGTGGATTACAAGATGATCCCCACGGCAGTGTTCAGTCTGCCGAACATCGGTACCGTCGGCCTGACCGAAGAAGAGGCGCGGGAAGCGGGTCACGACGTCGTGATTTATGAAAGCCGCTTCCGGCCGATGAAGCTGACCCTTACTGACTGCCAGGAGCGCACGCTGATGAAGCTGGTGGTCGATGGCAAGTCCGACAAGGTGCTGGGCTGTCACATGGTCGGGCCGGATGCTGGCGAGATCGTGCAAGGTCTGGCAATCGCGTTGAAAGCTGGCGCCACCAAGCGTGACTTCGACGACACCATCGGGGTGCACCCGACGGCGGCCGAAGAATTTGTCACGATGCGTACGCCGGTCGGCGCTTAAGTCTTTTTCGGTTGTGCTGCGTCTGGCGCTGCCGCAACGGTGGTGGCCAGGCGCAGACTGTCTTGCGCCTTGGTCAATTCCTTCTCCAATGACTGATTGAGCTGCGATTGCTCGTCGACGTTCTGTTTGAGCGTCTGACTTTCCAGCAGGGCCACGCGCAGGCGTTCCTGGAGGAGGGTGCGTTCGCTGTCGACGCGGGACGCTTGCTCCAGCAATTGATCCTGGCGCTGATTGCTGTGCTTGAGCTGATCCTGCATCAGGCTCAGTTCGCGCACGGTGCCGCGATTTTCGGTCAGCAAGCGCTCGTTGTCGCGGTGCAGCTGGGTGATCTCGTCCTGACGTACCAGCGCGCTTTGCTGCGCCTGGCGCAACTCCATCTGCAACTGCTGCACCTGGGTTTCGTGACGACTTTGTTCCTGCTCGCGCTGTTCCTTGATGGCGTTGCGGTAGTGCTCAAGCGCATCGCGGGCGTGCAGGTGCTTTTCTTCCAGCGAGCGGATCTGCTCGTCCTTGTCCTGCAAGCGCAATTCAAAATCGGCCAGCGCCTGATTCAGCCCGGCGTTGCGGGTCTGTTCGGTCTGCAGCATCGAGCGGGTATCGCTCAGGGCTTCGGATTCCTTGGCCAGTGCTGCGGCCTGAATGTCGTGCTTCTTCTCCAGTTGCGCGTGATCCTGACGAAGCTGATTCAGCTCGTCCTCCAGCGCCTGACGCTGTTGCTCGTACTGCTCGCGCGCCTGATCAATCGGCTCCTGCGCCTGTTCTTTCAGGCGTTGGGCAAGGCGCGTGACGAGTGCCAGCAGCTCGTCATCGATAGGTTCTGCCGAAGGATCGGCCGGTTCGCTGCCGTCATCCAGCTCCTTCAGATAACGATGAATCGTGGTTTTGGAACCCGTGTTGCCCAGCTCAATGCGTACTGCGTCGATGCTGGGGTGTTCGCCACGGGCGAGGATCGCTGCGCGCGCGATCTGGACTACTGCTTTGTTAACGCCGCCACGGGCCATATCTGCTCCTACCATTTCGTACTGTGGTACATGCCACCAAAGTACGCAGTGTACCATGTTGAAAACAAAGTAAAACAAGCACCGATAAACGGGCGGGATATACTGGTATTACCCCATGTGAAACCCCTAAAATCGGTTTCCGCACAAACCCTCAGTACGCCGCGAGAAAATCAGCCCATGAGCGATATCGATCGCTATCTGCAAGCCGCCACCCGTGACAACACCCGCCGCAGCTATCGTTCGGCCGTCGAGCATTTCGAAACGGTCTGGGGTGGGTTCCTGCCCGCGACAGCGGACAGCATCGCGCGGTATCTGGTGGCGCATGCCGGCGTGCTGTCGGTCAACACGCTGAAGTTGCGTCTGTCGGCGCTGGCGCAGTGGCACAACAGTCAGGGCTTCGCCGATCCCACCAAGTCGCCGGTGGTGCGCAAAGTGTTCAAGGGCATTCGTGCGCTGCATCCCGCGCAGGAAAAGCAGGCCGAGCCGCTGCAGCTGCGCGATCTTGAGCAGACCGTCGCCTGGCTTGAGCAGGAAATGAAGGACGCTAGAGAGAATCAGGACCGGCCGCTGTTGCTCAGAGCCTGCCGTGATCGGGCTTTAATCCTGCTGGGCTTCTGGCGCGGCTTTCGTAGTGATGAATTGTGTCGGGTGCAGATCGAACACGTGCAGGCGCACGCCGGCAGCGGTATCACCCTTTACCTGCCGCGTAGCAAGGGCGACCGGGAAAACCTCGGTCAGACCTATCAGGCTCCGGCGTTATTGAAGCTATGCCCGGTGCAGGCTTACATCGAATGGATCACCGAAGCGGCACTGGTGCGAGGTCCGGTATTTCGCGCCGTCGACCGCTGGGGCAATCTGAGCGAGGAGGGTTTGCACGCCAACAGCGTGATTCCGTTGCTGCGTCAGGCCCTGGAGCGCGCGGGGATCTCCGCCGAGCGCTACACCAGCCATTCCCTGCGACGCGGCTTCGCAACGTGGGCCCATCAAAGCGGCTGGGATCTCAAATCATTGATGAGTTACGTGGGCTGGAAGGATATGAAGTCCGCCATGCGCTATGTTGAAGCGAGCCCCTTTCACGGGATGGCCCGGATTACGGATAAGCCGCTGTCGCCGTAGATATCGTTTTCTTCTATTAATACCCTCAGCTAATAGCGAAAACAAATCAGCAGCATCAGGTTTGCCAATGAGCCATCCGTCGAGTGACTGGGTAGGATTCACCCATCGAATTCACAACCCTAACGGAGAGTCATCAATGCCTATCATCAACAGCCAAGTAAAACCGTTCAAAGCTACCGCGTTCAAAAACGGCGACTTCGTACAAGTCTCGGACGCTGACCTGAAAGGCAAATGGTCCGTAGTGTTCTTCTACCCGGCCGACTTCACTTTCGTTTGCCCAACCGAGCTCGAAGACCTGGCTGACAACTACGCCGCCTTCCAGAAACTGGGCGTAGAGATCTACAGCGTTTCGACCGACACCCACTTTGCCCACGCTGCCTGGCACAACACTTCGCCAGCCATCGGCAAAATCCAGTACACCATGATCGGCGACCCGACTCAGGTCATCTCCCGCAACTTCGACGTGCTGATCGAAGAAGCTGGTCTGGCGGATCGTGGCACCTTCGTGATCAACCCTGAAGGCCAGATCAAAATCGTTGAACTGAACGATGGCGGCGTTGGCCGTGACGCTTCCGAGCTGCTGCGCAAAATCAAGGCTGCTCAGTACGTTGCTGCTCACCCAGGCGAAGTTTGCCCGGCCAAATGGAAAGAAGGCGAGGCCACTCTGGCTCCGTCCCTGGACCTGGTCGGCAAGATCTAAGTCTGTGACACGCAATGCAGGGCGGGACTCCGCACCTACTTAAGTAAGCTGCACCGCCCAATAGAAAAGCCCGGGCGAGATTCGCTCGGGCTTTTTTTCGCCTCAAATAAAGTCAGGAGATCGCCCGTATGTTGGACGCCAATCTTAAAGCCCAGTTGAAATCGTACCTGGAACGGGTCACCCAGCCGATCGAGATCGTTGCTTCACTCGACGACGGTGCGAAATCCCGTGAAATGCTCGACCTGCTGAAAGACGTTGCCAGTCTTTCGCACCAGATTACCTTGATCGACAGCGGCGACGATGCGCGAAAACCGTCGTTCTCGGTCAACCGCCCCGGTGCCGATATCAGCCTGCGTTTCGCCGGCATCCCGATGGGCCATGAATTCACTTCGCTGGTGCTGGCCCTGCTGCAAGTCGGCGGCCACCCTTCGAAGGCCAGTGTCGAAGTGATCGAACAGATCCGCTCGCTCAAGGGCGAGTTCAACTTCGAGACTTACTTCTCGCTGTCCTGCCAGAACTGCCCGGACGTCGTTCAGGCGCTGAACCTGATGGCCGTGCTGAACCCGAACATCCGCCACGTCGCCATCGACGGCGCGCTGTTCCAGGACGAAGTCAACGATCGCAAGATCATGGCTGTGCCGAGCATTTACCTGAACGGCGAAAACTTCGGCCAGGGCCGCATGGGCCTGGAAGAAATCCTCGCCAAGCTCGACACCGGCGCAATCGAGCGTCAGGCCGAGAAAATCAGCGCCAAGCAAGCCTTTGATGTGCTGGTGGTCGGCGGTGGCCCGGCCGGTGCTTCGGCGGCGATCTACGCCGCACGTAAAGGCATTCGCACCGGTGTTGCAGCCGAGCGCTTCGGCGGTCAGGTGCTGGACACCATGGCCATCGAGAACTTCATTTCCGTGCAGGAAACCGAAGGCCCGAAACTGGCGACCGCGCTGGAAGAACACGTCAAGCAATACGACGTCGACATCATGAACCTGCAGCGCGCCGACAAGTTGATCCCGGGCAAGAATGGCGAGCTGCATGAAGTTCACTTCGCCAGCGGCGCGACCCTCAAGGCCCGTAGCGTGATTCTGGCGACCGGAGCGCGCTGGCGTGAAATGAACGTGCCGGGCGAGCAGGAATACCGCAACAAAGGCGTGGCTTACTGCCCGCACTGTGACGGTCCGCTGTTCAAAGGCAAGCGTGTGGCGGTGATTGGCGGCGGTAACTCCGGCGTCGAAGCGGCTATCGACCTGGCCGGTATCGTGTCTCACGTCACCTTGCTGGAGTTCGACGTTCAGTTGCGCGCCGACGCCGTATTGCAACGCAAGCTGCACAGCCTGCCGAACGTCACCGTGATCACCAGTGCGCTGACCACGGAAGTCACCGGCGATGGCCAGAAGGTCAACGGCCTGCGCTACAAGGATCGCAACACTGACGAACTGCGCACTGTCGAGCTGGAAGGGATCTTCGTGCAGATCGGTCTGCTGCCCAACACCGATTGGCTCAAAGGCACCATCGAGCTGTCGCCGCGCGGCGAGATCATCGTCGACAACCGCGGTGAAACCTCGATCCCGGGTATCTTCGCTGCCGGCGACGTGACCACCGTGCCTTACAAGCAGATCGTGATTGCAGTGGGCGAGGGCGCCAAGGCTTCCCTCAGTGCTTTCGATCACCTGATCCGCACTTCGGCTCCGGCGTAAATCCCGGGCCTGAAAAAGAAAAACCCCCATCAGCGATGATGGGGGTTTTTCTTTGCGTGTTGCTTTTTACCCAGGTCCAGCTTTACAGCGGAGCTGGCTGAATGATCTCGACCCAGTAGCCATCCGGATCCTTGATGAACGCCAGGCTCTTCATGCGGCCATCGGTCAGGCGCTTCTGGAAGTCGCAGCCCAGTTCTTCAAAGCGCGCGCAGGCAGCGACGATGTCCGGTACCGAGATGCAAATGTGACCGAAACCGCGCGGGTCGGTGTTGCCGTTGTGGTAGGCGAAATCCGCGTCGTTTTCGGTACCGTGGTTGTGGGTCAGTTCCAGTATGCCGGGAATCGACTTCATCCACTCGGTGCGGGCAGCGGCGTCAGCCGGAATCTGCGATTTGTCGACCAGGGCGAGGAAGTACAGGCTGAATTCCGCTTCCGGGAAATCACGCTTCTCTACCAGCGAGAAACCCAATACGCGGGTATAGAAATCCAGCGACTTGGTGATGTCTTTGACGCGCAGCATGGTGTGGTTGAACACGAAGTTGCGGGTTGCGCTGTCCGGGGTGGCGGTGACGCCAGGGAAAGTGTTCAGTTCTTGCAGGCTCATGAGCCCTCCGTAACAAATTGGGGCGAGTGAATGGGCGCAATGATACGCATGCCTGGCAGCATCGCCAAACCGAAAGCGCGGGCTTGCCCTGTGAGCGGGCGGGCCTCAGACTTTACGGCTCAATCCGCGAGTGCCTCTGGTAATGATCCGACCGTTCAAATCGCTGTTCGTTTTCCTGGGTTTTTCCCTGCTTGCTCTGCCGGCCTTTGCCGAGGCACCGAGCATCACCTGGCCGGCCGGTTGGGAAGTCGAGGCGCTGCCCGAAACCTCTCCTGAAGTCTCGCGTCAGCGTGCGGTGAAGACTGACGCCGATGGCAATCAGGTGATGGTGATGGAGTTGACGATGACCCGCGTGGAAAGTGGTCATCAGGTCAACTTGCAGGGCGTGTTGCTGGAAATGCGCAAGTCGGTGCAGAAAGACTTTTTCCAGAGCGGTTATCAGAGTGTCTGCAACAAGGTTCACGCGAGTACGCTGGGCTCGATGACTGCGCTTGAAACCACTTGTACGGTGACTGAAAACGGCCGTCATGTGTTGTCGCAAACATTGGTTGCAGCGGTCGAGGCGGATAAGGCTTACGTACTTTCGTATGCCGGGCAGGCGGAGGTTTATAAGGCGAGCGGCGACGACATAATGGCTGCGCGAAACAGCTTGAAATTCTAGTCGTCTGTTCGTGGTCAGCCTGATGTTAGATACCGGAACTGATTAAACATAAAGTTAATCTCCGGCTAACGGGGCAACATTCGGAAGCATAGTTTCAGCGCGAGAACGGTTTGAGACTCAACTTGCTCGCCAGAAAAATCGTTGCATTTGTTAAATATTGTCCAAAAAAAAGCCCTGCATATGCAGGGCTTTCATGTTTGCGAGGGATTAACCGCGCAACCAGGAATCAACGGTGGCTGCACCGTATTGTTCCTTCCAGGCTTTCAGGCCACGGTGGTTGCCACCCTTGGTCTCGATCAGCTCGCCGGTGTGCGGGTTCTGATAGACCTTGACCACGCGAGCGCGGCGGGTTTTAGGTGCGGCGGTCGATTGCAGACCGGATTTCGCCGGGTTCGGATCGAGAATGGCGATGATGTCTTTCAGGCCTTTGCCGTAGGTTTTCATCAGCCCCTGGAGCTTTTCTTCGAATTCGATTTCTTTCTTGAGCCCGGCATCGTTCTTCAGCGATTCCAGCTGCTTGAGCTGTTCCTGAAGGGCCTTTTCAGCTGCACGAAATTCAGCGAGTCTGGACAATATCTTTACTCCAATAGTGTGTTTGGCTGATACCAACCGCAAACAAAGCTATAAGCCAAGAGCCTTGAAGCGACTCGGTGATAATGGCTCACCTGCCCATCTTGCAACAGGTAAGAAAAATTGTAGTAGTTAATGCGACAAGAGTAAATCCTGACTTTTTCTTCATGTAACAACAACGCTGTTTTGTATCAATTTGGTGCGGGCTGTCGGCGAGTCAGGATTTATCCCGCCAAGTTAATGATGAGTTAATGCTTCGATGAAGTCTGCAGCCGGCATCGGTTTGCCAAAAAGGTAGCCTTGCAGAAAGTTGACATGGTGGGCTGCCAGATAATCGCACTGGGCTTGCGTCTCGACACCTTCGGCCACAATGCCCAGATCCAGTTTGGTGGAAAGCTCGATGATGCTGTCCAGAATGTGCCGGGACAGGGCATCTTTATCGATCATGGCGACAAATGTCTGATCGATCTTGAGGAAGTCGACATTGAAGGTCCTCAAGTAGCCAAGGCTTGAATGGCCGGTACCAAAGTCGTCAATCGCGATCTTCACGCCCATTGCGCGCAGATGCGCGAACAGTTGATGGGTGATGTCGGAGGGCTCGATCAGCTCGCGTTCGGTCAGCTCCAGAACCAGGCTGATGCTGCCGGGCTGGAATGCTGACAAAAATTCACGGCAATCCTCAACCAGCTCCAGATCTTGGCAGTGGCTGGCGGTGATGTTGATGCCGATGTGGAACGGCGCGGTAAAGGTTGCTGACAGCGGCCCCAGCACGACAGCAGTTTGCTGCATCAAGGCGCGGGTCATCGGCACGATCAACCCGGAGTGTTCGGCAAAGGGTATGAACAGGTCCGGACGCACCAGCCCCTCCTTGGGATGGTTCCAGCGCATCAGCACTTCCGCGCCCGACCAGCGTTTGCTGTCGCCGTGCACCACCGGTTGAAAGTACGGAATGAATTCTCCCGCCTCCAGCGCTCGCAGCATTTCATGGCTGGGCGAGGTGGAGCGCCTCTGCACGATGTAGCCGATCGCTCCCGATACCGCACCGAAGAACATCAGCAGACTGAACAGCGGCGGGTACTCGTCTTTCATGTAGCGCCAGGTTTCGCCTGCCGGAAACGCGGCGCTGACCGAGAACGCGTAGTGCGACGAGTGCAAGGTACTTTGCGCCACGGGCAACGCGGGCAGGGCGCCCTGATGCACTTTGCCGTCGGCGGAGAGCCAGTTGTTGCCGACTTGCAGCAATAACAACGTGTGCCGGCCGATCAGGCGCAGAATGTTGCTCAGGTGATAGCCGTCCAGCGTGGTCAGTGCGCCGCCGCGGCCCTCGCTCAGGCGATAGACCAGCAGCGCGGTGTCAGGCGTGACCGGGTTGCCGTTCATGAGCCACAACTTGCCCTGGGCGTAGTCGCCCGGATTCACCGCTTCCTTGAAGTCGCCGAACAGCGAACTGCAATAGAGATTGTCGTCCCACACCAGATTGGTCGAGCGCACGAACGGACGGCGAGTGACTTGTTCGCGCAACGCCAGTTTGACGGTCTCGCAGGTCTGGCCGGCCAAAGGCAACAGTTCGCGGGCGGCCTGGGCGGTGTTGTCGAGCATCAGTTCGAACTGCCGCAGGGCTTCATCGGCGGTGTGTTGCGAACTCTGCTGAAGGGCGCGTCCGGCCTGCATATAAAGAATCACGCTGCCGAGTACGATCGGCAGCAGGCCGCACAGTAATGTCACGATAATCCGGGTGCTGCGATTGCGGCGGGGCCTGACGGTCAGTGGCATTGGCGCATCCTGTCGCGGTGGAGTGGGGCTCTTGATGGTAGGTGAAGCGTGCGCACAAAGCCCGGGGTCTGAGCCCCATGATAGATGGCCAATGACAGCTGCGCCGCTCAACGATAATCCAGCCGTGTTGCCAGCTGAATGAATGCCAGTGTGGCGGGCGAAGCCTGGCGCTGATCCAGCACCGCCAGACCGACTTGCCGAGTGACAGCGGGGGACAGCGGTCGCTTGACATAGCGCGGGTCGGGATCAAAAGGCAACGAACCTTCGGCCACCACGGTCATCGCATCGCCCCGGCCCACGGTGTCGAGGGTGCTGAGCAGTTGTGAGCAGCGATAGCGGATGTTCGGGCTCAACCGCGCCGCGTTGAAAAGGCGCGAGACCAGCTCCGACGAACCGGCCTCGGTCAGCACGAACGGATCGTTGCACAAGTCTTTCAGCGTCACGGATTCGTGCGCCGCCAACGGGTGACCGAGCGGGAGCAGGGCGACCATCTGGTCTTCGATCAGGGCAAACGTGTCGAAGCGCTCCTCGGGCAGCACCACAAAACCGATATCGATCCGCCGCTCCTCCAGCCACTGAATGACCTGCCGATCCGGGCCTTCATCGATGTGCACTTCGATCCCCGGATGCGCCTCGCGATACTGCTGCAGAATCTTCGGCAACAACTTGATCGAGGACGTCGGTCCGAACGAGCCGATGCGCAGCGTGCCGCGTTTCATGCCGCGCGCATCCGCTGCCTCTTGGCGCAACGTATTGGCCAAACCAAGCATCGCGCGCGCCCGCAGCAGCAATTGTTCGCCGATGTCGCTCAGTTCCACTTGCGATTGGTGCCGGCGAAGCAGCTCGACGCCCAGTTCCTGTTCCAGCGACTTCAAGGCGTGGGACACCGCTGACTGGGAAATCCCCAGACGATGGGCGGCGAGGGTGAAACCGCGCAGTTCGGCGACCAGCGAGAAGATTTCGAGTTGGGTCAGGGTCATGAGTAAAGACTCATTTTACGATGATGAGGAATCAATCGAATGATACGTCATCCGTCAGTCTCATCGTTGGGAGCGTTATGAGTTGTCATGAACCTGATCGTCCGGCCGCCTCGGACATGCCCGTCTACCTGAACCTGGCGCTGGTCACCATGATCTGGGGCGGAACGTGGGTAGCCGGGAGGTTTCTGGCCGGTAGCCTGAGCCCGGTCTTTGCCGCCAGCCTTCGGTTTTTGCTGGCCAGTGTGGCGCTGGTCGTTTGTTTAAGGCTCGCTCGAATCCGCTTGGCGCGGCCAACGCCCCGGCAATGGCTGCAACTGGCGTTGCTGGGGTTCTTCGGGATTTTCTTCTACAACCTGTGCTTCTTTTACGGGCTGCAATACATCAACGCTTCTCGGGCTTCGTTGATCGTGGCGCTGAATCCGGCGGTAATCGGTCTGGCGTCATGGCTGCTGTTCAAGGAGCGTCTGAGTCGATTGAAGGTGATCGGCATCGCAATCTGCATCGGCGGGGCGGGTGTGGTGATCGTCAGTCGCAACCCGCAACTGCTGAGCGAAACGCCGGACGCGTGGATTGGCGATCTGCTGATCCTCGGCTGCGTTTTGAGCTGGGGCGTCTATTCGCTGTTCTCCCGCAGCCTCAACCAGAGCATCGGCCCGGTGCAGACCGTGACCTTTTCGATTCTGCTGGGCACCCTGATGTTGTGGGCGCTGGCCCTGAGCCGTGGCGAAGTCGACGTTGCAGCGCTGGCCGCGCTTGGCCCGCGCCAATGGCTGAGCCTGGCCTATCTGGGCGTACTCGGCTCGGCGCTGGCCTACATCGGTTACTACGATGGCATCCGTAAAATCGGCGCCACACGCTCCGGCGTGTTCATTGCGCTCAACCCGCTGACCGCCGTGCTGGCCGGTGCAATCCTGCTGGGTGAACAGCTGACGCTGGCCATGTGCCTGGGCGGCGTGCTGATTCTGGCGGGCATCTGGCTGTGCAACAAACCCCTTGCACCGGCCGGAAAAAAGCGGATTTTATAGAGAGGGCAGACAACCCTATTTACGCTGTGTAGAATCGGGTTACGCATACAATAATAATCGTCTTCTGGCAGCAGAAGCCTCGCCCGCAAGAGCCTTGGGTCGACAATGAAGATATTCGGGTTTCAACTGATCTACGGTGACTTCCTCGCCCGCAGTGTGCGTGGCATCTCCTGTGCGCCACCCACCGGTCTCAGCATTACTGACAAATAACTCTGGTTAATTGATAAGAATGATGAGGCGCCAACCATGGCAGATTTATACGAAAACCCAATGGGCCTGATGGGCTTCGAGTTCATCGAGTTCGCATCGCCGACTCCTGGCACCCTTGAGCCGATCTTCGAGATCATGGGCTTCACCAAGGTCGCGACCCACCGTTCCAAGAACGTGCACCTGTATCGCCAGGGTGCGATCAACCTGATCCTCAACAACGAACCCCACAGCGTTGCTTCGTACTTCGCGGCTGAACACGGCCCGTCGGTGTGCGGCATGGCGTTCCGGGTCAAGGATTCGCAGAAGGCCTACAACCGTGCACTGGAACTCGGCGCCCAGCCGATCCACATCGAAACCGGTCCGATGGAACTGAACCTGCCGGCGATCAAAGGCATTGGCGGCGCGCCGTTGTACCTGATCGACCGTTTCGGCGAAGGCAGCTCGATCTATGACATCGACTTCGTGTTCCTGGAAGGCGTTGACCGCAACCCGGTCGGTGCCGGCCTGAAGATCATCGATCACCTGACCCACAACGTGTATCGCGGTCGCATGGCCTACTGGGCGAACTTCTACGAGAAGCTGTTCAACTTCCGTGAGATCCGCTACTTCGACATCAAGGGCGAATACACCGGCCTGACCTCGAAAGCGATGACCGCACCGGACGGCATGATCCGCATCCCGCTCAACGAAGAATCGTCGAAGGGCGCCGGGCAGATCGAAGAGTTCCTGATGCAGTTCAACGGCGAAGGCATCCAGCACGTGGCGTTCCTCACCGACGACCTGGTCAAGACCTGGGATCAGTTGAAGAAGATCGGCATGCGCTTCATGACCGCGCCGCCGGACACCTACTACGAAATGCTCGAAGGCCGCCTGCCGAACCACGGCGAGCCGGTCGATCAGTTGCAATCGCGCGGCATCCTGCTCGACGGTGCGTCGGATAAAGAAGACAAGCGTCTGCTGCTGCAGATCTTCTCGGAAACCCTGATGGGCCCGGTGTTCTTCGAATTCATCCAGCGCAAGGGCGACGATGGCTTCGGCGAAGGCAACTTCAAGGCACTGTTCGAATCGATCGAGCGTGACCAGGTGCGTCGTGGCGTGCTCGCTACCGAGTAATTAGCTGCACCGATAAAAAATGTGGGAGCGGGCTTGCTCGCGAAGGCGTCGGATCAGTCAACTGAAGTGTTGAATGAACGATTGCTTTCGCGAGCAAGCCCGCTCCCACATTTGTTTTGTGCTGCTTTTAAGGCCTGCGCTGGCGCATCAGATGCTTGAACCCTTCAAACACCAGCACCACCACGGCGAGCCAGATCGGGATGTAGGTCAGCCATTCACCGGGTTTGATGCTCTCGCCGAGCAACAGCGCCACACCCAGCAGCAGCACCGGCTCAACGTAACTCAACAAACCAAACAGGCTGAACGGCAGCAAGCGGCTGGCGATGATGTAGACCACCAGTGCCGAGGCACTGATCAGACCGAGCAGCGGAATCAGCCATGTCAGCGCCGGGTACTGATCGAACACGCCGAAACCCTGTTCGCCGCCGCGCACAAACCAGTACGCCACCGGCAGCATCAAAGTCATGTCGACCCACAAACCGCCGAGGTTGTCGGTCTTGAGGTATTTGCGCAGCACGAAATACAACGGGTAACCGACGACTACGACCAGCGTCGCCCAGGAAAACCCGCCGACCTGATACAACTCGTTCAACACACCGAGGCTGGCAAAAAACACCGCGACTTTTTGCAGGTATGACAGGTTTTCGCCATAAGCGATGCGCCCGGTCAGGACCATGGACAACGGCAGCAGGAAGTAACCCAGCGACACATCAAGGCTGTAGCCGTTGAGCGGCGCCCACATGAACAGCCACAACTGCACGCCGAGCAACGCGGACGAAACGATCAGGCCACCGATCAACTTCGGCAGCGCAGGGACCCGGCGCAGCAGCTCCAGCACCCGCCGCCATTCGCCGGACAGCAACATGAACACGGTCATGCAGGGCAAGGTCAGCAGCATCCGCCAACCGAAGATTTCCACGCCGCTCAACGGGGTGAGCAGCGAGGTGTAGTAATACATGACGGCGAACAGCGTCGATGCTGTCACCGATAGAGCAATGCCTTTAGACAAACTGTCCTCGCGGGGGTGATGGTGAAACGGGGCGCGCAGGATACGTGGTTTTTGTGGTGAATATTGGCCGAGTGATCAATATTTCCAACATCCGACACAGGTCCCGTGAGAACAGAGACCTGTGTCGAAGCATAGGTGCTTAAGCCTGATGCGGCTTACGGCCCGACACAAAATGACTCACATCATTAAACCCCGGCGTAGACGCATGCCCCGGCGTCACCAGTGAGTCGATAAACGCCTCATCCTCCGCCGTAATCTTCACCGCCTGCGCCTTGGTGTACGCATCCCACTGTTCCTCAGTACGCGGCCCGACAATCGCCGACGTCACCGCGCCGTTGTTCAGCACCCAGGCAATCGCAAACTCGACAATCCCGACCCCACGCTCCTGAGTGTATTGCTGAATCTGCTGGGCAATGCGCAACGACTCCACCCGCCATTCAGTTTCCAGAATCCGTTTGTCCTGGCGCCCGGCACGGCTGTTGGCGTCCGGCGTCACGTCCGGTGCGTACTTGCCGCTGAGCACGCCACGGGCCAGCGGGCTGTAAGGCACCACGCCGAGGCCGTAAGTCTGGGCGGCGGTGATCTGTTCGGTTTCGGCCTGACGGTTGACGATGTTGTAGAGCGGCTGGCTGATCACCGGCCGATCAACGCCCAGTTTGTCCGCCACGCGAATCACCTCGGCAATCCGCCAGCCGCGATAGTTCGACAGGCCCCAATAACGGATCTTGCCCTGGCGAATCAGATCGCCAATCGCCGAGATCGTCACCTCCAGCGGGGTGTTGTGGTCTTCGCGGTGCAGGTAATAGATGTCGAGGTAGTCGGTGCCAAGCCGGGTCAGGCTGGCCTCCAGACCGTTGAAGATGTGCTTGCGGCTCAGACCGCTGCGATTCGGCACGCCGTCCACCGGGCCGAAGCCGACCTTGGTCGCCAGCACCCATTCATGCCGATGACGGGCGATGGCCTCGCCGACGATCTCTTCCGAACGGCCGTTGGTGTAGACGTCGGCGGTGTCGATGAAATTGATGCCCTGATCCCAGGCCTTGTCGATGATACGCAGCGAATCTTCCGCGCTGGTCTGCTCGCCGAACATCATCGTGCCGAGGGTGAGGGTGGACACCTGCAACCCCGAGTGACCCAGTGTGCGATAGCTCATGCCGAAATCCTTTTGTCGGTGGGAAAGCTTCCATCAAATACCAGAAGCGCCCGGCGCGGCAAAGTGAATTTATCGACGCAATGTCTCGCAACGCTGCCTTAAAAACGCCTGCAACACCTTGACCCGTTCCGACACTTGCACCCGATGCGGGCACAACAGATTGAACGGCACGCTCTCGCCATGCCAGTCATCGAACAGCGTCACCAGCCGCCCGGCGCGCACGTCTTCGGCCACGTCGAGCCAGGCTTTATAGGCGATCCCATGCCCGGCGAGCGCCCAGCGGCGGGCGACTTCGCCGTCGTCGCTGAGGTAGTCGCCGCGTACTTCGACCTCGACGGTTTCGTCGTCGCGATGGAAGCGCCAGGTGTTGTAAGGACGACCGTTGCGCAGGTAGAGCAGGGCGCTGTGCTCGCTCAGTTCAGCAGGATTTTGCGGTGTGCCGTGGCGTTCCAGATACGCAGGGTTGGCGCAGGCCACACGCCGATGCTCGGGCAGAATCGGCAACGCCACCAGCGTCGAATCACTCGGCACACCAAAGCGCAGCGCCACATCAACCGTCTCGCGAAACAGGTCCGCGTGTCGGTCGTTGAGCAGCAATTGCAGCTGAATGTGCGGGTGCTCGTGCTTGAAATCGTCTAGCCACGGTAACAGCACATTGCGCCCGAAGTCCGACGGCGCCGCCAGTTGCAGCACGCCGCTCAAGCCTTCGGTTTGCTGCTTCAGTGCCTGCTCGCCCTCGGCCAGTGTCGCCAGCGCCAGACGCACGCTTTCCAGATAACGCCGGCCTTCTTCGGTCAGGCGCATGCTGCGGGTGGAGCGGGCGAACAGGCGAATGCCGAGGCGGGTTTCCAGGCGTTTCAACGCGATGCTCGCTGCAGCCGGCGTCAGCTCCAGCGCCCGGGCAGCGGCGGAGATGCTGCCGGAGTCGGCGGTGCGGACGAAGATTTCCAGATCGAGGATTGAGCTCATTAGTAAAAATCCGTTGAAGATCCTTGGCGTTTTGCGGGATTTTTCCTGGATTGGCAAGCGCAGATACTGAAATCCTGAATAACCGCAGGAGACAGACATGACGTGGACATTTGATCATCTGGCCTTCAGCACCGCTGACGGTCAGGCGCTGCAGGACGCTTTTGGTGGGTTGTTGGGATTGACGCCGGGGCGGCGGCCGCCGTTTCCGTTTCCCGGGCGGTGGTTGTATCAGGATGGGGAGGCGTTGGTGCATGTGATTGAGCAGCCCGCGCTGGATGAGGCGGCGTTGAGTCATATTGCGTTTCGCACCGATGAAGATGCGGCGGTGGTTTTGAAGCGGGTGCAGGGGAGTGGGTTGCCGTATCAGGTGGCGCAGGTGCCAGAGGATGGGATCTGGCAGATTTTTGTGCAGATGCCGGGCGGGTTGGTGCTTGAGCTGGATGCGAAAAGCAGTGCGTGATGCTCGTTCCCACGCTCTGCGTGGGAATGCCTCAAGGGACGCTCCGCGTTCCAGCTCTGGAAGGGACGCGGAGCGTCCCGGGCTGCATTCCCACGCGGAGCGTGGGAACGATCTGGAGTGGGGTGTTTAAGTGAAGTGTTTAAAGGACACGTTCGGACACGCACCCAGGCTACACAACCTTGCGCCGTTGCCTACGACTAAGCCAGAATCCGCCGGCTTGTGCGCTCAAGGGCCGGGTTTTATCGTTGTCCCGTCGCTGAAATACAGCGATCGGGTTTGGTAGCCCGGATCTGACTTGTTGCGCAATTCACCGTATTCGGACGCTTATCCGTCCGTGCTTTTATGGTGGCCATGCGTGGGGCGCTTTCGAGCGCGCCGGTTTTCCAAGTCACCGGTCTACCAACCCGTGTATGGCCACCACCTCTTCGTTTGGTAGCGAAGTTTGATGGCTCCATTTTTCTGATTTGGAGATTCAAACGTGATCAAACCAACACCCAGCCCACCCGAAACCGACACCCACCTCGCCCTACGAGTCCCTCGACTCCAAGACATTCCACGAAGCCGCCGAACGCGCCCTCGATCACTACCTCAATCCGCTGCTCCCCAGAAAACCGGTGCTCAAACCCAACACTCGTTACCTCATCGCCCCCGGCATCGACAGCGAAGAACTGCTGGCCGATGCCTCTGAAACCCTGACTTGCGCCAAAACCATGGCCACTGACTTCGCCGGGCTGGTGGACGGCTCGCAGCGACATGTGCTGCTGGGCATTGCGCAATTGATCATGCTGAGTGAACTGGCGGTGAATCGGGCGCTGGATAATCTGGAGTTGAAGACAGAAACACCGCTCTAGCCAGATCCTTAGCCTGATCGTTCCCACGCTCCGCGTGGGAATGCAGCCCGGGACGCTCTGCGTCCCTTCCAGAGCTGGAACGCGGAGCGTCCCTTGAGGCATTCCCACGCGGACGGTTCGACGCCTCGACGTGGGAACGATCTAAATGAAAAACGGCCCGTAATGGGCCGTTTCTGTATTTCGACTAAGGCTTAAGCCCGCAACGTCCGCGTCATCCGCAACGCCAGC